>JBAUTX010000074.1:0-19180 GCA_049582405.1 Occallatibacter sp. | reverse complement strand
CGAAGACAGCGTTTTGCAACCATTGCCGGATTCTCGAAGGTCCAGGGTGGATCGAGAGATCTTTCCGGCCAGGGCATCCCAAATCATAGCTGCTACATGTCCCCTTGAGCATCGTGTCAGTGCCACTGGCCCGTTTCAGACCGAATGGGAGAGAAGGCTTGCCGTTGGGTCGCGGGCAGCCGCGATCAAGATTCAAGCCATCCCTTAGCTCTTTGAAGAGCGGACTGTTGATGGAATTTCAGGAGTGCCAGGGCGCAGGCTCATGGGATCGGCGGATCGAGTGCGGAGATCCCGCAAGATCTCATCTTTCTCGCGGGCATATTGGCTAGCCAGCCGAGTCAGGGCATACGTGATGATGTCGCTGTGATGAAGGTCTGAGACGGAAGGATCGCGGCGCATGTTCAGCCAGAGGCGATGAACGAGCTGTACATCATCCGGGCTCAGCGCGGGAGCATGTGGCCCGATGTAGAAGAACTTGGCTTCGCCGCTGGGAGAAATCACATAGAAGTTAAATTGCCTCTTCGGCTCCGGCAGCGCTTCCCATGCCTGGCCAAGATGGAATGCCTGCTCTTCTGCAGTCATTGAGTTGGAAAGCCCGGAGACCACAGACTCGACTTCCAGCGAATTTGCCCCCTGGACCAGTGCCGCAAAGATATCGCCGGCTGGCAGCACGAGAAGGGAGACTTTCTTGCCGAAGCCTTCCGCTACAGCTACGGCCTTGGTAAAGAGCTTTTGCTCATGCTCACTGAAGCTCTGCTGTTCCGCACTCAGGTACTCAGGGCCGCCGACGCCCATCATGCGTACGCTGACTACGACGACGTCGCGGTCTTCCGTCTTTGTGCGTGAGAGCACCCACTTCAGAGCTGCGGGGTTTGTCGCATCGTGCATCGTCACCATGATGCTTCCCGGACGTATCGCCACCGACTCTCTGCTGATGGTGTCCTGATGCTCAAGCTGAAAGTGGTCCTTCATTTCGCGCGCAGTCAGGGCATGTTTGCGCAGGTTCTGCTGCTCAGAGATGGTGAAAATGATAAAGAATCCGGCGGCGAACGCGATTCCGCTGACCGTTGCAATGGACTTGGTGAAAAGGTTCACAGTTGCCGTCGACAGCAGGACAAGAAAGACGGAAGCCAGCCCAACAGGAATTTCGATCTTGCCAATCCGGATGTTCGGTGGAACCTTCCAGCCGCGTTCCCCGTGATATTTCCAGCGCAGCACGAGCATGGCGAGACTGTTGAATGTAAAGGACCAGATCACTCCGAAGGCGTACGCTTCGCCCAAAGTGATTACGTTGCCACGCGTCACGATGATGGTGAACATCTGCAGGCCAAAAACCAGGTTCACAATCCGATGGCTGGTTCCAAACCTTGGGTGTGGCTTGCGGAACCAGTCGGTCAGTACGCCATCTTCCGCGACGCGCATGAGGACGCCGGTTGAGCCGATCATGGATGTGTTAATGGCTCCGGAAAGGATCAAGAAGCCCACAAACACGACGAAGATACGGAAGGCAATGCGCCAAAAGACCGGTCCGACCATGTACATGGCCAAACCCGCAATTAAATTGTCCTGGTAGATGTGGGTACGTTCCCAGGTTGGAATCAGCATGGACGCCAACAGTGTGGCTCCACCCGTAAACACCAGGCTATAGATGGCGATGACAATCGCCGCGCGCTTCAGATTCTTGAGCTTTGGATGCTGGATTTCGCGGTTGACCTGAGCCAGGCTCTCCTCGCCGCTCATGGCGAGAATGGAATGACCAAACGCCATCAGAATGCCGAACAGACCAAACACGGGAACCAGCTGAGTGCCCTTCAGGAAGCCCAGAGCGTCCGTACTGAAATGCAAGTGGGCAGGCGTTGGCGCTGGGGGCATGTGAGCGCCGCGCACCAGCACGGAATAGGCACCCCAGAGAAGCAGAATGACAACCATCACGGTGGTAATCTGCATGACGCGAAGGGCCTTGTCGCTCGACTCCTCAATCCCCTTGATGTTCTGCCACCAGTAATAGATCGTCACAGCCGCGGCAAAGACGGCTGCAGTGGAGTTCATGTCAAACTGGAATGGATGGTTGTGCGCGTCCATCAGCGCTGGTGGAAGCCAGTGGCTTTGCGCTGCAACGACCATGAGTTCGTTCATGAGGCCGGTGATGTACTGGCCGGCCGACACACCCGAAATCGGCCCTGTCAGAATGTAGTCAAACATCAGCGCCGAGACGCTCAGCTTGGCAAACGTACCGCCCAACGCTTCCTTCACTACGCGGTAAACGCCACCGCGGGTAAACATCGAGCAGCTCTCAACATAGACCGCTCTCACGGCAAAGCTGAAGAGCATGATGCCCAGGATGAACCACGGGGCAGATGCGCCGACAGCCTGCTCCGCAATGCCCCCGGCATAAAAGGCTGATGATCCTAAGTCGTTGAGAACAATGGCGGCCGCGCGCCAGAAGGAGATGAAGGTCAGCATCACAGAGGACGCGACAATAAGTCTTACGCGGTCGGACGGTGGGGCAACGGTCGTTCGAGTGGATGCCATCGCGTGTGTGTCGCCGGAGAAGAACGGCCGGTCAAGATACGGGGATTGGATTTTTCCGCCGCCCCTGGCTGAGTCTATTTCTCTGTAAATAGATTGTCAATCGAAATGGGGACTCCATGTTGCAGGCCTGGTTCTGCTGCAAATTATTCCTCCCCAAACAGTTCCTTCGCATCTTCAATAAAGCTGATCAGCACCACAATTGTGGAGCCGGCGAGACCAACAAAAAACATCACTTCGAGAATTCGCATACCTAAGATGGCCAGGTGCATGCCAAAGATTGTAGCCGTTCCTGCGCTGTTCAGCCCGCCAAAATGAGGGAAAATCGCGCGAGCCTCAGGTCGGAGTGTCCCTTTGCCCGATTGCTGACAGGCTGAAGCTCTTGCCGCGGAAGGCTCCACCATGTCCGATGCTTTAAACTCGCCCCTGTATGCGAGTTGATGCATGGAGGTTCTGGGCTGCAGCTGCGCTCACGGCAGCTCTGCTTGAATTGCCCTTCCCGCTGGGTGGCCCGATGCCGCCCTGGCGAGGCATGTTTGCCTGGTTTGGCCTGGTGCCGCTTCTCATTGCGGTGCTGGCCTCTGCAACGGTGAAGCACCCCCATCCTCTGCGGCGAGCATTCTTGCTGTCCTATTTCGCTGGATTCCTTTGGTATGCGGGAAATTGCTACTGGGTGCGTGACACCATGATGCGGTATGGTGACATGCCCCGCATGGCACCGACGCTTCTCCTGATCGGCTTCAGTCTTGTGCTCGGGCTCTACTTCGGATTCTTTGGGCTCGGACTCATGCTCGTGCGCCGTGCGACGAAGAGAACCTCATGGGCGCTGGCTGCGGCACCCCTGCTCTGGGCAGCCCTGGAACTAGCGGCCGCCCGCATTACAAGCGTGCCCTGGGACCAGCTTGGATACTCGCAAGTCGACAATCCGCTCGTCAATCAGCTTGCGCCATGGACTGGAGTGTATGGGATCAGTTTTCTGCTGGTCATGGGGAACGCCCTGCTTGCGGGCGCACTGGTGCTGGAGAGCCGGATGAGTCGGTACCGCAGCGCGACGGCGGGCTTGCTGATACTCGTCGTCGCTCTGGCTGGATTGGCAATCCGGCCGGCGGATGCTTCCACTTCCGCCACTGCCGTGCTCGTGCAGCCGAACCTGGATGTCGGTTCCGACGATGCGTGGCCTGGCGCACAGTGGGACCAGCACATTGCAAAATTCACAAACCTGGCCGAAGAAACCTGCAAGCGCTACCTGGCAGGTATTCCGCAGACAGAAGGAGCAAAAGCGATTCAGCCTGAGTGCGCGGAGCAGCCGGCGCGTCCAGCCCTGGTTGCGTGGCCGGAGTCCCCTGCGCCGTTTGCCGAGCAGGATCCACGCCTGCAGGCTGCGCTCATGTCCATCGCTCGCGCCACGCAGGCACCACTCGTCATCGGATCCATTGGCATGGACTACGCGCCAGAGGAGCAGCAATGGCATGATTACAATTCTGCGCTGGTGATTGGGTCTGATGGTGCACGCATCGGCCGCTACGACAAGATTCATCTCGTGCCTTTCGGCGAGTTCGTTCCGTTCAAGGCTTTGCTCTTCTTTGCGCGCAAGCTCACTGGCCGTGTCTCCGAGTTCACGCGAGGCTCAGAGCGAAAGGTCTTCCGTCTCAGCGGCCATCGATACGGCGTTTTCATTTGTTATGAGGCGGTCTTTGCCGATGAGGTGCGCGAGTTTGCCCAGCTGGGGGCAGAAGTGCTGGTGAACATCAGCGACGACGGCTGGTATGGCGACACAAGTGCGCCCTGGCAACACCTCAATATGGCCCGGATGCGCGCCATTGAGAATCGCCGCTGGCTGCTGCGCGACACGAATAATGGCGTGACGGCCGCGATTGATCCCGATGGTCGCGTCGTCCAGAGCATTCCGCGCCACGTGGTGGATGCACTCCCCGCCCACTACGGCTTTCGCGATGACATCACCTTCTACACCGCACATGGCGACATCTTTGCATGGGCCTGTGCCATACTTGCTTTAGGGGTTGTGGGCTGGGCGGTACGCGCCAACCTGCAACTCAAACCTTCATTCAAAGTCAGGTCTTGAAAGCAGAGCAGACGATGTCGTTGAACGATCTAGAATTCGCTTATGCTCCCGTCCGCGAACAGGTTCGCGACCTGCGGGAGTATCTTTGACCCTGCTCGCATCCGCCGGGAGCTCGCCGAGTTGGAAACAAAGCTGGCCGATCCAGCCTTCTGGTCGAATCCTGCCGCCAGCCAGCCTTTGATGCGTGACCGCAAGCGCCTGGAGGCGCTTGTCGCCGCCGATGAAGCACTGGTCCGCAGAAGCGAGGATATCGACGCCTATTTTGAACTCGCTCGCGAGGGTGAGGATGTGCTCGCGGATCTCGAACGGGACATCAAGGCGCTCGCCACCTTTGCCGATGATCTCGAAGCCCGCACGATGCTGTCCGGCGAAACCGATCCACTCAACGCCATCGTCACCGTTCATCCGGGCGCGGGTGGAACCGAGAGCCAGGACTGGGCCGAGATGCTGATGCGCATGTATCTGCGCTGGGCCGAGCAGCAGGGCTTCAAGACCGAGATGAATGATTATCAGGATGGCGAGGAGGCTGGAATCAAGTCCGCCACCTTCACCATCACGGGCGAGTACGCCTTTGGGTTGCTGGCAGGGGAAAGCGGCGTGCACAGGCTTGTGCGGATCTCGCCCTTCGACTCCGCCAAGCGCCGTCACACGTCGTTTGCCTCGGTGTTTGTTTCGCCGGAAATTGACGATTCGATCCAGGTGGACCTGAAGGTGGAAGACCTGCGCATCGACACCTATCGCTCCGGCGGCAAAGGGGGCCAGCACGTCAATACCACGGACTCCGCTGTACGCATGACGCATATTCCCACCGGCATCGTGGTGCAATGCCAGAACGAGCGCTCGCAGCACAAGAACCGCGAGAAGGCGCTGAAGATGTTGCGCTCACGCCTGTATGAACACGAGTTGGAAAAGAAGCGTGCAGCGAGCAAGCAGCTTGAGGACTCGAAGCTGGACATCAACTTCGGATCGCAGATTCGCTCCTATGTGCTGCAGCCCTACCGGATGGCAAAGGATCATCGTACGAAGGTGGAAGTGGGTGACGTCGACAAGGTTCTGGACGGGTATCTCGAGCCATTCCTGCGCGGCTTCCTGCTGGCCAAGCGTCGAGGGACAGCGGTCGCGACCGGCCCTGAAGTGGATCTGGATGTGTAGCAGGCAATTTGATGCATCAGGTAGAGAGACTTATGGGGAATGATCCTGCAGTCATCGAAGAAATGCTTCAGAAGGCTCGCACCGTTGCAGTCGTGGGGATGAGCGACAAGCCCTGGCGCGCGAGCCGCAACGTTGGCCACTATCTCGCCGAGAATGGCTATCGCGTACTCCCCGTGAATCCTGCTCTCAAAGAGTCGGCGGGGTTACGCTGCTATGCCGACCTTGACGCAGCGCAGGCGGCTGCGCGTGAGCAGACCGGTACGGGGATCGACCTTGTGGACGTCTTTCGCGCACCTGAGCATGTGCCCGCCATCGTGGATGATGTGATCCGGTTGGGCATTCCGTACCTCTGGCTGCAGGATGAGGTCGTGCATGAAGAAGCCGTAGCGCTTGCCCGCGCAGCAGGAGTGAAGTGTGTGCAGAACGACTGTATCTTTCGCGAGCATGCACGTCGCGCCGCAAAGCATTGAAGATCGTCTGGGTCAGGCGCGCAAAGGACGACATTTTTTGTATCGGACCGCGCTTCCCACCCGTCGAATGAGAGGTTCCCATATTGCTCATGCGCCGATTCCATATCCTTGCCATACTCGCCCTGTTGATCGCGGCAGCCATTCCGGCGCATGCTGCCTCAGACTCCGCTGACGCACCACATGTCCAGGTGCGCCTCGTTGTCGTGCCTCAGGCGCTCGCGCAGGGCCAGTCTGCGCATGCCGGGCTTTACTTCAAGCTCGAGCAGGGTTGGCACGTCTACTGGCAAAATGCCGGCGATGCGGGAGAGCCGCCGCACATGCACTGGGCGCTGCCCGCAGGCATTACAGCAGGCCCGTTGCAGTTCCCCGCGCCGCAGCGTCTGCCCCTCGGTCCGCTCATGGACTACGGCTACGAAGACGAAGTCCTTTTCCCGTTTTCGATCGATGTCGCAAAGACGGCAAAGACCGGCACTGCGGTGTTGCACGCAAAGGTTGACTGGCTCGTCTGCCGCGCCACCTGTATCCCCGGCAAAGCAGAGTTGGAGGTGACGCGCAATGTTGCGGTGCAGGCGCAAAGCGCACCGGGCCCCGACGCTGCCCTCTACGACCGATTTGAAGAGCGTCTGCCCAAATCGATGCCGGCTGGCTACCGTGCCGATTTTGCATTGACGCAGCAGGGCTTTGCCCTTCAGGTGAAAACGGGCCAGCGCGAGACTGAGGCCGCATTCTTTCCTGCGGATCAGGGCATTCTCGATAATCCTGCCCCGCAGCCGCTCACTCCCCTCAAAGATGGCGCACTTGTGCTCCTCAGGAAAGATGCGGGACTGACGGCAAATCCAGCCGAATTGAAGGGGGTACTGGAGCTTTCCGGGGGCCGTGCCTTCATCCTGAGTGCAAAGCCGGGTGAGATCGATGCTGCGTTGTTGCGCAGCGCTGTTGCGACAGGGGCGACGGCCACTCGACAGGTTGCTTCCACGCTCGAAACATCTGCGCCGACCATGCCTGCAGAACAGACGCCTCCCTCGCGGAGCAATCCTCTCTGGAAGGTCTCTTTTCTTGCATTTCTGGGTGGCGTGCTCCTGAACCTGATGCCTTGCGTTTTCCCGGTGCTGTTCCTCAAGGGGCTCGCGCTGGTCCGGTCGGGCAGTGAAGAACGGCACGTGCTCCGTAGACACGGTTTCGTCTATACCGCAGGCATCGTCGTTTCCTTCTGGGTACTGGTTGGCGTCCTGCTCAGTTTGCGCGCAGCGGGCTCGGTGCTTGGATGGGGATTCCAGTTCCAGTCTCCCGTCTTTCTCGAATTGATGGCGGCCCTTCTGTTCTTCCTCGGGCTCTCGCTTGCGGGCCAATTCGAAATGGGCCTCTCGCTCACCAGTGCAGGCGGCTCGCTGGCGGCTCAACATGGCTATGCAGGCAGTTTCTTTACCGGCGTATTGGCTGTGATTGTCGCCACTCCCTGCACGGGTCCATTCATGGCGGCCGCGATCGGGTACGCGCTTGCCCAGCCTGCCGCCGTCACCTTTGCAGTCTTCACCGCGCTTGCGCTGGGCCTTGCTGCGCCCTACGTCGCGCTCACACTGCAGCCTGCATGGACGCGCGTGCTTCCGCGCCCTGGCGCCTGGATGGACGTGTTGAAACAGGCAACTGCGGTCCCAATTTTCGCCTTCGTCATCTGGCTCGCCTGGGTACTGGCGCAAGCTTACGGCGCGGCGCTTCTTGCGGTGCTCCTGATGTGCTTTCTGCTGCTTGCGATCGCCGGTTGGTTTCTTGGTCGATGGCAGACCCGTCGATGGGCCACCGTGGTTGCAGGGCTACTGGTGCTTGCCGTTGTACTCCTCAGCATCTACGCGCCTCAGAAGCTCGCCAGCGAGACGGCGCCATCTGCGCAGTCGACAGGCAAAGCCGGCTGGGAGCCATGGTCGCCGGATGCCGTGCGTCGATATCAATCCGAAGGTCGTCCGGTGTTCGTGGACTTCACGGCAAGCTGGTGCCTCAGCTGTCAGGTCAATGAGCGTGTCGCCCTGGACCAGCCGGAAGTGCAGCAAGCCTTTGCGGAGCACCATGTCGCACTGCTGCGCGCCGACTGGACTCGCCACGATGAAGCCATCACCCAGGCTCTCACGACGCTTGGCCGCGACGGCGTGCCGGCGTATGTGTTGTATGTTCCGGGTCAGAGCAGTCCCATGATTCTGCCGCAGGTGCTCACGCCGGGCATTGTCATGGATGCGCTTTCTGAGCTTCCGCAGCGTGGCAGCTCCATCCAGAAATGAGAAAAGTCGGTGCTATACTACGTCTTCCGCGCTTAGGAATTGAGTCGTAAAGTGCGGCAGCCGGTTCACCTCACGGGGACTCGTCCTTTCGAATGATTCGCCACTTGATCGTGGAGCCCAATGCAGCGCCGCGCCCCTGGGATCCAGCTCATCCAGGTCCGGAGCTTCCGCGCGATTGTCCTTATTTCGGAAAGGCTCTTGTCGAGATGGAGAAACATCTCGACGGTACAGACCTTCACTGCTATCTCACTTGGAATAACGACTCGTTGCCGGAATATGGACCGCACGTGGTTGCGATTCTGATTGGCGAGGAGTGGGGAATGATTCCGCGATACGCGCGGCATGTCAGGCTCGTTGCGCGCGTCATGAGCCGTTACCCCTATCTGGGGATACGTCGGTGGTTCCCGCTCACCTGGCTCAAGGTTCTGCTCACTGCAAAGCACGCACGCAATTGGGAGCGGCACCTTCGCAGTTGGCTGCGCTTTCGGTTTCCGCCACGGTCGTGGCCGGCACCTGTCCACACCAAAGCCAATATTGTGCATCTGCCGTGGGGATCTGCCGCATTGACGGATGTGCCGATGAGGCCGATGCGCCAGCGTTCAAGAAGCTACTATTTCTCAGGCGGCATCTCGCTTGGCTCGGACTTTGGCGTTCGACGTTACCTGGGCGCGCCGAGGAGTCTGGCCCGCGAGTCGCTGGTGAAAGCGGTGAAGAAGATCGAGCAAAAGCACCCCGAGCTTGCTTTGGCTCAATCTGTGATGGTGCATGCAGAGAAAGCGACGAATACGCTGACCAACATCGATGATTATTCTGAAAAGCTGATGAATACCCGTGTGTGTCTGGCCCCGCGCGGTTCCGTCGCGGACACCTGGCGGTTCTTTGAGGGGCTCAAGAGTGGATGTGCGGTCATCACGAATCCGCTGCCGAACGAATGGTATTATCGCAACGCACCGGCGATTCAGCTTGATGACTGGGACGAGTTGGAAGATGTCCTCCTGCCCTTGCTCGCCGACGAAGACCGGCTGGAAGCCATGCAGGAGCAGGCGCTCAGGTATTGGGATAACGTATGTGGCGAAAAAGCGCTGGGGCGCTTCCTGGCGCAAGCAATTCGAGCTAGTTTTTCGGAAGGAACTGGCGCTGAGGGCTGATTATCCCTCTCGCTTGCCTGTCTTGATCCTTCTGATCTCTTCCATCCGCTGCGCCAGCAGTTTTTCGCGGCCCTCCTGCGTCGGCTTATAGTAGCGGTGACCTCGAAGCGAATCTGGAAGGCATTCCATGTCCGCGACCCGATTCTCCTCGTCATGTGCATAGCGATAGCCCTTGCCATACTCCAGTTCCTTCATCAGGCGCGTGGGAGCGTTGCGCAGATGCAAGGGAACCGGCTCCTGCCGCGTGTGTTCTACCTCCTGCTGCGCTTCGCCATAGGCAAGATAGACCGAGTTCGACTTGGGCGCCAGGCAAAGGTATACAACAGCCTCAGCCAACGCGAGATCGCCCTCCGGTGAACCGAGGAAATCAATGGCCTCTTTGGCGGAAAGACACAGGTTCAGCGCTTCAGGAGCAGCCAGGCCGATATCTTCGACCGCCATGCGCACCACACGCCGAGCCAGGTAAAGAGGATCTTCACCTGCGGCAAACATGCGCGCCAGCCAATAGAGCGCTGCATCGGGATCGGAGTTGCGCACGCTCTTGTGCAGCGCGGAGATGAGGTTGTAATGCTCCTCGCCTGATTTGTCGTAGACCAGCACGCGCTGTTGGATGGCCTCGGAAGCGATGCCCTTATCGATGCGTTTGGCGCCTGCCTGGGCGAGCTGAGCCGCAACCTCAAGTGTGTTGTAGGCGTTCCGGCAGTCGCCGCTGGAGTAGCTAGCAATGAGCGCCAGGGCGTCATCGTCAGCGGCAAGTCCCAGTGCACCCAGGCCGCGCTCGCGGTCCTCTACGGCCCGGCGGAGCAGCGCGACGATGCGCTCCTCGCTGAGAGGCTGAAATACATAGACACGGCAGCGCGAGAGGAGCGCCGAAATAATCTCAAACGAAGGATTCTCCGTCGTTGCGCCAATCAGGCGAATTGTCCCGCGCTCCACATAGGGCAAGAACGCATCCTGCTGCGCCTTGTTGAAGCGGTGAATCTCATCCACGAACAGGATGGTCCGGGAATGCAACTCGGCAGCGTGGGCCGCCGCGGCCATCACCTGCTTGATTTCCTTAATGCCGCTCAACACCGCTGAGAATTCGATGAAGCTTGCGCGTGTGGTCTCGGCAATGATCTTGGCCAGTGTCGTTTTGCCAACTCCCGGCGGGCCCCAGAAGATCATCGAGCTTGGGTCATCACGCTCAATCTGGACGCGAAGTGGCTTGCCGGGTCCAAGCAGATGTTCCTGTCCGCTATATTCCTCCAGTGTCCGAGGGCGCATGCGCTCGGCGAGCGGTGCGGAGGCTAGCCTCCCCTTGGGTCCTTCCGGTTCGCCATCAAACAAGCTCATCGTGCCTCCATGGACCCGCGCCGGCTGGCAAGGCCTCTCTGCCTCGCCGATTCATAGAGCAGTACGCTTGCTGCAACAGCAGCATTCAGGCTCTCAACCGGGCCGGGGCAGGGAATCATGATTGTTCCATCAGCCCGCGATTCCAGGTCCGCAGACAGTCCGCTGCCTTCATTGCCAATCAGCAACGCAACGGGACGCGTCAACTGAGAATTGGAGAGGGACTGAGCTTCGTGCGCCTTGCTCGCCAGCGCTTGAATACCGGCTTGCTGCAACCTTGCGAAGCAGTCAGTGGCGTTCATCCTCAACTGCGGCACCCGAAAGACACTCCCCGCCGAGGCCCGCACGGACTTCTGATTCCACGCGCTTACGGTTCCAGGCAGGCTGATTACGCCATTTGCCCCAAATGCCTCCGCCGATCGCAGGATGGTGCCCAGATTGCCCGGATCCTGGAGGCCGCAGAGGACGACAAGCAGCGGGTCCTGTCTGGGGCTGTCGGGCAGTAGATCTGCCCAGGTCCACTGCGGAGGCTCGATGAGTGCCGCAACGGGTTTTGGGGTCTCAGTTGCCAAGGCGGAGGACAGGAGCTCGCGTGGCATAAGGAGCAACTCAATGTCTGCGGGCAGGCGCATGCCTTCCAGAAGATGCTCGGCCCCCTGAGCCGCAAAGACACACCGAATCCGCAGCCGTGCGCGCATGGCCTCATCGAGCAGGTTGGGTCCCTCAATCGCGACCACGCCCTCGTCTGCACTCCCGCCCGGACGCAGTGCGCGCCGCAGCTCCTTCAAGCGGGAGTTTTGCCTACTCTGTACAATGCGGATAGACATCTTCGTGAGCGATCACAGTCTCCATGCCGATTCTATGCTGTTCGCCAGGCGCAACACATACGAACGATAGCCGGATCACTTGCACCGTTCCTGGTGCTGTGATAGCTTCCGACTTTGTGGCATCTCGAATCAGGGAACCGAGGTAAGCCTTCTTGTCCGCAGAGATTTTGCGTGTCCATCCCGATGAACCTCAACCGGATCGGATCGATTACATTGTCTCTTGCCTCCGCAAGGGCGATGTGGTCGCGCTGCCCACGGACACCTTTTATGGCCTCGCTGTCGATCCCGTAAATCTGCACGCCGTCGAGCGCATCTACCAGATCAAGACTCGCCAGAAGCACAAGCCGCTCTCGCTGCTGATCTCAGGATTGGCCCAGGCCTATACTCTGGCGCGGGATACGGACTCGATGCTGGATCGGCTTGCCGACAAGTTCTGGCCTGGTCCACTCACCATCATTGTGCGCGCTAGCAGCAAGTTGCCGCTTCGCTCAACGGCGAACACGGGCAATGTTGCCTTGCGCGTGCCGGATGCCGCGATCCCCCGCGCGGTTGTGGAACGATTCGGCCTGCCCATCACCGCCACGTCGGCCAATTTGCAAGGCGCGTCGGAGTGCACGCACGCCGCCTGTGTTCGCGATCAGTTGGGCGACCGGATCCCGCTCATCATCGACGGGGGCCCCACCGGCAGGTCCATGCCCACTACAATCGTGGATCTCACGCTAGGTCCGGGCCGCTGGGAGATTTTGCGAGAGGGCGCGATCCCAACGCACGAGATTGTGATGGTCCTCCAGCGCTAAAGTAGAACCATGCCCACCAGGCAAACTCGACGCCGCAGAGCTTGGCCCTACGGGATTGGTGTCCTGGTGCTGCTGATGGCCGCTGCGGGCTGGAGCGTCTGGGTCTATTCGCAGATTGAGCGTTTTGCTTCGCGGGACCAGGCGGCCCCATCCGACGCGATTGTTGTCTTCGGCGCTGCCGAGTACGACGGCAGGCCATCGCCTGTGTATCGAGCTCGCCTCGATCATGCGCTCAATCTTTATCGCCGCAAGATTGCCCCTCTGATCGTGACCCTCGGCGGCGACGGCGGGGATGCGTACTCTGAGGGCGCAGTGGGGCGTGCATACCTGATGGCAGCGGGAGTGCCCGAGTCCGCAACGATTGCGGAGACACATAGTCGAAGCACAGTCGAATCCGTGGGACGCCTCGCCGCGATTGCGCGCACCAACGGTTTTCATCAGATGGTGGTCGTAAGCGACGCCACCCATCTTTTTCGCATCCAAGCGATCTGCAGTGCCTTCGGTCTTTCCGTGGTCACCTCACCGCGCCCTCGCGTAGCGGTGGAATCCAATCCCTCCGACCTGAGTCCAATTTTTCACGAAATTCTGAGCTACGCCGCGTGGAAGCTTCACCTGGAGTGATTGGCGCGAGGATCTCACCTGCCTAAATGTGGCAGCAGGGCGGCCATCAGACCTAACGTGATTCCAGAAGCGCTGGCCGTGGAGAGGAAGTTCACCCCATCGTTGTTGAGCCAGCTACGGCGTTCCAGTGTGGCACCAAGCAGGCTGTCGAAGAAGAGTCCTGTCATTCCTCCAGTCCATGCAAGGGCCGGCACCAGCCAGCCAGTTTGCAGAGATGCTGCTGCCACCACTACCACCACGCCGGCTGCCAGCGCCCCTGCCGATGTACCGGCAATGCTGATTGCTCCGTCCGTTCCTGGCGGAACACGTTGGAGCGTCGTGATCATCCGGGGATGGCTGTTGAAGACTTGTCCCAGCTCCGAGGAAACGGTGTCGGCGGCTGCCTCTGCCATTGCAGCAAGCGCAGGCGCAATCAGCAGGGAAGAAGATTGCATCAAGCCCGGCAGCCATGTCTGGTTCAGGATCCACGTCTGCATCATGCCGCTCGATATCAACGCAGCTATGCCAAGGTTTGCCGCAACCTGGGCGACATCCCTTCCAGCTTTGCTCTCAGCCGTGCCCAGATTTTGTTTCTTGAGGCGGCCAACGCGTGTCGCCATCGATGTGAGTATCAAGAGCGTCAACACTGGGACCAACGCCGTACGCCACGGGGCATAGGGCACGCTCGTCGTGGCAAACATCAGCGTTGCGCAGATGGCGGCCCCTGTCACCGCAGCCCCCGCCGTGGCGGATCGACTTTGCCAAGCCGCAAGCCCCAAAAGCAGGCTCAGTCCGACCGTCCACTCTGCAACATCCGGAAATTGTGTCACCCACCAAGCCCCCTCAAGCACCAGCTGTGCACCCACAGCTGGCAGCACCAGCAACAGGACGAACTTGGATTGCCACGCAAGCTTCGGACTCTTCACTTCCTCATCGTAGCGTCCACATTTCGGTATTTGCTTCCTGGTGCAAGAAAGAATCCATGTTGGAGCACCCGACCATGCAATGCGAAGTGCCAAAACTGCAAAATTCGGAGGCCCGCCCCAGGGTGCTCGCGGCCTGTCCGCTGATTTACAATCACCTTGTAAGCAGGATCTCACTGAATGATTCTTTTTCGTACGAATTCAGGCCAGCCGCGTTCGCGATTGGTTCAGGCTGGAGTGGCGCTTTTCTCTGCTGCTCTTCTGGCCGGTTGTGGGGACACGTACCGGCCTGTTGTGACCCCCATTAACCCAAGCGGCCCCGCCGCGCAGCCCTCTTCGCTGGCCGTCGTAATTTCTGCTCCTTCAACCACATCGGCTGGTGTGGCCTCGGTCATCGACTATTCCGGTGACACGGTCATGGCTACGGCAGCGATCGGACCCAATCCCCAGGCCTTCACCATCGACGAAACCGGGAGCACGGGCTATACCATCAACAGCGATGGCACGTTGACGAACTTCCCCGTCACAACGCAGTTGCAGCAGAGGAACGTGACCTACAGCACCCTGCCCGCAACGGCTCAGCCAATCGGGATGTTTTCTCCCTCAGCGGGGCTCTGGCTGACAGATCTGCAAGGCAACCTGGTCAACGTGCTGAACGGCAACCCGGAGACCTTCAAGCTGGCCGTTCCTGTCGCGCCAACGCCAATTGCCATTTCAGGTCCTGTCCTGGTGGGCCAGCGCAATTATGCGATCAGTCAGAACAACGTCAACACGCCTCAGGCAAATATTCTGCCATTCGGAGTGGACTGCAACATCTCGCCGTCAACGGTGACCCAGACCGGAGAAGCAGATGCCATTGAACCGTCGAACTACAGCATTTCTGCTCGAATCCCCCTTGGCAAATGTCCCGTTTACGGGGTCCAGACCAGTGACAGGCAGCGTTACTTCGTTCTGAATCGCGGCAGTGACACGATTACTGTCATCAATAGCCAGACCAATGGGCTGGATTCCTGCGCTCCCTTTACGAGCCAGACTGGCCAGCTTGTCACCTGCCATCCCACACTGCCCCTTTCGCTCAATGCAGTCGCGGCAACGGGTATTACTCCGCCCAACGGGACAGCCGGGATGACGGCAGTTGCCGGCCCAGTCTACGCGGAGTACAACACCGCAACGAGTCAGCTTGTTGTCGCTGACTACGATGGCGGAACGATCAGCATCATCGACGTGAGTCTGGATGAGTACGGCAATGACAGCCCGACCTTTGGTACGACGTTCACCGTCAAGGTGGGGAATACCGCAAATCCCGAGCCCGCCGGTGTGACGGTACTTGCAGACGCCAGCCGGGCTTACACCGCCAATCAGAACGATGGACAAAGTGACGGGACCGTTTCCGTCGTGAACCTGACCAGCCATACCCTTGAAAAGACAATTACGGTGGTTGGACACCCCCGCACCGTCGTCTCAACCATGAACTCGCTTTATGGCAAGGTCTACGTGGCTTCACCCGATACTCCTTACCTGTCCATCATTCGTACAGATCTGGACGTCATCGATACCACAATCCTGGTTCAGGGCAACATAGTGGATGTCCGCGTCAGCACGCAGAATGGAATAAGCAGAAATAGTAATGTAACGAGCAGGCGCCCGGGGGGTGGCCAGCCATGCTATCTGCCGACGAGCGTACTGGACCCAACAAACCCTGGAGCCTTGACTCTGCAGCAATGCCAGAGTCAGACAGCTCCCTGAAGCTTAATCCTCGTGCGACAAGAGTCGAAGGGCCATTCCAGCAGCAAGGAATGGCCCTCTGTTTATTGTCGAATTCCTCTCAATTCAGCAATGCTTTCCCTGTGTCCATCTGGAACGCTCCACTTCAAGGATTCTGGCTGTGAAGACTCGCCTGGATATCTTGCTCGTTGAACAAGGACTCGCGTCAAGCCGTGAGCGC
This sequence comes from Occallatibacter sp., assembly GCA_049582405.1. GTDB lineage: Bacteria > Acidobacteriota > Terriglobia > Terriglobales > Acidobacteriaceae > Telmatobacter. Next base: position 3,104 of record JBAUTX010000074.1, on the reverse strand, counting down.
GCCCGCGCCCTCATTCTGGCCGGACGAGTTCTCGTCAATGAGCAGAAGGCTGACAAGCCGGGTTACGCGGTTGCTTCGGATGCCACCATCCGACTGCTCGGCGAGGATCTGCCCTATGTGAGCCGTGGAGGGCTCAAGCTGGCTGGTGCCCTGGAGCACTGGAAGATTCCGGTGAAAGGGAGGGTTTGTGTTGACGTTGGAGCGTCCACGGGCGGGTTCACCGACTGCCTGCTGCAGTATGGCGCCGCGCATGTGACTGCAGTTGACACCGGCTTTGGTCAGATCGCGATGAAGCTGCGCAACGACCCCCGCGTACACCTTATGGAACGCACGAATGCGAGATTGCTCGAGCCCGGCTCGCTCATCAAGGCCGGGACGGTACCGCCCACTTTGCTTGTGATGGATGTCTCCTTCATCTCGGCAACGCTCGTTCTGCCGCCGGTTCTGGCTGCAGCGCCCACGCTTGAGGAGGGAATCATCCTCGTGAAGCCGCAGTTTGAGGCTGGTCGAGGTCACGTCGGGAAGGGGGGCATCGTCCGCGATCCGGAAGTGCATCAACTCACCATCCGCAAAGTGGTAGATTGCGTGACAGGCCTCGGCTGGAACGTGGTGGAGTGCATCCCTTCGCCCATTACGGGTGCTGAGGGCAATCGTGAGTTCCTGCTTCTGATGCGAAGAGAGGTGCAGGGATCTGCATTGCAACCCGGTCCAACATCGTCGGGCAGCCCTGACCCCCATCCGGTACACTGAGTCCGCATGATTTCCGTCGCGATTGTCTGTAAGCCGCACAAGCCCGAGCTCGGCCACATCCTGCCCGAGTTGATCGATTGGCTGCGCTGTCACGATTACAGCCCCCTGCTCGATCGCGAAGGCGGCGTCTTCTGCCAGGCCGCACCGATCATTGATGCGGCAGAGATGCCCTCATATGCTCCCGGGCTGGTCATCGTTCTCGGCGGCGACGGAACCCTGCTCTCCGTCGCACGCATCTTCGCCGCAACCAAAACGCCAATTCTGAGCGTGAACCTAGGATCACTCGGATTCCTCACGGAGGTTCGCCTGGTCGATCTCTACGCAACGCTCGATGGCTGGTGCAGCAATTGTCATACCCTTGATGCAAGAACGATGTTGGAGGCCTCGCTTTGGCGTGACGGCCAGGTGATCTCATCCCACGAGGCGCTGAACGAGGTTGTTGTCTCCAAGGGAGAGATTGCTCGCATGGGGGACTTTGCTGTGGAACTGGACGGGAAGCATGTTGCCCGGTTTCGCGCAGATGGGGTCATCGTCTCTACGCCAACGGGATCGACGGCGTACACGCTTGCTGCCAATGGCCCCATCCTCACCCCAGACGTTGATGCGCTCGTCGTCACGCCAATCTGTCCGCATCTGCTCACGTTGCGACCAATCGTGATCCGCGGAGACGCGCTGCTCACCGTGCGCGTAGAGGCTGTTCCAAATCAGGCGCTGCTCACCATGGATGGTCAAAGCGCAGTGACCCTGCAGCGAGGGGATGAAGTGCGCTGCCGACGTTCGTCGCATACGGTGAATCTGGTGCGCCTCAGTGAGAGCGGATTCTTCGAGGCCCTGCGAAGCAAGCTAAGCTGGGGCGAGCGCTGACTTTGGTTGTGGCGTGGTGAAGATCGCGTTCGCTAATCCGTGAGTTCGCTGAGCAGTACTTTAGCCTTCACCGCAAGGGTATTGGCTCCATCGGAATCGCCTGATTCCAGGGCAGCGTGTGCCTGCTTCAGGAATTCCTTGATCTGCACGACGGTTTTTTGCTCCTGGTCGCTCAGAGGCCGGGTGATCTGTTTTAACCCGTATTCGGTCGCGGCGATTGAATCTTGGACGTCCTTCTTCGCTGTCCCAGGTTCCCCGGAAGAGAGTTGGCCAATCGCTTCAACCGCGGGGGTCTTGGCCGTGTCAGCTGGCTCCTGCTCGGGCTTGTCCGTGCGATTTACGTGGCGCGCAGGTGGTTTTGCTTCCCGCTCACGGGCCGGCTGTGTCGGCGCAGCCGACTCGGTGGGGGTCGCGGAAACAGGCGCTGTGGCCTGAGCCTGATCAGGCGGAGCTGTTGCGATCACGGGCGCTGGTGCAGGTGGGGGAGTCTGCGCCAACTCCGGCGCGACTGGTTGCGGGGGCTGTTTCGCCTGCTTGTGGAAGCAGCCAGTCAGGAGCAAAGGCACGACACACAGGACCCATCGAGCGGGTGCCTTCATTGCATAATCCTTTCCGTACCTTCCGCATCTTCCGGTTGGAGAAGCCGGCGTCCCCACTCGGCCATGGCAAGCGGAATCTGCATCTTGAACTCCGTGCCGCGGCCCATTTCCGATTGTACTTCCACGCTGCCATGATGCAGCTGGAGGATCCGGTAGGTCATCGCAAGCCCAATCCCGCTACCCTCACTCTTCGTGGTGAAGTAGAGGTCGAAAATCTTCTCCCGGATGTCATCGGGAATTCCAGGGCCTTCATCCTGAATTCGGAGAATAGCGCTCTTGCGGTCTTCTTCCAGTGCGAGCCGCAGCGTGCCCCCGTCGGTCATTGCCTGGGCTCCATTTTCGATGACATTCAGCACGGCTTGCTTCATCAGATCTGCATCGACGTAGGCCAATATGGCATTCGACGGCATTTGACTCTTCAAGGTCACATTCCGCGTGGCAAGCTCATCTGTTGCGAGTGCAATGACGTCACCAATCACGCGACGCAGGTCGTGCTCCCGCAGTTGCAGTTCAACAGGCCGTGAAAAGTCCACAAGCGTCTGCACCACGCGATCGAGCCGATGGATCTCCGCCTCGATGACGTCAAGGTGTCTGCTCGCTGCGGGGTCAGCATCTCCAAGCTTGCTCTTCAGCAGTTCCAGATGTACGACGATGGCGTTGATGGGATTCTTCACCTCGTGCCCCACGCCTGAGGTCAGCCGTCCGATTGCCGCCATGCGCCGGGAAAGCTCCAGCTCCGACTCAATCTCTTCAACAGACTCCAGATCATGCAGCGTTATGAGGGCACCAAGATTCTGATTTGTCCGGTCGTCATGAATCACATTCAACGAAGCTTCGATGCGCCGGCCCGTTTCTGTGAGTACTTCATCGCTTTCCAGGTCCTCACCGGAT
>JBAUTX010000073.1:0-38435 GCA_049582405.1 Occallatibacter sp. | reverse complement strand
CGCTTGGAGATGTTGACCTCGTCGCCGGCATGGAGCGTGCCCTGGAAGACGCGGCAGATGGCGATGCGGCCGAAGTAATCGGAGTAATCGAGGTTCGTGACCTGGATTTGAAGCGCGCCCTCCGCGTCGCCCTTGGCGGGTGGAATGGTGTTGACGATGGCCTCAAAGAGTGGCTGGAGATCGGTGCCCGGCGTGGCGAGGTCCGTGGTGGCCGTGCCTGCCTTGGCGACGGCATAGAGCACGGGGAACTCAAGCTGGTGCTCGTCGGCGTCGAGATCGATGAAGAGGTCGTAGACCTCGTTGAGCACCTCTTGCGGGCGCGCGTCGGGGCGGTCGATTTTGTTGATGACGACGATGGGCGGCAGCTTGGCTTCGAGCGCCTTGGCCAGCACGTAGCGGGTCTGGGGCAGCGGGCCTTCTGCAGCGTCGACGAGGAGCATGACGCCATCGACCATCTTGAGAGCGCGCTCGACCTCACCGCCGAAGTCGGCGTGGCCGGGGGTGTCAACGATGTTGATTTTGCCGCCGGCGTATTGGATGGCCGTGTTTTTAGCAAGGATCGTGATGCCGCGCTCGCGCTCCAGCTCATTAGAGTCCATCACCCGCTCGGCGACCTGCTCGTTGGCGCGAAATGTTCCCGACTGACGGAGCATGGCGTCTACCAGGGTGGTCTTGCCGTGGTCGACATGGGCGATGATGGCGATATTGCGTATCGTCTGGCTCACAGGGGCGGTGTTCCTTTGCTTGGCTTTGGCGCGAGGGTCGTGCCATTGAGGGATGAAAAACAGGTGAATCACCGCACACTGCGGCAGTTTCTATTCTAGCAGCAATCTGAGATTGCGCGGTGCTGCTCCGCTGGGGTGATGCGGCGGGAAGGGGAGGATGTTTTTCGAGTGCGCGGTGTGTCGAGTACACTTTTGCGGACATGAGAAAAGCGATTTCCTTCCCCTTCATCTCCCGGCGTCGTGCCCTGGATGCTCGGCGCAATTTCCTGATTCCGGTATTGGCGCTCATGGCTTGCGCGTTGCCTTGGTGTGGTGCGCATAGGGCCGAGGCGCAGGATGAAGCCAAGATCCTGCGCATCTACACAATCGATGTGGAGGGCGGTCAGTCGACGCTGCTGGTGTCTCCGACCGGTGCTTCGATGCTGGTGGATACGGGCTGGGGCGACAACGACGGACGCGACGCGGACCGCATTGTGGCGGCGATGAAGGATGCCGGCGTGACGAAGCTCGACAAGGTTCTGATTACGCACTTCCACACGGACCACGTGGGCGGCGTGCCGAATCTGGTGCAGCGGGTGAAGGTCGGCGAGTTTCTGGATCATGGGCCGAATCGCGAGGACTCCGACATCACGCGGCTCGATTACGCGGCGTATCTCAAAGCGATTGGCAAGACACTGCGGCGCACGGTGCATCCGGGCGACACGATCGACATTCCGGGGCTGTCGGTCGTTGTGCTTGCGGCCGATGGGGAGCACATTACGGCGGTGCCGGGGGTGAAGCCGGAGCCGAATCCGTATTGCGCGAGCGAGCCGAAGTGGGAGTTGGACCAGACAGAGAATCCGCGGTCGGTGGGCATCCTGCTGCGGTATGGGAAGTTTCGCTTCCTGGACATGGGCGACCTGACGAAGGCCAAGGAGATTCCGCTGGTGTGCCCGGAGAACCTGATTGGGCGTGTGGATCTGTATCTGGTCAATCATCACGGCTTCAACCAGTCGAACACGCGGGCGTTCGTGGATGCTCTGCATGCGCGGGTGGCGATTATGAACAATGGCGCGCATAAGGCAGGGAGTCCGGAGGCGTGGCAGACGGTGCATGAGAGCCCGGGGCTTGAGGATCTGTGGATGCTCCATACAGCGGAGGGCTCGGATGCGGCACACAACAGCCCTGCGCCGATGATTGCAAACCTGAAGGGCGGCAGTGACGGGGCGTATCTGAAGGTGGTGGCAAAGGCCGATGGAAGCTTCAGCGTGATGAATTCGCGTACGGGGATGACGAAGCAATACGCGGCAAAGTAAGAAGCGCGCAGGCATTGCAGAGTTGAGGAGATGGGGGATGGCAATTTCGCGCAGAAGCTTTCTGGTGAGGATGGGTGGAGCGGCGGCTGCAGCAGCGATTCCAGCGAGGGCACTGGCGAGTTGTCCTTTTCGCGTGGCTGTGATTAACGACGAAATCTCGCAGGATTTCGATCACGCCTGCTATGTGGCAGCGCACGATTTTGGGCTGCATTGGATTGAATTGCGCGGCATGTGGGGCAAGAATTTGACCAAGCTGGATGCACAAGAGCTCTCAGAATCGCGGGCGATTCTGGCCAAGTACGGGTTGCGGGTGACGGACATCGCGAGCCCGCTCTACAAGGTGGATTGGCCGGGTGCGCCGATTTCGAAGCAGAGCGAGCGGCGGGATCAGTTTCATGCGCAGGACGAGTTCAATCAGCAGGACGCGTTGCTGGAGCACTGCATTGACCTGGCGAAGACGTTTGGCACGGACCGCATCCGGTGCTTTGATTTCTGGCGGCTGGACGATGTGAAGCCCTATCGTGCGGCGATCAATGAAGTGTTGCGTAAGGCGACGAAGCGCTGCGCGAAGAGAAAGCTGATTCTGCTGCTGGAAAATGAGATGAGCTGCAACACGGCGACGGGCGAAGAAGCCGCGGCGACGCTGGCGGCGGTGACGGAGTCGAACTTCATGTTGAATTGGGATCCGGGGAATGCAGCGACATTTCCGGGGAGCGATCCGTATCCCAAAGGTTATGACTTGCTGCCGAAGAGGCGCATCGGGCACTGCCACGCGAAGAGCGTGGTGCGCGGGCCGGGCGGCAAGTGGCAATGGGCTCCGGTGGGGCAGGGCGTAGTGGACTGGGCGGGACAACTGCGCGCCCTGGACCGCGACGGTTATCGCTATGCGGTAAGCCTGGAGACGCACTGGCGCGGCGCAGGGACGCAGGAGGCCTCAAGCCGCGTGAGCATGCAGGGGCTGAAACAGGCACTGGCCAAGGCGGGTGTGAGCTGCTAGCGCGTCAAGGACGCTGATTTTCAACAAGGGAAGGAATCCTTCCTGCATTCCGTTCATCTGAGAGAATGATGGATGTGAGTCGAAGTGTGTCTTTGGCCGTTTGGCGGATCAGGGGAGCTTTGCTTTTTGCGCTGGCTGCAGTGATTGGCGCAGGCACTGTGTTGTGTGCGCAGATGGCGAATCCGAGCTCGGCGCAGAATCCCTTCTTCGGCAGCGTGACGGCACGACCGCTGACGGACGATGCGATCCGGCTCTCGCTGGACGATGCGGTGCGAATGGGGCTGGAGAACAATCTGGGCCTGAAAGAAGCGGAAAACGCGGAGAAGGCAGTCCGGGGAGAGGAGAACATTGCTCTCCAGGAATTTCTCCCGACGATTACTGTGAGCGGCGGGACCGGTATCTACGAGCACAACCTGGTTGCGCTGGGATTTGGGCCGAGCGTAATCGGGAAATTTGCTGCGTTTTTCCCTGGCGGCATCCTACCGCCAGGATTCTCTCTGATCACGCGCGATGACCTGACGCAGGGGCAGATTAACTTCAGCCAGACACTTTTCTCGGGCCCGGTGATTGCGGGCTGGCGTGCTGCGGGCGCAACGGTGCGTTCGTATCACTTTGCCAAGATGACGGCACGCGGCAACGTGGTGCAGGCCGTGGCCACGGCATACCTGTTTGCGATTTCCTCGGCGAGCGCGGTGGACGATGCAAAGGCGCTGGAAGCCGCCGACCAGGTGCAGGCGGACCAGGCACAAGCGGCGTACGAGGCGGGCACGGGTTCGAAGCTGGACGCACTGCGTGCGCGCGTTCAACTGCAGACGCAACGGCAGGCCCGCATTGCGGCGGAAAACGCGCATGAGAGGGACCTGATCCTGCTGAGGCGGGAGATTGGTCTGGACTCCGGGCAGCAGATTACGCTGACAGATCCTGTGCCGTATGGCGATCTGGCATCGGAGACCGAGCAGGAATTGCTGGCCACGGCGTACAAGAGCCGGCAGGACTACCAGAACATGCAAAACCAGCTCGAGGAGTTTCGCGCGGTGCACGCTGCTTATCGCAGCCAGCGCCTGCCAAAGTTGAGCTTTAACGGCTTCTGGGGCGTGGACACCGTGAATGGAGCAGGCACGCACGGGAACTTTGCTGCCGTGGGAACGCTGAGCGTACCGATCTTCAAGGAAGCGAGATTGCGCGGCGACGAGGATGCGTCTGCGGCGCAACTTGCAAATGTCCGGGCGCAATTGGACGACTTGCGGGTTCGCATTGATCAGCAGGTGCGCGATGCGTTGCTGGATGTGAACGCTACCGCCAAGTTGGTCGAGGTGGCGCGGTCCAATGTCGGCCTGGCGCGCCAGGCCTTGAGCGACGAGACGGAGCGGGTGGCTGCGGGTGTTGACGATACCCTGCCGCTGGTGGATGCGCAGGCAACGCTGGCTGCGGCGCAGAACAACCTGGTGGGGAGCCTCTACCGCTATAACGTAGCCAAGCTCTCGCTGGCGCGCGCTGTGGGCGTGATTGAGACTGAGTATCGCGAGTACCTCGGCCACTGAAGAATTGCCAGCCTTCTAAAATTTCCCTCGCGATCAAGTTCAACGGCCCCTAGCGGCCAGGCCGCTTATTCTGCAGGCCTCGCGCTGCGCGTGCCAACTCTTCAGCAAAGCAGATATAGTGAACCCTTCAGGAGCAGGATGGCTTCCGCGCGTGCGCAAATGTCTGCGCGCGGGTTGATCGGCTTCTGGCGCGACGCTGAATGGTCGTTGTCTGGAGCGTTGCGGGACCCTCAAACCGAGGTGGACCAGGGGAATGGCGTGGATGCGGCGCATCAGAATGCGCGGAGTGCTGGTGGGTTGGCTTTTCGTGCTGAGTGCGGTGGCCTACATGGACCGCACGAATGTCGCGATTGCCGGGGCAGGCATCCGCGAAACACTACACATTGACAACATTCAACTCGGTTGGGTCTTCAGCGCGTTTCTGGTGGGATATGCCGTCTTCCAGGTGGGTGCGGGATGGCTGGCGTGCCGATACGGTCCGCGGCGCGTGCTGGCTGGGGGTGTGCTGTGGTGGGGTTTGTTTTCTGCGCTCACGGCGATGGTGGATGCGCGGCTGGCTCATGTGCTGGCGCTGCTGATTGCGATTCGGTTTGCGCTGGGCGCGGCGGAAGCGGTGATGTATCCGGCGGGAAGCCAGTTTGTGGCCGAGTGGATTCCCGTGATGGAGCGCGGGCGCGCCAATGGATGGATTTTTGCCGGTGTAGGAGCGGGCGCGGGACTGAGCGTTCCTGTGCTCACGTGGATTGTGACGCATCTGGGCTGGCGCGCATCCTTCTGGTTCAGTGCAATTGTGGGGACCGCGGCCGCGCTGGGCTGGTATCTGCTGGCGCGTGACAGGCCTGAAGAGCACCCGCTGGTGTCGCACGAAGAGCTGGAGCTGATTGTGGCGACGCGCGTGGTGGAAGGGACGAAGTCTGCGGGCGTGCAGGGCTCATGGTGGGCGGCGATCTTCAATCGCAGCATTCTGGCGATGACTGCGAGCTACTTCACGTACGGCTATGTGGCGTGGATCTTCTTCAGCTGGTTTTATCTGTATCTGGCGCAGGTGCGGCATATGAATCTGCAGGCCGATGCGCTGCTGACGATGATTCCGTTTCTGGCGATGACGGCGTGTTGTCTGGCGGGCGGTGCACTGAGTGACTGGATGACGAAGCGCTACGGGAGCCGCATTGGCCGCTGCGGTGTGGCCGCGGTTGCCATGTCGCTGACGGCGGTGTTCCTTGCTGTAGGCGTGCATGCGCGTGGGCCCTACACGGCGAGCCTGATTCTGGCGGGCGGCGCGGGCGCGCTTTATCTTTCGCAGAGTTCTTTCTTTGCGGTGACGGCGGACCTTTCGGGGGAGCGGTCAGGGGTCGTCTGCGGCGTGATGAACATGGGTGGTCAGATTGGCGGTGCCGTGACGGCTTCGCTGACTCCATACATCGCGGCGCACCTGGGCTGGACGGCGGCGTTTGACTGCGCGGCGCTACTGGCTGTTGTGGGTGGAGCTCTGTGGCTGGTGGTGAAGCCTGTCCCGCCCGGTGCCGGGGCAGGAGGCGGACTGCGAGCGGATGCAGCGGCTCTCGCCGGACGCGAATAAATTGCTGCGCCGGGCCCGGCGCAGGAGGATACTACTGTCAGTCGAGGAGGTCAGTCGGCGATGGCATTGAAGTGGTCACGAAGAGAGTTTTTGGGAGCAGCGGGTTTGGCCGTGGGCGCGCAGATGGCGCGACCCGCACTGGCGGGCGCGTTGAACACAACCGCAAGCCGCGTGGCGATCGGACAATGCCAGGAATATAACCGGCAGGTGACGGATGTGCTGGCGACGATGTTCGACCAGCTGGGCGGGATTGAAAGGCTGGTGAACGGCAAGACGGTCGCCATCAAGCTGAACCTGACGGGGCCACCGAGCAACAAGCTGAACCAGATGCCAAACCAGATGACGCACTGGGTGCATCCGCAGGTCATTGGGTCGGTGGTGACGCTGCTGGGGCAGGCTGGGGCGAAGCGCATCCGGCTGCTGGAGAGCGCGCCGTTTGGCACCAAGCCGCTCGAGGAGTTCATGCTGGCCTCGGGCTGGCAGCCGAAGGACTTTGCGAATGCCGCGCCGCATGTGGAGTTTGAGAACACGAATTTTCTGGGCAGCGGCAAGACGTATGCGCGCTTTATGGTGCCCGGCGGCGGCCTGATGTATGCGGGCTACGATCTGAACCACTCGTATCGCGATTGTGATGTGTTCATCTCGCTGGCGAAGCTGAAGGAGCACCGCACGGCGGGCGTGACGCTGTCGATGAAGAATTGCTTTGGCATAACGCCATGTACGATTTACAGCGACAATGCGCCGGAGGATGAGCCGTCGATTGTGCCGGCGGGCTTTCGCGGGCCCATGCATTCGGGTTCGCGCGTGCCGCCGAAGAGCGCGCCGCAGCCGGTGGCGGCGTCGAAGGATGCGGGTTTTCGCGTGCCACGCATCACGGCGGACCTGGTGGCTTCTCGGCCGATTCATCTGGCGGTGATTGACGGCGTCTACACAATGACGGGCGGCGAGTTGCCCGACCAGGCGCCCAACTGGATTCATCAGGCGGTGCATCCGGGGCTGCTGATTGCAGGCATGAACTGCGTGGCGACGGATGCGGTGGCGACGGCGGTGATGGGCTTTGACCCGATGGCAGACCGCGGCGCGCCGCCCTTTGAGAAGTGCGACAGCACGCTGGCGCTGGCCGAGCGCCTGGGCGTGGGCACGCGCGACCTGAATCGCATTGAGGTGGTGGGTACACCGATTGCGAAGGCGCGGTATCGCTTCCCGACACTGACGCAGCTGACGACGTAGAATGGTGGGCGACTGAGCAGGGGGTGCACAGTTGCCGATTCAGCGTCGTGATTTGATGAAGGGCATTGCGGGGGTGGGTGCGATGGCACTCGCCCCTCGTGTTGTACGGGCCAATGAGCAGGCAGAGCGGGCCACGCGCGGCCTGCCTGCTCCGCGGATCAAAGACATCCGCGTGATCGAGTGCGAGCCAGATGGCGTGCGGCTGACGGTGGTGAAGATCACGACCGATCAGGATGGGCTCTACGGCTATGGCTGCGCGACCTTCACGCAGCGGGCTGACCTGGTGAAGCCTGCGGTGGAGAAGTATCTGAAGCCGTTTCTGCTGGGCAAGACGACGGATCGCATTGAAGACATCTGGCAGTCGTGCTACGACAGCTCGTACTGGAAGAATGGGCCGGTGCTGAACAATGCCATCAGCGGGATTGATCAGGCGCTGTGGGACATCAAGGGGCGGCAGGCAGGGATGCCGGTGTATCAGCTGGCCGGGGGCAAGTGCCGCGAGGCCGCGGACACGTATGCGCACGCGAGCGGCGCGGAGTTTGAGAATGTGGTGGAGAGCGCGCGCCAGTACATGGCGCAGGGATTTCGCAAAGTCCGTGTGCAGGTGGGCCTGCCGGGGATGGCGGGCTATGGCTCGCAGCACAATGAGGCGGGAAGGCCGAAGGCGCTGCACGACAAGCCGCTGTTTGACCGCGAAGAGCAAGTACGGCGCGGGTTGAAGCTGCTGGAGATTTGCCGGCGCGAACTGGGCGACGAGGTGGAGCTGCTGCACGACATGCATGAGCGGCTGACGCCGAATGAGGCGGTGCAGTTCTGCAAAGAGGCAGAGCAGTATCGCATGTTCTTTCTCGAAGATCCGCTTTCGCCGGAGGACCTGGGCTACTTTCGCCAGATTCGACAGAACTGTGCGACGCCGATTGCGATGGGCGAGCTGTTCAACAGCCCGCATGAGTGGCAGCCGCTGATGACCGAGCAGCTCATCGATTTCGTCCGCGTGCATGTGTCGCAGGCAGGCGGCTTCAGTCCGGCGCGGAAGATTGCGATTCTCGCGGAGCAGTTCGGCGTGAGGACGGCGTGGCACGGGCCGGGCGATGTTTCGCCGGTGGGGCACATGGCGAATGTCACGCTGGACCTGGTGAGCTACAACTTCGGGATTCAGGAGTATTCGCCGTTCAACGAGCGGACACAGGCGATCTTTCAAGGTTGCCCGGAGTGGCGCGATGGCTACCTGTGGGTCAGCGAGAAGGCGGGATGGGGCATTGAGGTGGACGAGAAAGAGGCCGCGAAGGCGCCCTTCAGAGCGAGCCCGCTGAATGGCGGATGGGGCGAGATTCGCCTGCGCGACGGCACGGTGATCAAGCAGTAATGGATGCACGCGCGCCGTGCGTCAGGCGTGTTTGCGGTGCAAGAGCCGGTGAAAGATGCGCGTGGTGGTGCTGTGGAGCAGGCGCGTCTGCTCGGCCTTGAGCGCGGCGTAGGACTGCTTGACGTAGAGATCGAACTCCGGGGGCCAGCCAATGGTGGAGCGGCGCTCGGTGTAGTCCCCTTCTGCCCACTTGGCCATGACCGCTTTGTAGCCGACGACGTGTGTCACGAAGTCGAGCAGGCACTGGGGCATCTTTTCCTCGATGATCAGGTATGCCTTATCGATGATGATTCTTTCGCGAACGTCGTTGAGGGGCATGAAGATGGTGGTCATCCAGAGCATCCACTCCTTCATTTCCTCGTCGCGAATGGGCTCGCTTTTGTTCTTGCCCTGCCGCTTGAGCAGCGAGCGGTAGGCAATATCGCCCGCTTCCGACGCGACGTAGAGCGGTCCGTAGAACTCATTGAGGCGCTTGTTGACGAGGCGCAGCTTGTCGCGGCGCTGCGCGAGCATGCGCGCGCTGAGGAATGTGACGAGATATCCGGCGAAGGCGAGAAGGATGGTGAGGATGACGGTGCTGTGCAGCAGAACGCTGGGCTGGATGAGTCCGGAGTAATCCATACGAATCTTGCCTCGCGCATGAGTATACGCGGTGCGGAGCAGCGGGAAGCAAATGCTAGCTGGAGCCGAGGTAGACGAAGCGCAGCAGGAAGAGCGCGGCGAGGGTGTAGAGCAGCCAGTCCTGCTTGCGGAAGCGCCCCGTGGCCAGGTGGAGAACGGCCCAGGCGATGACGCCGAAGCCGAGGCCGTTGGCGATGGAGTACGTGAGCGGGATGAGGACGAGCGTGAGAAAAGCGGGGATGGCGACCAGCGGATCGTGCCAGCGAATTTCCGTGATGGTGGAGAGCATCATGGAGCCGACGAGGATGAGCGCAGGCGCGGTGGCGGCCTGCGGCACGATGCCGACATAGGGCACGGCGCCGATAGCGGCAAGAAACAGCAAGCCGGTCACGATGGCGGTGACGCCGGAGCGCCCGCCTGCGGCCACGCCAGCGGTGGACTCGACATAACTGGTGACGGTGGAGGTGCCGGTGAGCGAGCCGAAGATGGTGGCGGTGGCGTCGGCGAAAAGGATGCGGTTGAGGCGCGGGATGGAGTGATCGGCGGCGATGAGGCCGGCGCGCTTGGTGACGGCGACGAGCGTGCCGAGATTGTCGAAGAGATCGACGAAGAAGAAGACGAAGATGATTTCAAGCAGGCCCTTGCTGAGAGCGCCGCGGATGTTGAGCTGAAAGGCGGTGGCGGCGAGGGAGTGAAAGCCTCCGGCAGCCGGTGTCCAATGGCCAAGGCCGAGTGCCCAGGCGAGCGCGGTGGTGGCGAGCACGCCGATGAGGATGGAGCCTCGGATCTTGCGGACTTCAAGCACGACCATGAGTGCCAGGCCGAAGAGCGAGAGCGCGGCGGAGGGATTGCGCACATTGCCCATGCCGACGAGCGTCGCGGGATCGCTGACGACGAGGCCCGCATTGCGAAACCCGATGAAGGCGATGAAGAGGCCGATGCCACTGGCGACGGCGGCGTAGAGTTCATGCGGGATGGAGCGGAGGATCATCTGGCGGATGCCCGCGGCGGTGAGCGCGAGAAAGATGATGCCGGAGAGGAAGACCGCGCCGAGCGCCGTCTGCCATGGGATGTGCATCTTGAGGCAGACGGTGTAAGTGAAGTAGGCGTTCAGGCCCATGCCCGGTGCGAGCGCAATGGGATACCGCGCGACGACGCCCATGAGAATGGAGCCAAAAGCGGCGGAGAGGCACGTGGCCGCGGTGACCGCTGCGAGGGGTAGACCTGCGGCTGAGAGGATCGCCGGATTCACCAGCACGATGTAGGCCATCGTGAGGAAGGTGGTGACGCCCGCAAGGATTTCCGTGCGCCAGTTGGTTCCAAGATGGGTGAATTCAAAGTACTGTTCGAGGGACTTGAGCATAGGCGGGTACGTTCAGGAAACCACACACCTGCTGGAACGCAAAGTGATTTGTGGCAAAACGGAGGCATTCAAGGCCTCGCTTGTGGCCTGAATTCTTCGCTGAGATGTCTGGGCAACGCCCTACTCGCGTTTGCCGCGGCAACTGGCGTTCGCGAAGAGCATCCAACAAACAGAGCGGAAGGTCCGGTCGTGATGGGTGCGGCGGATTGAGCACTCACGCAGGCCGGCAACCAAGCCCTCTCAACCGACCATGTTCTGCAACCCGCAAGCGAGGAGTTCTCGATGCCAATGATCACGACCAAGGATGGAACGTGGATTTACTACAAGGACTGGGGCACGGGGCAGCCCGTGGTTTTCAGTCACGGCTGGCCGCTGAGCGCCGATGCGTTTGAAGACCAGATGCTGTTTCTCGCCTCGCACGGATATCGCGCGATCGCCCACGATCGGCGCGGGCACGGGCGGTCAAGCCAGCCTTGGAACGGCAATGAGATGGACACGTTTGCCGATGATCTGGCTGCGCTGACTGAGGCGCTGGACCTGAAAGACGCAGTGCACGTGGGCCACTCGATGGGCGGCGGCGAGGTGGCGCGCTACATAGGACGGCACGGAACGAAGCGAGTAGGCAAGGTGGTGCTGATTGCAGCCGTGCCGCCGTTGATGCTGAAGACGGCGACCAATCCGATTGGATTGCCGATGGAGGTCTTTGATGGCATCCGCACCAAAGTTCTGGCCGATCGCTCGCAGTTTTTCATGGACCTCACGGAGCCGTTTTACGGCGCCAACCGCGGCGGCTCGACGGTCTCGCAGGGTCTCAAGAATTCGTTCTGGATGCAGGGAATGCAGGCCGGCCTCAAGGCCGTCTACGACTGCATCAAAGCATTTTCGGAGACCGACTTTACGGACGACTTGAAGAAGATCGACGTGCCCACGCTGGTGATGCACGGCGATGATGACCAGATCGTGCCTATCAACGGCTCGGCCCTGCTCTCAGTGGCGCTGGTGAAAGGTGCGGATCTGAAGGTTTACAAGGGGGCGCCACACGGGATGTGTTCCACGCACAAGAATGAGGTGAATGCGGATCTGCTGACGTTCATCAAGGGATAGAGCACACAACTCAGGTGAGGGTCTCAGATGAGGCAGCGGCCTGTGCGCGATCTCGGCGGCTCAGAAGCCAGTTCATCGATCCGCCCTTGAGAACGATGGAAAAGACGACCGCGAGAGAAGTTGCGCCGACAATCCATGAGCTGCCCAGGGCTTCCGGCGCGGAGAGCGCGAGGGCGATGGAGAGGCCGCCGCGCAGTCCTCCCCAGGTGAGCACGAAGATGGAACTTTGATGTCCGCGATGGAAGAGACGCACAAGGGGAAGCAGTCCGGTTACGGCGAGGAAACGCACGACATTGACAGAGAGGATGGCTACCGCGCCTGCGCGCAGGGTTGAAGCGTTGCGGGTAACTAGAAAAGCATAGAGCGGGCCTGACGCAAAGCGATTTGTGTAACGAGGGGCGTGCGTCGCAGCTCACGCGGCCTGTTTGTGCGCGTGAAGATGATGCAGCAGCCATTTCATCGAGCTGCCTTGCAGGAGGATGGAGAAGACGACCACCAGATAGGTCGCGCCGAGCATCCATGAGCGGCCGAGAGCCGGAGGCACGGAAAGCGCGAGTGCAATGGAGAGACCGCCGCGGAGCCCACCCCACGTGAGGATAAGAATGGAACCTTGTTGATTGCGTCGAAAAAGCCAGATGATTCCAAGCAGCCCTGCAACCGCGGCGAGGCGAACGACGTTGACCGCGAAGATTGCTGCGAACCCATCGTGCAATGCGGTCCAATCCATTTGGATGACCAGGACCTCCATGCCGAGCAAGACGAAGAGGACGGAGTTCTGAATCTCATCGATCGCTGCCCAGAATTCGCTGATGTGCTGATGCGCGACGCGATGCGCGGGCTGGCCGCGATTGAAGAAACGCAGCGCAATGCCGGCGACGACGGCCTCGATTGGCGCGGACAGATGGAGCAGATCCGCGAGGACATAACCGCCGAGAGCAAGCGCAACGGTGAACAGAATATCGACCTGATAGGCGTCGACGCGCCGCATGAGTTGGGACACAACCCAGGCCATCAGAATGGCGAGCAGGATGGCGCCGACAGGCTTGGCCACCATGGACCCTGCGATATAGATGGGACTGGAGCCATTGCCCGTTGCGAGATTGAGTGCGCCAATGAAGAGTACGGCGCCGACGCCGTCGTTAAAGAGCGATTCGCCGGCCAGTTGCGCCTGGACCGTTTTTGAAACGCCGACGCGGCGGAGCATCTCGAGTACGGCGATGGGGTCGGTGGGCGAGATAAGAGCGCCGAAGATGAGGCACTGCATCCAGGGAAAGCGTGCGCCGACAAAAAGAAACATCAGACTGGCGACGGCAAAGGTCGAAAAGATCGTGCCGAAAAACGCGAGGATGCTGACAGCCATCTTTTCGCGGGCAAGTTGTTCCACATCCAGAAGAAATGCGCCCGCAAACAGCAGGAGTGGCAACATGCCGTGGAGGATGATGCTGCCGAAGTCGATTTGGGCCGCGAATGTGAATGCCCAGGCGTGCATGCCTGGTGCGAGTTTGCCAATGGCGCCAAGCGCGATCGACAAGAGCACGGTCAGCAGCATGGTGCCCACCGTGAGGGGCAGACGGAGCCAGCGCGTGCTGATGAGGCCAAAAATCGCCGCGGTGGCGAAAAGAACGCTGAGGACTTGCAGAGTGGTCATGTGCCCTGCCTGTGCAGCATGGGACCATCGTACCGGAAGAGAATGGCTTGTCCAGAGGGTTAGAGCAGCTTTGCAGCTTCCTTGGCGAAGTAGGTGACGATGAAGTCTGCGCCGGCTCGCCGAATGCCGATGAGGGATTCGAGGATGGAGCGGTCACGGTCGAGCCAGCCCTTCTCAAAGGCCGCCTGGAGCATGGAGTACTCGCCTGAAACCTGGTAAGCGCCGATGGGAACGCTGACGCGCTCGCGCGCTGCGCGGACGACGTCGAGATAAGGCATGGCGGGCTTCATCAGAATCATGTCCGCGCCTTCCTCGATGTCGAGATCAATCTCGCGCATGGCTTCGCGGAAATTCGCACCGTCCATCTGGTAGGAGCGGCGGTCGCCGAACTGCGGTGTGGAGTCGGCTGCTTCGCGGAATGGACCGTAGAATGCCGACGCGAATTTGGACGCATAGCTGAGGATCGGGGTCTGCGTGAGGGCGGCGGCATCAAGCGCACGACGAATGGCGGCAACACGGCCATCCATCATGTCACTTGGAGCCACGATATCTGCGCCGGCCTTGGCAAGACTCGTCGCCGTGCGAGCGAGCAGAGCAAGCGAAGGATCATTGTCGATCTCAAAGCCGCCTTCTTGCGTCTTGACGACGACGCCGCAGTGGCCATGGCTGGTGTATTCGCAGAGGCAGACATCGGCGATGAGCACGAGTTTGCTGGCCGCAGACGACTGCTTGAGGGCGCGAAGGGCGCGCTGCACGATGCCGTCGTCGCTCCAGGCGCCAGTGGCCTGTTCGTCCTTGGAGTCTGGCAAGCCAAAGAGCAGCAGGCCTCCGATACCAAGGGATGCGGCTTCCTCGGCGTCATGCACCGCCTCGTCAACGGAGAGATTGAAGACGCCTGGCATGGAACTCACAGGCTGGCGAACGCCTTTGCCGGGACAGATGAAAATGGGATGGATCAGGTCGCCGGGCTCAAGTGTCGTCTCGCGGACAAGTGCGCGGAGCGGCTCGGTGCGGCGCATCCGGCGCATGCGATTCTCAGGAAAGCTCATGGCTAGATTGTATTCGAGGGGAAGGTCACGGCTGCGGCCCGAGCTGGTTATAGAGCGTCGTGTTGCGATAGCCGAGGAGGGTGACAAGCGTCCAGATGCCGAGCGCTGTACCGATGGGAACCTTCATCAGGCTGAGAATGCCGGCGACAATCGCGACGATGCGGCCCCACTCCGTGCGCTCCATCAGGCCCCAGCCAGCCACAAAAGCCAGTGCGGAGCGAACGAGAATGACGGCCCAGGCAAAGTGCAGGATGGCGGCGCCAAACCACGGCTCGCTCCACGGGCCGCTTCCCATGGCACCGTGTCCCCACGGGCCGAAGCCGCCGCTCAGGAAGGCGCGGAGGAAGGTCAAGCCAGCGAAGCCGAGCAGGAGCGAGAGCCCGCCGTAGACGTACCAGACGATGCTGAGCGCGCGAATGCGGCTCGCGTAGGTCTGCAACTGCAGCTCAAGATTTGGAATGGGGGGAACGGAGGGTGCGACCGGACGGCCACATTGTGGGCAGACGGGCTGTCCCGACTGCAAAGCTTGACCACATCCGCTGCAAAACATACTCACCTCCCCAGACTTAAGACCCCAAAGTGTATCAGCTATCCACGGCCAGCTGAGAGTGTTACGCAAACTTGAGGCGCCGCGTTCCCTTCCTGGGTACAGAGCCTGCGCGGCGTTGCCCCATTCCCGCTAGCGACGGGCCCAGCGCTCCTCGTGGCGGTCATCGCGGTAGATGAGTGCGGTGATGTGTCCTTCGCTGTCGCGTTCCGCAAAGACACGGCTGATGCTGCCGCCATTGGGATAGAAGAGCGTGGAGGTGGATTCGGCGGCGAGTTCGTGGATTTGGCCGTGGACGTCCTTCTGGTAAAGCTGATCGCCCTGCCGAAAGACGGTGATGGCTGGCTGACCGTGGTCGTCCACGTAGTCTCCCGCGAAACTTTCAAGCTGCTGGGGCGTGAGATGCAGCGCCGGCGGATGGAGGGGGATCATGACGCGTTCGGCCAAGGACGATAACTCTTCGTGTGTCTCACGATGGTGTGCCAACAGCCAGCGAGGCAGGTCAGGCTCATCGAAGGCCCGCGTCCAGCAGTCGTGCTTCAAGCCCTGGTAGATCCAGAGCCTGATGTGCCCATCCTGGGTCTTGAAGGCCTGGAACATCAGTTCGTCTTCGCGCTCGGGAACGATCGGGTCGTCGCTGCCGTGGAACAGCCAGATCGGTGTTCGGCCCAAAGCCCGCGCGTAATCGGCGGGCAGAGTTGCAGACTGCTTCCAGCGGAGCGGAGCGTAGCTCCAGAAGATGCCACCGGATGCGATGGCAATCGCAGCCCATCGCTTCGGATGGAGGCGCGCGAGTTCCCATGCGCCATAACCGCCGAGGGAAAGCCCGGCGAGGTAGGTGTGGGTTGGGTCGCCATGGAACTCGGACGCTTCCTGGTCGAGCGCCGCCATGGCCAAGCCGAGCATGTCGGGATCGGTCCAGTAGTGGTTCTGCGGACACTGCGGCATCACGACGATGAAGGGCCAGCGGTCAGGATGGTCGCGAATGGCCGCGGGCAGGCCAATCTGCGTCTGCCACATCCCTTCAGAGCCGCGCTCGCCACGCCCGTGCAGAAAGAGAATAATGGGCCAGAGGCGGCGATCATTGACGCGGTAATCCTCTGGCAGATAAACCTGAAAGTGGTGTGTGGCACCGCGGAATTGCATGGTGCGGTTGAGAAAACCTGTCTCCTGCATGTGACGCGGATGCGCAAAGCCGCTAGCGGCGGTGGCACGGGCCGAACCAGGGACAAAGCAAATGAAGGCAGCAAGACTGCACGCCAGCAGCTTTAGAATGCGGTGCATAATCGCTTCCCATCATAGAACCAGAAGTTGGCTGGTGAGGATGGATTTCTTTTGGGCCGCGGGCATGCTCGCATCTCGACGATGAGAAATGAGAGGAAATTCTTTCGAGTTTCCTGACGATTTTCTTACGGAGCGGCATGCAACAATCGGGAGAGACGCATCGCCCACGCCCATGAGCACACTTCAACCCGGAGAGATGCTGGATCACTACCGCATAGAAGCGACCGTCGCCCGCAGTGGCATGTCGGTGCTCTACCGCGCGACGGACCTGAGGGACGGCCGTCTTGTTGCGATCAAAATTCCACACGCGGAAATGGAGGCCGATCCGATTCTCGTGGAACGCTTCAAGCGCGAGGAAGAGATTGGGCAGACCCTCGACCATCCGGGGATTGTGAAGACTTGCAGCGATGAGCAGCGCAGCCGGATGTACATGGTGCTGGAGTGGGTGGAAGGACGGCTGCTGCGCGCCATCCTGCAGGAAGACCGCCGGCTCCCGGTGGACCGCGCGGTGCGCATCGCGCTGGGCATTTGCGATGCGATGGATACGATGCATAAGCATGGCATTGTGCATCGCGACCTGAAGCCGGAGAACGTCATGGTGGATGAGCAGGACCGCATTAAACTCATCGACTTCGGGATTGCGATGAAGGAAGATGCGCGGCGGCTGACCTATGTGAACATGACGGCTGCTCTGGGCACGCCTGATTATGTCTCTCCCGAGCAGGTAAAGGGTGGCCGCGGAGACCAGCGCAGCGACATCTATGCACTGGGCACCATGCTTTACGAGATGTTGACCGGAAGGGTGCCCTATGCAGACGAGAATGCACTGGCGGCGCTGAATGCACGGCTGCAGCGGGATCCGACCCCGCCAAGCGAGTTGAATGGCGAGATCAGGCCGGAACTCCAGGAGGTCGTCTTTCGCGCATTGGAGCGCGAGCCGCGGCACCGCTATGCTACGGCCAGCGAGATGGCTTGGGAGTTAGAGCATCAGGAGCTTGTCGGCGTGGAAGACCGCGGCCCCAGCCCGGTCGCCCGGGCCGCGGGCCGTAAGCTCGACCCCCGATGGGTGATGTACGGCACAATGGCGCTGGTACCGGTGCTGCTTTTTGTGCTGATGCTGCTTCTGGCCCGGCATTGAGCTGAGCTGCGGAATGATTCCGCGAAGCCAGTTCAGGCGCGGCCAGCGAACTCGCGGGTTTCGGTTGTGACCCTCACCTTTTCGCCTTCCTTGATGAAAAAAGGGACGCGAATTTCGATGCCTGTTTCAAGCCGCGCAGGCTTCGTTACCGCCCCGGATGCGGTATCGCCGCGGACGCCGGGCTCAGTGTAGGTGACGGTCAGTTCGACTTTCTCCGGCAGTTGCAGGCCAATGGGATTCCCGTTGAATTTGTCGAGCTTGAGCAACGCACCCTCGACCAGAAAGTCGAGCGCATCGCCGAGCTTGTCGCTGGCGAGCGTGATGGTCTCAAAGCTCTCCTGATCCATGAAGTGCGAGCCTTCGTTGTCGGAGTAGAGATAGGAGACATCGACGGTCTCCAGATCGGGCTCCTTGAACTTCTCGCCTGCCTTGAAGGTCTTGTCGAAGACGGCGCGGGTGAGGAGGTTGCGCATCTTGACACGGACCAGTGTCTGCCCGCCGCGCGCGGTCGGCGTGGAGACGTCCACATCCATGCAATAGTAGGGGGTGTTTTCAAATTCGAAATACATCTTGCGCTTGATGTCGATGGAGTCAATGAGTGCGGCCATGGGTTCCTCAAAGGTGTGGACTTTTACGATTTTAGTCCGTGGGATTCCGTGATGCAGGAGGCGGGACGGGGCGAAGAATGGGCGGATGCCGTCGGGAGGGTGCTCCTAGGCGACCGGAGAGCGCGCCGAATCCAGCGCCGCTGTGAGGTCAGAGGCGAGCGCCTGCTGCTTCTCTGGTGTGAGCTTGGCGTTTTCGCTGGTGAGATAGAAGACGTCGATGGCGGTTTCGCCTTCCGTATCGATGAGCGCCACTTCAATGTTGCACTGGTGCTCGTTGAGCGTAAGTGCGAGCTGGCGCAACAGGCCGGGCACATCCTGGGCGATGACCTGCAAAAGCGTGGAGTGACTGGACGATTCTGAGTCAAAACTAAGTCGCGTGGCCACTTCGACTTTGGCGTTGCCATTGTGATTGAGATGACGCCGGCCTTCGAGCAATTGTTCTACGGGGACTTTCTGGGCGATGACGTCATGGAGACTGGTGAGGAAACGCCCTTTTTCGCTGGGGTTGAGCTCGATGGTGCGGAAGACATCCGTGAACTGGAAGCTATCGACAACGATGCCGGCGTCATTGGAGAAGGCGCCCGCTTTGACGATATTCATGCCCCAGGCGGCCAGCACGCCGGCCACGTCCGCAAAAAGGCGGCTGCGATCACGGGCAATGACGGTGAGATCAAAAAGCTGCCGATGGGGACGCAGGTCAAGCTGGACGGGGTCTCTTTCCAGATTGAGGGCAAGCTGGAAGTGATCTCTAATTTGTTCGGGGAGACGCGTCTGGAGGTAGCGCTGCGGCAAGCCTTCGAGGAATTGCCTGAGGGCATCATATTGCGATGCCGGCACCATGGAGCGGATGCGATTGAGCAACGTGGGATCGATGGCGGCGTGGTAGCGGACTTCGTCGACCGAACGGTCCATGAAGTTCGCCGTTGTCATGTAGAGCTGCCACAGGCTCTCAGCTTTCCACGGTGTCAGGGCTTCGGGGTTCACCGCCTTGATGTCGGCATAGGTCATCAGGGTGAGCATTTTCAGCAGGCTCGGACTGCCCACCTTATCGGCAAAATTGCGAATGTTCTCGGGGTCGAAGATGTCGCGTCGCAGAGCGTTTGACATCTCAAGGTGCAGGCGGATGAGCTTGAGCACTTCTTCGCGCTCCTCGGCGTCGAAGTCGAGGCGAGCGAGAAAGCTGGCCGCCAGCTCCACGCTCTGGCCGGTGTGCTCGCCCGCGCGCCGGCCCTTGCCGGTGTCATGGAGCAGGAGTGAGAGCAGGAAGAGATCGAGGCGGTCGATCTCTGGCAGCAACTGTGCAAGACGGTGCTCGTAGTCGTGCGTGGGCTGGCGAAGGCCGTGGACGTTGTCGATGGTCAGGAAGGTGTGCTCATCGACAGTGTAGCGGTGATAGCTGTCACGGATCACGAGTGCGTCGATGCCGTGGAACTCGGGGATGAGCATCTCCAGAATCCCCAACGCATGCATGGTGCGGAGCGCATGGGCCGCGTGGGGTCCGAGCAGCACTTCACGCAATGCATTCCACAGGTAGGGGCCCTCAGGGATATGGATGGCGAGGGCCGGCAGCGCGTCCGTGATGCGGTCTTCTGCGGCCTGCGAGAGCGCGTAGCCATGCGTGGCCATGAGCGGGAAGACGCGGAGAATGGCGCTGGTGTCACTGAACTGGGCGCCGGGCAGTATATCGATGCGGCCCTGATCGAGGATGAAGTCTGTGCCGGCGATGGGCGTGCGACGACGGCGGAACTGGCGATAGAAGCTGACCGGCGCGGGCAAATGCTCCATGAGCAGCGCGGCACGGCGATAGATGACGCGCGCGTGGCGGTAGTAGGTCCGCATCCAGTAGGCCGGGTCGGCGGTGCCGCGCGTTTCCAGGCCGATGGAGTTGGCCGCGGCCTCATCCTGGGATTGCCAGTCGAGCGTATTGTCGTCGCGCCCATGGCGGAAGTGGAGGAAACAGCGCGCTGCGGCGAGGAAGTCGAAGGCGGCTTCGGCGTCGCCTCGGGCGCTCTGGAAGACGCCACCGCGCTGGCGGGGCCACTCCTTGGTTTCCTTCAGGTGAAAAAGCAGGGCGAACCAGACGGCGAGGTGGTAGTCGCGGAGGCCGCCGGGACATTCCTTCAGGTTGGGCTCGAGGTGGAAGATCGTATTGCCATACTTCGCGTGGCGTGCGCGGGCAATTTCTCCGAGCTTCTGCGTGATGGTGTTCCACTCGCTCAGGACCAGGCCGGGGAAGACGGTCTGATGGAGCTGCTGATAAAGCGGGAAAGAGCCGGCGAGAAAGCGGCGGTCGAGAGTAGCCAGGGTGAACTCGAGGTTGTCGGGGTCGAAGCGACCGGCTTCCTTCACCGTCCGCTTCGCGGGGCTGGCCCTGAGGCCGATGTCCCACATGCCCTGGATCACCGAACGCACGATGTCCTTGGACTGCTCTTCCGTCTTGTCATCGGCAAAGACGAAGAGAACGTCGATGTCGGAAAAGGGGAAAAGATCTTTGCGGCCGTATCCGCCAAGTGCAAGCAGGGCAACGCTTTGTGCGCTTTGGCCCAGAAAGGCTCGACGCCACATTTCGATGAGGATCCGGTCCACAACAGCAGAGCGGCGGCGAATGGCTGCCGTGCCGTCTCCAGTCCGGTCACAGGTCTGCCGGACGAGCGCCATCTCGCGCAGATACTGGTCCCGGAGATCGTCAACCGCCAAAGCGACTGGAGTCATAGGAGTTGTACGTGGCTCGCCGAAGCAAGAAGGATGTGTTAACAGAATACTAAATTACAACTTGGAAACAAGCTAAAACGCCAGACGCCAGGCCGGCTGGCCAACGACGGCAGGGATGAAGATGGCTGATACCTGCCACGTATGTGGAGCCCACGCTGCCGCCCGAAGAGGAACGAGAAGCAGCGCAAGCGCGACTGCGCAGAGAGCGCCCGGTACTCTTCGGTGTGGATGCGGTTTCGAGTAGGCGAGCAGGACTTGGCGCGTACGTACGGAAGTCACCGGTGCGGGAAAAGAGTCTGTGAATTTTCTATTCTTTGGGCGCGTGATGGCTCGGTTAACCGAGGGCGCAGCGCTCTACTCAATGTGACTGCCTCGAGAATCGCCCAAAGGTCATTCCACTTCTGTGGGAGTTACTTTTACCCAATGTTCGATGTTTAGTGGTAGACACAGCGAAAATGTGCGGCAAAGATACATGCCAGCGCCCCCGAAAGAATCTATAGCTGGGACAGGAGGAGACGGCCATTTCGACTCGACTTCGATTAGGCGATTTGCTCATACGAGCCAAGCTGGTGACCGAAGAACAGGTTGCTGCGGCTGTGCGCCGCCTGCGCGACCATGGGGGCCGGCTGGGAGACAACCTGGTGGCGATGGGCGCCATCAACGAGCCCACGCTCGAGTCCTTCCTGCACCGGATTCCGAAAGAGCCGACCGATATCCAGTCGATTGGGATTGACGAGATTGACCTGATGGGCATGCTGCTCAAGCTCATCTACCGGGACCGCCTGGAGACCACCCGGCAGTTTGTCGACGCCATCAAGCTTCCCTATCACATTGTGATTGATCTGATCCAGATGGCGCTGGGGCGCAACCTGCTGCAGACGCTGGGATCGCGCCAGGCAGACAATCCAATTGACCTGAGTTATAGCTTTACCGATGAGGGCCGTCGCTGGACAGTTGACGCGCTCAACCGGCTCCGGTACACCGGGCCTGCTCCCGTGACACTGGAGGAATTCAACGATCAGGTCAACATGCAGAAACTGACGAACGAGGTGGTCAGTTTTGAGCGCATCCGCAAGTCAGTGGGTGAACTGACATTCGACGACAGTATCATTGAGCAGTGCGGGCCTGGGCTGAACTCGGGGCGTGCGATGCTGCTTTATGGCCCTCCGGGCAATGGTAAGACGTCCGTGGCGCATTGCTTTGCGAATGTCTTCAATGACGTCATCTATGTGCCGTATGCGGTCATGGTGGAAGGGCAGATCATTCGCGTGTACGACCCGCAGATTCATCTGTCGCTGAGCTCAACCGACGTGGATCAGGACGACCCGGGGTCCATCTTCCGGCGCGAGGCGTTTGATGCGCGCTGGGTGCCGTGCAAGCGGCCTTTTGTGGTCACAGGCGGCGAACTCACGCTGGATATGCTGGACCTGCGCTATGACGAAGTGGGCAACTTTTATGAGGCTCCTCTGCACGTGAAGGCGCTGGGCGGCTGCTTCATCATCGACGACTTTGGACGCCAGCTGGTGAGCCCGACAAACCTTCTGAATCGCTGGATTGTGCCCCTCGAGAATCGTGTCGACTTCCTGAAGCTCCATACGGGCAAGACGTTCAGCGTTCCGTTTGAAGAGATGATCATCTTCTCGACGAACCTGGAGCCGGAAGACCTGATGGACCCGGCGTTTCTGCGGCGCCTGCCGTACAAGATTGAGATTGGCGCACCTTCCTACGAGAACTACCGCAGGATCTTCGACAAGGAAGCGGCCCGGCAGGGCATGGAGCTGACTGACTCGGCCTTCGAATACATCGTCCAGGTGCTCAAGTATGAAAAGGAACTGGACTTTGCGGCTTACCAGCCCAAGTTCATTGTGGACCAGGTGGTTGCGACCTGCCGTTTTATGGGCGAGTCCACCCACTTTGAGCCGCGCTACGTGGATTATGCCCTGGGGAACCTGCGCGTGCGCCGCAGCAAAGGCGATAAGGCGGAATACCGGACGTCGGCGCGTATCTCGGACCAGGAACCGGCAGCCGTTCGCTGAGTCTGGAGAGGCAGACCTGCAAGGGGCCACTTCAGCGCGTCAAATCTCCGGATAGAAGTCGAAGAAGGCATCCAGGCTCTGCTTGAGCTGCTGCTCAATCTGTTCGCGCGAGCCTTCGAGCACGTGCATGGTGACGTGTGCCTCGTGACCATTTGCCAGCTTGAGCGTTGCATCGTGGATCTCCGTCACCTCGCCCTCAGGTAGCAGCCGCATTCCGTAAATCAGAGTCAGATTGGCCATGTCCTTCATCATAATGAAGAACCGGCGGTCCCGTGCACATTCCGGGGCGCTGGGACCATCTAGAATCGACTTTGAGAATCTCATGAGCGAGACACGCGATACCGTCATCCTTGGCTCCGGCTGTGCCGGACTCACCGCCGCCATCTACACCGGCCGCGCCGGGCTCAATCCGCTTGTGCTGGAAGGCCATGAACCGGGCGGGCAGCTTTCCATCACCACGCTGGTCGAGAACTTTCCCGGCTGGCCTGAGGGCATTCAGGGGCCGGAGCTGATCGACAACATGAAGAAGCAGGCCGCCAAGTTTGGAGCGACCTTCCAGCTTGCGCACCTGAACAGCGTGGACCTGAGCAAGCACCCCTATACGCTGCAGACCTCGGCAGGCGAAATCTGCACGCGCACACTGATTGTGGCCTCGGGAGCCAGCGCGCGCTGGCTGGGAATCCCCAGCGAGCAGGCGCTGATTGGCCACGGCGTTTCAAGCTGCGCGACATGCGATGGATTCTTCTTCCGGGGCAAAGAGATTGCCGTGGTGGGCGGCGGCGACTCGGCCATGGAAGAGGCGTTGTTCTTGACGCGCTTCGCCAGCAAGGTCACGCTGCTGCATCGCCGCGATGCGTTCCGCGCGAGCAAGATCATGCTGGAGCGCGCCATCGCGCATCCGAATATTGAATTGCGCACCAACACGGTGGTCGAAGAGGTGCTGGGCGTGGAAGAGCAAGAAGTGAAGGGGCTGCGCCTGCGCGACGTGACCAACGGCAACGTGACGACGCTGCCCGTGAGCGGGCTCTTCCTCGGCATTGGACACGAGCCCAACGCAAAGATGTTCCACGGCCAGATGGATCTGGATCCGGATGGCTACATCCGGACGAAGGACAACGTGCTGACCACGCACAATGGCGTCGTGGTGCCCGGCGTCTATGCCTGCGGCGACGTGCAGGACCGGCGCTACCGGCAGGCCATCACGGCGGCGGGCTCGGGGTGCATGGCGGCGCTTGAAGCGGAGAAGTTTCTCGAAGAGCGCGGGCACTGAGGCGTGCCGCACAGACCGGACGGAAGCGCAATGACAGCGCTGGCAGAACATCTCGCGCGCGTGGAAGAGGCCATCGAGGCAGCCTGCCGCAAGGCCGGCCGTGCGCGCGCAGACATTGAGCTGATGGCCGTCTCCAAGACTTATCCCGCCGAGTCCATGGCGGAAGCGACGGTGCTGGGACTCACGCTCTTTGGCGAGAATCGCGTGCAGGAGTTTGCGGCGAAAGCCCCGCGTGCGGCGGAGCTTTGGGCGGGAGGAGCGCTGCCGCGTCCCCGCGTGCATCTCATTGGCCATCTGCAATCGAATAAGGCGGCGCGTGCGGCAGAACTCTTTGACGGCATCGACTCGTTGGACTCGCTGCGGCTGGCCGAACGGCTCAACGAGGCGGCAGGCAGGCTGGGCAAGCAGCTGCCGGTGCTCATCGAAGTGAAGCTGAGCACGGAGGAGACGAAGGCCGGCATCGATCCGGAGTCAGCTGAGACCGCGCATCTGCTCGAACGCCTGCCGGACCTCACGCACCTCGACGCGCAGGGCCTGATGACCATTGCGCCGTGGGGCGCGCCGGAGGCCGAGACGCGCGCCTGCTTCCGCAGCCTGCGCCTGTGGCGGGACCGGTGGGTGCAGGCGCATCCCACGCTAAGCCTCGATGTGCTCTCGATGGGCATGAGCGGCGACTTTCCGCTGGCGATCGAAGAGGGCGCCACGCGCATCCGCATCGGCACGGCGCTCTTTGGCAAGCGCGCGCCCTACGCGGGGCCGGCCTGATGCTTCGCGCAGTCGCAGGCGGAGTGACACTGGCCGTGCGCGCGCAGCCCGGCGCGAAGAAGACGGCGATTGTGGGCGTCTATGGCGAGGGCGCGACTGCGCAGTTGAAGATCGCCGTGCAGGCGCCGCCCATCGAGGGCCGCGCCAACGAAGCGCTGGTTGATTTTCTTTCCAGGAGTTTCAGCGTGCCCAGGTCTTCGGTTGAGCTGATCCATGGCGAGTCGTCGCGCAGCAAGGTGTTCCTGCTCCGCGGGCTGACTGAGGAACAAGTAAGGGCTCTGGTGAATAGCCAGACGAAAAAGTAGGCAGGGTCTACCGGCCGTGCAGGGCCAGCGCCGCGGCCAGCGCTTCTTCCGGCTCGGGGCGGACGCGGAAGTCGGCGTGCGCTTCAGCGAAGAGGACCTTGCGGTCACGTCCAATGACGTAGGTTGCGGGGAGCGGCAGCCGCCAGCTCTCGTCGCCATTCACAAAGGGGATGTTGACGAGGATGGAGCGGTAGTACTCGCGCAGGTCGTCGGGCACGGTGTAGACCAGGCCGAACTGCTCGGCGAGCGCGTTGCCCGCGTCGTGCAGGACGGGGAAGGGCAGTCCATGCTGGCCCACCATGAAGTCGCTCTGGCGCTGCGTCTGCGGGCTCACGGCGACCATCAGTGCGCCATGCTCGCGGATCTGGCCATAGAGATCGCGCCACGCTTCCAGCTCCGTCATGCAGTAAGGGCACCAGCGCCCGCGAAAGAATTTGATGACCAGCGGACCGAGCGCGAGCATGTCGGCCGAGCGCACTGGCTTGCCGCCTGCATCCTTCAACGCAAACTCAGGCGCCGCCGCGCCGACGGGCAGGATGCGCTCTTCGATGCCCGTGGCGAAGAGCTCCGCGACGGCGCGCTCGCCGATCGCGAGGCGCTCAGACTGCACCAGTTGCCGCGTGTTGGCCGTGATTTCGTCGAGCTGGTCCTGAAGAGTGGTCATGTGCCTACCGCCCGAATTTCTGCCTACCCATTCCCAGTGCACCCATGCCGCCGCGCATCATCGATTTTGCAAGGCCGCCTTTGCCCATCTGCTTGAACATGCGCGCCATCTGCGCGTACTGGCGCAGAAGCTGGTTCACGTCCTGCACGCTGGTGCCGGAACCCGCGGCGATGCGCTTGCGGCGGGAGCCGGAGATGATCTCGTGGTTCAACCGCTCCTTGGGCGTCATCGCGTTGATGATCGCTTCCAGACGGACGAATTGTTTCTCGTCCACATTCTTGGCTGCCTGCTGCATGCCCGCAAAGGGGCCGACCGACGGCATCATTTTGAGGATTGATTCCATGGAGCCGAGCTTCTTGATCTGGCGCAACTGGTCTCGGAAGTCCTCGAGCGAGAAGCCGTCGCCGAGCAGCGCCTTCTTGGCGAATTCCTCTGACTTCTTGCGGTCGAGTTTTTCTTCGGCCTTTTCGATGAGCGACATCATGTCGCCCATGCCGAGGATTCGGCCCACGATGCGGTCCGGATGGAACGGCTCGAAGGCGTCGGGCTTTTCGCCCACGCCGATGAACTTGATGGGCTGGCCGGTGACGTGGCGAATCGAGAGGGCCGCGCCGCCGCGCGCGTCGCCGTCCATCTTGGTCAGGATGACGCCGGTGAGACCCAGGCGCTTGTGAAAGTCGAGCGCGGAGTGGACGGCGTCCTGGCCGGTCATGGAGTCGGCCACGAAGAGGATCTCCTGCGGGCTGAGCAGCTTCTTCAACTGCTCCATCTCGACCATCAACTCTTCGTCGATGTGCAGGCGGCCGGCGGTGTCCACGATGAGCGTGTCGCAGCCCATGTTGCGGGCCTCGCGGCGCGCTTCGTTGGCGAGCCTTTCCACCAACTTTGGCCCTGCGGCTTCGCCCTTCAAATCGCCTTCATAGAGCCGCGCCTCGATGGACTTGGCGACGACCTTCAACTGCTCGCGCGCGGCCGGGCGGTACACGTCCACCGAGACGAGCATGGGCCGGTGGCCGCCTTTCTTGAGCCATGCCGCCAGCTTGCCGCTGGTGGTCGTCTTACCGGAGCCCTGCAGGCCGGCCATCAGGATGATGGTGGGCGGCTGCGAGGCGAACTTGAAACGCGCGGTGTCGCGGCCGAGCAGTTCGATCAGCTCATCACGCACGATTTTGATGACCTGCTCGGAGGGCGAGAGCGCCGTCATCACTTCAGTGCCAACGGCCTTGGCGCGGATGTGTTCGATGAGGTCGCGGACGACGTTCAGGTTCACGTCGGCTTCGAGCAGCGCGACGCGAATCTCGCGCAGGGCCTCGACGATGTTTTCTTCCGTGAGCGTGCCCTGGCCGCGCAGGGTCTTAAAGGCGCGCTGCAGTTTGTCTGTAAGAGTTTCAAACATAGGTCATCTTTAAGTGTATCGGAAACGGCACGGAAGAAACCGCGCGCCCGTGCCGGCTGTCGCGGAGGCAGCCGGCATCGAGCCATGGAGCGGCCAAGCCTAGGTGGCAGCGCTACTCCCCTGGTGCGATCAGGTATTGTTCCAGCTTCCCATCGGGGTAGGTGTATGTCGTGAGAGTCAGGTTGCGGCCCGGGTACACAATCCGGAATGCGCGGAAGGTCATGCCGCCGCGCAGCTGCTCGGCCACCTGGCGGAAGGTCAAAGGTTCCCCCAGCGGTGCGAGGCTGGACTGAAAATCCGTGATCGCTTCAGGCGTGAAGTAGTCGCTCAGATTCGGCGCCAGCAGACTGCGGTCGAGCTTGCCCTGTTGCAGGCCGCGATAAATGTTCAGCGCCTGCTGCTCGGGTGCAGAGAGCGGGTACTGCGCCACGACGGGTGCTGCCAGATGCGCGATGGTGCTCGCTGCGCCGACGGCATCCTGATTGGTGAGGACTGCCACGGCCACACCGTCATCGATCATCAGCACGTTGTCCGAGACGAAGCCGGACACCTCGCCTGAGTGCTCAATCGAGCGGTGTCCGTTGCGCATCTCCACCTGGACACCGAGGCCGTAGTGCGATTCCTTGCCGTTCTTCAACTTCACATCGGTGAACATCTGGTTATAGCTCTGCGGCTTCAGGACGGACTCGGCGAGCAGGCTTGCATCCCACAGGGCCAGGTCATGTGCGGTCATGGCGAGCTCGCCGGCTGCGAACATCCAGCCGCGGCCTTCTTTCGGCGCGATGCGCAGCGGCCCCAGAGCATGGCGATAGTAGGCTGTTGCGTCTGTGCGCGTGAGACTTGCTTCATCCGAGTTCCACACGGAATGCATGCCCAGCGGATGGAAGATATGCTCTTCGAGGAAGTCCATGAGCTTCTCGCCGCTGACTTTCTCTACGATGGCTCCGGCGATGACGTAGTTGGTGTTGGAGTACTGCCACTGCGTGCCGGGCTCGAAATCGAGCGGCTTCCTGGCCCACTTGTCCAGAATTTCCTGCGCGGTTGTGGGCTTGAACATCGGAGTCATCACGTAATCCTCCGGCCAGTAGTCCTGGTAGCCGGATGTGTGCGACAGAATCTCGCGGATGGTTACTTCGTTGCCTCGCGTGAGGCCCGTGAGGTACTTGCCCACCGCGTCATCGAGGGAGAGCTTGCCCTGCTCCTGGAGCAGCAGGATGGCCGCCGCCGTGAACTGCTTGGAGATGGAGCCGATGGAGTAGCGCATTTCGGGAGTTGCGGGTGTGGGCGGCTGCAATCGTGCCTTGCCGTAGGCGTGGGTGTAGACCAGCTTTCCGTGGTCGACAACGGCGATGGATGCGGATGGTACTCCAGTTTGCTGGAGCACTTGCGTGGCGATGAGATCCACGCGGCTCTTGATTGCTGGGTCAATGGTGTCGACGGTCTGTCCAGAGGCGGCTGCAGCCGACCCTACGATCGCAAGGACCATGGCAAAGCTTGCGAGGATGTGAGATGTCCTCATGATTGCAGTCTCCGTGAGTTACGCGTGAGCACTTCAGCGTCTCGCATCAAAATATCAGGCGGCGCGCCCATGCGGTAGGCTGGTGCTGGTTGGCTTGTTTCACCTAGCAGGAAGCCGAGCCGACAGGAGGATGAGATGCAGCGGCTTTATGCAGGGCACAAGAAGTTTCTCGCCGAGGTCTTCCCGAAGCGGAAAAGCCAGTTTCACCTTTTGGCTGAGTCGCAGGCGCCGGAATGGCTGTTTATCACCTGCTCGGACTCGCGCGTGCTGCCTGACCTTTTCCTCGGGACTGGACCCGGCGATCTTTTCATTACACGCAATGCGGGCAATGTTGTGCCTGTCACCAGTCAGGATGTCGATGGATGCACGGCCACCATTGAGTATGCGGTGGAAGTGCTCAAGGTGCCACATGCCATCCTGTGCGGACACTCGGACTGCGGCGCCATGAAGGCGGCGCTCGATCGTAAGGCTCTCGTGAATCTACCCAAAGCCAGCCGCTGGCTGCAGCACGTGGAGGAAGCCTTCCAGCATCGCCAGCCACTGAACCCTGCCGACGGCGACAGCGCCGAATTGGCTTCACTCATTCGTGGCAATGTTGTGGC
Organism: Occallatibacter sp.; assembly: GCA_049582405.1. Lineage (GTDB taxonomy): Bacteria > Acidobacteriota > Terriglobia > Terriglobales > Acidobacteriaceae > Telmatobacter. Next base: position 9,071 of record JBAUTX010000073.1, on the reverse strand, counting down.
ACAGCTGATGAACCTGCACGCGCAGCCGTCTGTGGCCCGCGCAGTCGCCGAGGAAAGGCTGACGGTGCATGGCTGGTACTACGACATCCTGACTGGACGCATCGAGGAATACGACGAGGCGCAGAAGCGCTTTGTGACATATGGAGAGTGAGCGGTGCGAGGATTCCATTGACGGGGGCATTCGCCTGCTCAGCCAGACCCGCCCTATGTCGTCTTGCCTTCCAGTACATCGCGCAGCGCAAAACTTGTTTCCAGCCGGGTGACCCCTGGCAGGCGCGACAGCTCGGACTGATGTAAGCGGCCGTAATCATCGATGCCGCCGACGCGGGCCACGAGCATGTAGTCGTACTGGCCGGCCATCAGGTGGCAACTTACGATCTCGCGGCAGCGCCGCACGGCAGCCTCAAACGCGCCCAGTACAGTTGCTGACTGCCTCTCCAGCGTGACCCGGATGTACACGGTGATGTGCTTGCCGAGGAGGCGATCGTCCACAATGGCCCGGTAGCCACGGATCAGGCCGGAGCTCTCCAGTGCCTGAATGCGCCGGGAAGCTGCGGAAGGAGAAAGGCCAACTTCCTCCCCCACTTCAAAATTGGTCGCTCTGCCATTGCGCTCCAAGAAGCGCACGATGGCTGCATCGAGTTCATCGAGAGTGCCGGACAGGTTGTCCTTGGCGACAATTTGCGTGTTTTGGCGTGTTTGTTCACGTTTTGTGCTCATATAAATCTTTTAGCACGCACTTTGCACACATTAGTCACAAAAAGCGACGTAGCATGTGTGACAGTGTTTGCGGAGTCAGGCGTCGGCCCGGACTCCGGCGTGTGATGCGAGCCTGCGGATGCAGATGGATGCAGCAGTCCGGATCCGCATCCAGGACCGAAGGAGAAATGCGATGATCATCGGCGTTCCCAGAGAGATCAAAGACAATGAGGCGCGCGTTGGTGTTACGCCAGCCGGCGCCAAGGCGCTCGTCGAAGCGGGGCATCCCGTGCTGGTGGAAACCAAGGCGGGAGCGCAATCGGGCTTTGACGATGCGGAGTATCAGGACGCGGGTGCGGAGATCGTGGGCGATGCGGGTCACGTGTGGGGAAACGCTGAGACCGTCGTCAAGGTCAAGGAGCCGATTGAGAAAGAGTACGTGTACTTCCGCGAAGGACTGGTGTTGTTCACCTACCTGCACCTTGCGCCATTGCCTGATCTGACGAACCGGCTGCTGGAGTCAAAGGTGATCGGGATTGCCTACGAGACAGTCCGCGACCGCAATGGCATGTTGCCGTTGCTGATGCCCATGAGCGAGGTTGCGGGGCGCATGAGTGTGCAGGTCGGAGCGAGCTACCTGGAAAAGGAGCGTGGCGGCCGGGGCATTCTGCTTGGCGGCGTGCCGGGGGTTCCTCCGGCGCACGTCACCATTATTGGTGGGGGTATTGTAGGCACCAACGCTGCAAAGATTGCGCTCGGCTTCGGCGCCAAGGTGACGCTGGTGGATGTGAACCTGAACCGCCTGCGCGAACTCGACGATTTGTTTGGCGGTCGCCTTTACACGCTTGCCTCCAACAGCTACAACATCGCGCAGGCAACCCGCGAGGCGGACCTGGTGATTGGCGGCGTGCTCATTCCCGGAGCAACCGCACCCAAGATCGTGACTCGTGCCATGGTAGGGCAGATGAAGAAGGGCGCGGTGATTGTGGATGTAGCCATCGACCAGGGCGGCTGCGTGGAGACGGCGCGCCCCACTTCGCACTCCAATCCCAGCTATACCGTGGATGGCATCGTTCATTACTGCGTGACCAATATGCCGGGCGCCGTGCCACATACCTCCACGCTTGCGCTGACGAATTCGACGTTCCCATACCTGATGCGGCTTGCAAATCTTGGAGCGCGCGATGCGCTGCGGCAGGATGCAGGTCTGGCTGAGGGGCTGAACACGTGGCTCGGTGTACTCACGCATCGCGGCGTGGCTGAAAGCCAGCACAGACCATGGACGGCTCCTGCCAGCGTTCTTGCTTAGCGTGATGGCTGGGTAGCCTCACTTTCAGCACAAGCTGCAGAGGCTAAAGCGCTCCGGGGCAGGGGCATCGCATCGTTCTCGTATGGCCCTTTGCTTCATGTAACGCCTATAATCGCGGCATGTCCTCCAGGGGCGATTCACGGCGGCGGCTGGTGGTCCTGCTGGGCCTGGGGGCTCTTCTGTTTTTTGCGCTCCTCGGCGCGCTTCAGGCCTTCAATTTCTCCAATATTCGCTTCCTCAATCCTGAGACCGCAGGCGAGACTCTGGCATTTACCGGCCTCACGGTGCTGGTTTTTCTGGTGCTTGTTGCGTTGCTCATCCTGTTGCTGAGGAACATCCTGAAGGTCTACGCCGACCAGAGCAGCAATGCACTCGGCGCCCGCCTGCGCACCCGCATGGTGCTTGGCGCGATGCTGATTGCCCTGACGCCAGCCGTCTTCATGTTTCTCTTCAGCTTTCAACTGATGAACCGCTCGATTGACCGCTGGTTCTCTCCGAATACATCAGAGCTGCGTGAGGACTCGACGCGCGTCGTCCTTGAGCTTGCACAGTACGTCACCAGCAACGCACGCGGCGAGGCCGAATCCATTGCGACGTCGGGCGCTCCGGATGGCACATCACAGGCTCTCCAGAGCGTGCTGAGTGCGCATCGCATCACTCTGGATGGTGGATTCGCTGTGGTCTACGGACGGGATCGCCAGGTCATTGCCAGCTATCTTGCACCGCCTGAATCTGAACCCGCGAACCTCATTCCATGGCTTCCCGAGAAGGAGGGCCAGGATGAGTCCGTGACAGCGATCCCCCTGCACGGTCCCCTCTCTGCAAGCTTGCTGGTTGCAGCGCAGCGCAACGACGAACCCGTGATTCGTATTGGAGGCCAGGAGTATGCGCTCGGCATGGCTGTTACGGCTTCAGGCAAGGTTATTGTTGCGGCCCTGCCAATGCCGCAGGGTCTCAGCCAGACAACAGCGCGCATTCGCGCCGGAGCTGCTGCCTACTGGAACCTCTTCCGTGCTCGCAACAGTATTCGTAGTGTCTTCTTCCTTATGCTGCTGCTGATTACCGTGGTGGTGTTCTTCGCCAGCGTCTGGCTTGCTTTGTTCCTATCCAAGCAGATCACGAGGCCCGTGGAGGCACTGGCCGATGCGATGGATGAAATTGCGGCCGGCAAGTACGAGCATCGAGTCGCACTGGTCACGACGGGCGAAATGGCGGAGCTGGTTCGTTCATTCAACCACATGGCTGCCGATCTTGACGCGAGTCGCAAGCTCGCAAACAGTTCTTCCGCGCAGCTGACTGCAGCGAATCAGGCGATTGAGGAGCGACGCCGGGAACTCGAAACGATTCTGGAAACAATCCCGAGCGGTGTCGTCACCCTTGACGGGTCAGGTACGGTGTTGCAGGCGAATCGAGCCTTCGCCGTACTGCTGGGCCATCATGGGAACGAGGATTTGCGCGGACAAGACGTCAACGCTCTTTTGCCGCCGGAGAGTGCGGAAGACCTTGCAGGTGTCATTCGACGCGGCCAGCGCATGGGCGCTGCTTCCATCGAGCTTGAAATGCACGCCCGAGGAAGAACGCTTCATCTCGCCGTTACCAGCGCGAGACTCGAGCTGGCACATGGCAAGATTGGCACAGTTCTAGTGGTGGAAGACACATCCGAGTTGCTCCGCGCGCAGCGACAGACCGCGTGGAAGGAGGTGGCGCAGCGTGTTGCACACGAAATCAAGAATCCTCTCACGCCAATTGCACTTTCTGCTGAACGCATCCGTCGTCATCTGGACCGCAATCATTCGGACTCGCCGGCTATCATTCGTAAGTGCAGCGAGGTGATTCTCGGTTGCGTCGCGACCATGCGAACCCTTGTCGATCAGTTTTCGGCGCTTGCGCAGTTTCCGGCGCCGCAGCCGCGCGCGTGCGACATGAACCAGGTTGCCGAGGAAGCGCTGGCACTTTTCACCGGAAGGCTCGAAGACATCACCGTTCGCCGCAGCCTTGAGCCAGGCCTGCCCATGGTGCTTGCCGATCCCGAAGCGATGCGCCGAGCCCTGGCAAATCTGATTGACAACGCAGCGGAGGCGATGCAGGGCAGTCTGCTGCGTGTTCTCGACGTAAGCACCGCGCTCAGCGAAGATGGGACTGCCGTCGAAGTAGCCGTCTCTGATACGGGCCATGGCCTGACGGATGAGATTCGCGAGCGCTTGTTTCTGCCGTTCTACTCGACCAAGCAGCGTGGCACAGGCCTCGGGCTTTCCATCGCGGCCAAGATTATTCAAGAGCATGGCGGATCGATTCGCGCCGAGAGCAATGCCCCCAAGGGCGCGCGTTTTCTTGTGCAGCTCCCGCTGATGGATCGGTCGCCTCAGGCGACGCTTGAGCAAGGAACGGACGTTCCCGCGACTGGAGTCCACTCATGAACCACGTTCTGGTCGTGGATGACGAGGCGGAGATTCGCACGTCCCTGGAGGAGATTCTGAGCGAGGAAGGCTATGCCGTTACCACTGCGGCCACAGCCTCAGAAGCTCTCGTGTTGATCGAGGACGTTCCTTACGACGTGGTGCTCCTCGACATCTGGTTACCGGACCGTGATGGGCTTGACGTGCTCGCGGATATTCACGCCCTTGCTCCCGAGACACGGCCGGAAGTTGTCATCGTCTCCGGCCACGGAACCATTGAGTCGGCGGTGAAGGCGACCAAACTTGGCGCCTATGATTTCCTTGAAAAGCCGCTCTCGCTCGATCGCACACTGATCGTGCTGAAGAACGCGGTGGATGCGCGGCGTATGCGCGCCGAGAACCTTGAATTCAAGCGGCAATTCAGCGTGGGATCGGTGCTGACAGGCGAAAGCATTCCAGTGAAGGCGCTGCGCCAGCAGATTCGGCTCATGGCCCCAACGAACGGCCGCGTTCTCATCTATGGCGAATCCGGGACGGGGAAGGAACTAATCGCGCGCGCCATCCATGCGGAGAGCCTGCGACGCGAGCGTGTTTTCGTGGAACTCAATTGCGCCGCGATTCCTGAGGCCCACATCGAGTCGGAGCTCTTCGGCTATCGCCATGGAGCGCGTCCAGGTGGGCCTCCGGAGCAACGGGGCACGCTGGAGCGCGCGGACGGCGGCACGCTCTTTCTGGATGAAGTGGGCGACATGAGCCTGAAAACGCAGGCCAAGGTTCTGAGTGCGCTGGACGATCAACTCTTCACGCCCGTTGGCGGCACGCAGCCGCTGCGCGTTGATGTGCGTCTCATCGCATCGACAAACAAGGACCTGGAAGAGGAGATCGCCAAGGGCAATTTTCGCGAGGACCTCTTCTATCGGTTGAACGTGGTTCCGTTTTTCGTTCCGCCGCTGCGCGAGCGTAAAGAAGACATTCCTCTTCTGGCTCGTGAATTTCTCGCCGAATTTGGCCGTCAATACGGCCGCCCGCGCATGGAGATTGGCGACGACGCGCTTGAAGCATTGGCGCACTATCACTGGCCGGGCAATGTGCGGGAGCTCAAAAACATGATTGAGCGCGTGCTGATTCTGAATCCGCGAGCGCTGCGCATCGAACGCAAGCATCTGCCGCCTCTCACGCACAAGGCAGCTACCCGCACTACCGAGGACTTCTCGACGTTGCAGCAGGCCCGCGATGCCTATGAGCGCGACTATATTCTGAAAAAGATTGAAGAAGCCCGCAACAACATGAGCCGCGCCGCAGAGTTGCTGGGCCTGGAGCGCAGTCATCTCTATCGCAAGATGAAGGCACTCGGCATCAGTGTGCGTGAGTAGTCAAGCCATTCTCATTGTTTCGCAAGGGGGCTCATCGCGCCCGGATTGTCGCCCATGCCTGGCGCAACCCGGAAATCCCAGATCGCATTGCTGACCTGATTTGGAGACTGAATTTCTACCAGCGCAAACTCCCCGACGTCGAGCTTCTTTTGCGGGACGATTTTGAGCCAATGTTTGCCCGGAAGGGCCTCCACTTTCGCCGGAATCAAGTTCTCGCTGGGCACGACGGCGCCACCTGATCCAAGATTCAGCGGGCCAATATATCGCACCGCTTGACGCTCATCGAGTTGCAAAATGACAAACTGCGACGATGCGGAGTGGGCGCCGAACTTGCCATTCGCCACCTCCGAGCTATCGGTGTGCACTGTAAACGCATGCGTCGTCAAGGTGTCTCCGTGCTCTTCGGAATCCAGTGAGGCGTAGATTACAGGATCGTTCACGTGCAGATGCGCCCGCGCATGCTGACCTTCAAGCTGGAGATGCGTACTGCGGCCGGCAAGAGGATTCTGCGCATTTGCCCCATGATGGCTCTTGGTGTCCGCGAGCAGAGCCAGAGGCTTCAACTCAACGAGCTCCGGAGATCCCTGAAACGTATCCAGCACGAAGATACCGTCTGCGTCCGGTAGTTCCAGCCCAGGAGCCACTGGGGGCATCCTATATTTTTCATCGGCACGCGCCTCTGCTTCTTCCTTGTCCAGTTCCGCGGCTTCTTTCATCGCGGGCGACGACTCGCCGGACATGTTGCCGTGATTGATCTCCCACTTTCGCGTGGCATCCCAGTCCACCAAATCCACGGGCAGTTCTTCCCATTCGCCGGCACGCTCGATGGAGATGTAACGAACTCGGTCGCCCACGATTGCATACGTCCGCACCTGCTGATAGCTGCCGTCCTTCAGGATGAGCCGGTGATTTGTCCCCGTTCCGGGGACCGGCTGCTGCACAGGCAGGGGTTTCTGGTTCTCTCGGTTTGCCTGGCTCTGGGGAGCGGCCACGGCGCATACGGCGGTGATTCCAGCACAGACGGCGATGCAGAGTACACAGCGAAATTGGGATATGCTGCCCATTTCCAGACAGTTTAGACGCTGGAACCACACCTGCGTACTGCGTGCATGCATCGAAATGTGGGCGCTGCTTGTAACCTGAGGCTTCTTCCCTCATCCAAATCTGTGTATCCTTAAGGAAAGGAATTGTTTGTTGCGGCCAATGCAAACGCGAGACAAGAGGCTTTTCGCCGGCAGGCCTTCAGGCTTTGTCGTCGGCGTGCTTTTGTGTCTGGCGTTGCTTGTGCTCGTCAGCTTCGTGCAGGTGGCACATATTCATGCAGTTGCCACGGACCAGGATCATTGTCCAATCTGCCTGGTGCTGCACTCTGCGATTCCCATTGCTGCGGCTGCGGCCGTCCTGATCCTGTTCCAGATTGCTGTACCGCCACCCGTGATGGAAACGCGCTGCCTATCACGCCATTGGCATCCGCAGCTTTTTACGCGCCCTCCACCTGCCCATTGCTAGGCGTCATCGCACCTTTCTCTTCGGCCCGGCCCTTCTGTAAGCAGTTCCTCTGTCACGAGGGGCGGAACTTATTCCCGAAAGATGACGCTTGAAGCGAAAGGCACTCGCAAGACAGAGCGCCCAGGCAAGCCACATCCTGCCCGCTTCATGCATCGCAGCCAACCCCCTGGAGGCAAGCTCATGCCGTTCAAGCGCGGCACGATCTCATTTCTTCTTACTGCCTGTGCCTGTTTGCTCGCAGTGCCCGGCGCTTATGCGGCGCAGAATGGCATTACAGGCCCTCTGCGCGGCATGGTCACGGATCCGACGGGTGCCGTTATTCCAAATGCGACTGTGCAGATATCGAGCGCGGTGAGCGGACTGCACCGCGCCGCGACGACAGACGCGACCGGTCAGTTTGCCCTCGGCAATGTGCCGTTCAATAACTATCAGTTGACTGTCTCCGCGGCGGGCTTTGCGACGCTCAGGCAGAAGGTTTCTGTGAGCTCGGTGGTGGGGCTTAATCTCACGCTGGTCTTGCAGGTGGAAGCGACCGCGTCCACAGTGACCGTGCAGGCGACGGGAGATCTGATCGAGGACGATCCTACTTTCCACACGGACGTGGAGCGCGACCAGTTCATCAAGGTCCCGCTGGAGAGTCAATCCTCTTCGCTCAGCTCGCTGGTCACCCTCACAACGCCGGGCGTTTCGGCGGACTCTAATGGTCTCTTCCATGGCCTCGGCGACCACGCATCGAATTCATTTTCCGTGGATGGCCAGGCAATCTCAGACCAGCAGAGCAAGGTCTTTTCCAATCAGCTTCCGTCCAATGCGATTCAGTCAATCCAGGTGATCTCTGGCGCGCCGCCGGCCGAGTATGGCGACAAGACGAGCCTTGTGATTGTTGCCACAACGCGTTCCGGCCAGGGCGTCACCAAGCCCACAGGCAGCATCAACAGTTCCTACGGATCGTTCGGTTCCGTGGCAGGCGGCTTCGACCTTTCCTATGGAGGCGCTCAGTGGGGCAACTTCTTAGAAGCGGATGCGCTCAATTCAGGCCGCTTCCTTGATCCGCCGGAGTTCGCCGTCTTCCACGACAAGGGCAATGAAGAGAACTTCTTTGACCGCGTGGACTACTCTTTCAACACGGCGAACTCCATCCACTTGAACATGAATTACAGCCGCTCGTGGTTTCAGACACCGAATGCTTACGACAACCTGAATGTACAGAACGTAATCAGCGGCGGGGCCAGCTCAAGCCCGCTCTTTGGCAGCGTGGGGAACGCGGACCAGCTTTCTAAGATTGGCACCTTCAACATTGCACCCACCTATACGCGCATCATCAGCAACAATTCTGTGCTCAACCTGGGCGCATTTGTCCGCAAGGACTTGTACAACTACTTCCCCAGCAAGAACCCGCTTGCCGACCTTGGCCCTGCGAATCTGCAGACTTCTTCCATCGCGCAAATCCGTACGCTGATGAACACGGGCATTCACTCCGATGTGACGTATACAAAGGGCATCCACGACATCAAGGCGGGCGCGCAGTATGAGCAGACGTTCCTGCGCGAGAGCGACTCGCTTGGCATTGTGGAGAGCGCCTACAACTCGCCCTGTATGGATGCCAGCGGTAATCCGCTGCCGGGCTACTCTGGCCCCGGTGACTGTGCCGCAAACTCAGTTCTTCCGAATCCGAATTTCCTTCAGGTACTGCGTCCCTATGACCTGACTCGCGGGGGTACGAGCTATTTCTTCATGGGGCGCACGGATGTAAAAGAGTTGTCGCTCTACATCGAGGACCAGATC
>JBAUTX010000072.1:0-14929 GCA_049582405.1 Occallatibacter sp. | reverse complement strand
AACGCGTGGCCACCTCCGCTGTCGAGTCCACAATGCCGCAGATTGATGCGCAGGTGGACCGCCTGCATGCGCGCCAGAAGAAGCTCGGCCAGTCGTACATTTATCCGCAGGTCGCGCTCGTTGCGATCAACCCGCACACAGGCCAGGTGCTTGCGCTGGTGGGCGGTCGCAGCTACGGCACCTCCCAACTGAATCACGCAGTCGCCAAACGCCCTACGGGCTCCATCTTCAAGCCCTTCGTCTATGCCGCTGCTTTCCAGACCGCCGTGGAAGGTACGATGCTGCCCGGGCAGAACAAGCTCTTCTCGCCCATCTCCATGCTCAACGACCAGCAGACCACCTACGATGAAGGAACGCCTCTGGAGTACACGCCGCGCAACTACAAAGGCGAATACTACGGCGAGATTACGGCGCGCTATGCGTTGCAGCGCTCCGACAACAATGCCACCATTGCGCTGGCCAGCATGGTGGGCTTCGATCGCGTCGCCGCGCTTGCGCGGGATGCGGGCATCAAAAGCGCCCAGCCCACACCCTCCATGGCCATCGGCACGTACGATGCAACGCCCATGGACATGGCGGGAGCCTACACCGTCTTTGCCAACAACGGCCTGCACCTTGACCCGTGGATGCTGGCCAGCGTGCGCACCCCGCAAGGGGACGTCATCCGGGACTTCACGCCGGATTCGCACCAGGTGCTCGATCCCCGTGCAGCCTTCCTGACCACCAGCATGTTGGAAGCCGTGCTGGAGGGGAACGGAAGCGATCCCTGCGAGATTGGTGGGCGAGATTACTGCGGCACCGGAGCGGGCGTGCGCAACATGGGCTTCCAAGCTCCGGCTGCGGGCAAGACCGGAACCGACCACGATGCCTGGTTTGCCGGCTTCACAACAAACCTGCTCTGCATCGTGTGGGTCGGCAACGACGACTACACGGACATCAAGCTGGAAGGCGCCCATGCCGCCGCTCCCATCTGGGCAGAATTCATGAAGCGCGCCGTCGCACTGCCGCAATACTCAGACACGCACGACTTCACACCGCCAGATGGCGTCACATTGGTAAGCATCGACAAAGTCTCGAATTTGCCGGCAGACGCATCCTGCCCGGACGATTACTCAGCTGCATTTCTCAACGGCACAGTTCCGCTGGAAACCTGCGACCACGCTGACCATCGCAATCTCTTGCAGAAGATCTTCGGCCTCGGCAAGAGCAATCACTGAGGCGGGACGGCTCCGGGCAGCGGCTGGCATCGCGGACACCAGAAGGTCACCCGCGCGTCCGGCCCCTGTAGCCTTCGCTCGATCCGCTCGCCACAGTTGCGGCACGGCTCACCTGTGCGCCCATACGCCCACAGGCTCTCTGCCGGATCTGATGCGTGCGTCGTCCTGCGATGCAGCCCGCGATACGTCACGATCGTTCCACCGGAGTCCTCCATCACATTCCCTGCCACCAGCTTCTTCGCCGCAGCAATCAGTTGTTCGATCTGCTCCTCGCGCAGATCCGCCACACGCGCAAACGGATGCACTCCGCACACAAAGCAGATTTCCGACTTGAAGACATTGCCAACACCAGCCAGCACTTCCTGATGCAGCAGCACGTCGCCAATCTCCTCGCTCGCGCAGGCACGCGCCCGCTCCGCTGCGGCTTCTGCATTGAACTCCGCGCTCAGCACATCGAGCGAGGATAGCGGAATCCGGCGGTCACGCACGAGCGACTGCGCCGTATGCATCTGCGCCACCGGCACGCGAAATCCCACGGCAACGTACTCCGCATTCTCCAGCACGATGCGCATATGAGCGCGCGGCTGCTGCCAGGGCTCGCCGGGGCGATAAATGTGCCACGCGCCGCTCATCAGCATGTGCGTCGCCAGCGTGGCCCCGCCGGAGAAATGAATCAGCAGCCACTTGCCGCGCGACTCTACGCAGTCCACGGAGCGCCCGGTGAGGGTCTCATCGTCATGAAAGCGCGTCAGCAGCGGATACGTAGACTGGAACCGCGTCACCTGCCTGCCCGTCAGCGCCCGCCCCAGCGCCCGCGCCGTGCGAAAGATCGTATCCCCCTCTGGCATTACTGCAGCTCCTCCCCTTGCGGCTCATGCTGCGCAAGCGCCATCGGAATCCGTCGCAGATGCATCCCCAGCGGCCCTGCATAAAAACCCGCATCCATCAGAAATCGCGCCATCCCGTGCGCCGCTACCGGCTGACCATTGATGGTGGTGATCAGCATCCCCTGGTGCCCGCTGCGCGCCATGCGCTGCTGCCCGCGCGCACACAGGAAGTGTGCCAGCCCCGCTGCTACCTGCGAGCGCTCCGGTTCCTCCGCAGGCAGGAACACCAGCAGGTTCGGATTGTTCCGCCGCATCCATGCCACCAGCTCGCCGTTGCGCAGAATCACCTCTGCATAGGCAGCCCGCGTCAGCACACGCGGCGCGGTCTCCACGTCGTCGTCCATCGCGGGCAACTCCGGCCAGCGCAGCACAGACCCATACGGATTCGCAGGGTCGGCCGCCGCCAGGAACACAAACTCAGGCTTCTCGTCATTGGGCTCGGTACGCAACCGTCGCAGCAGGTCCACCGCCGCAGGCAGCGCAAACTGCGCCGCGCCCAAACCCGCCACAAAGTACCCGCGCCGCACGCGCCCGCTATCTTCCAAAGCCTTCAGCACGTCATACACCGCGCTGAAGCCCCCCGGCACATTCTCCGCCGCCACCGCCTCGCGCGTCAGCACGCCGTAGCGATGCAGCAGTTGCAGCGCCAGCGCATGGCTCGCTTCCGTCGCGCTGGGGCTTCCCTGCCCGCCGCGTCGCGGCAGCACGGACCATCGCCCCTGCGCATTCGGCGGCGTCGTCCGCCGCGAGCGGAACACCACCCCCGTCTGCAGCCGACGCGGCGCACGCGCACTCTCCGGCCGCGCAATGTACGCCCGCAGCGCATGCAGCGAGTCATTGGTCACCAGCCCGCGCCACACCAGGCTCCACAACGCGTCAATCGACTCCCCAGGATACCCGCCGCCCACGGCCTGATGCAGCGGATCGAAGAAGCTCGCACCGCTCTGCTCCAGCAGCGCCAGCAGCTTCTCTTCACGCTCGTTCATCGGCTCGGCCTGCGGACGCGCCTGCGCCAGCAACGGCAGCTTGTCCGCCAGAAACAGCGCAATGCGACCGTCGTGCTCGCCCAGCGGCTCCACGCCCATCCACGCCACTTCACCAGCAGCAATCAGCGTGTCCAGCCCGGCCGGCGAGTAGTCCGCGACGCGCGCCGGCAAGATCGACGTCTCCACCAGCGAGGCAGGCAGCGGCGCGCCCTGCAGGCTTTCAATCGCATCCAGCAGCGCGTCCAGGTGCCCATGCCCGCTGCGCCGCGGCGTCAGCACGGCCTGCCAGTGCGTCTCAAAGCGCGCCAGCGTGTGCTGCTCCACCGGCTCCACTTCGCGCCGCAACTTCGCCAGCGACTTCCGCCGAATCTGCCGCAGAATCTCAGCATCGCACCACTCGCGGTGCATGCCACCCGGCAGAAATCCGCCTTCCAGCACGCGCCCTTCCTGCGCCAGCAGGTGCAGCGTCTTCTCCACCACATCCAGGTCCAGCCCAAAGCGCCCAGCCGCCTCGCGCACCGTGAACGGCCCATGCGTCCGCGCATAGCGCCGCACCAGTTCCAGCACCGGGTGCGCCACCGGCTCCAGCAGCGCTGCAGGCAGCCCCGGCGGCAGCGGAATCCCCAATCCATCGCGATACCGCGCCGCATCTTCCACCGCAAGCACGCGCCGCTCGCCTGCAATCCGCAACTCCAGCAGCCGCCGCGAGCGGATCAGCCGGTCCAAAGAATCAAGCACGCGAGCATCCGTCACGCGCTGCGCCAGTTCTGCCCGGCTCAAATCCCCCAGCCGCAGGCACAGATCGTGCAGCCCATCCGGTGTGCGCGCGCGATGCGCCTCACTCAAACACTGCGCCGCCTCTGCCACTTCGGAAATCGCGTCGGCATCCAGCAGCTCGCGCAGGTCGGCCTCGCCGAGCAGCTCGCGCAATTGCTCCTGATCGATGGTGAGCGCCTGCGCCCGCCGCTCGGCCAGCGGCGCATCGCCGTCATAGAGAAAATTCGCCACGTAGCTGAACAGCAGAGACGACGCAAACGGCGAAGGCTTCCGCGTCTCCACCACATGCATGCGCAGTTGCCGCTGCTCCAGCGCACGCAGCGTCTCCACCAGCGCCGGCATGTCAAACACATCCCGCAGGCACTCGCGATACGCCTCCAGCAGCAGCGGAAACGACGGATACCGCGACGCCACGCTCAGCAGGTCATACGACCGCTTACGCAGTTGCCACAGTGGCGACCGCTGATCCGCCCGCCGCCGCGGCAGCAGCAGCGCCCGCCCCGCCGCCTCGCGAAAGCGCCCCGCAAACAGCGCCGTCGTCCCCAGCTGCCGCAGCACCAGTTGCATCGCCTCGGCCGACTCCACCTGAATCCAATCCGGGTCCGGCGCCTCGTCCGTGTCCGGAAAGCGCAGCACAAACCCGTCATCGCCCCAGAGCGTCTCCACCTCCGGCCCACCCGCCGCGCGAATCCGCGCGCTCACCGCCATCGCCCAGGGAATATGAATGCGGCTCCCGAACGGCGTCAGTACGCAGACCCGCCAGTCACCCAGTTCGTCGCGCACCCGCTCCACCACAATCGTCCGGTCATCCGGCACCTGCCCCGTCGCAGCCTCCTGGTCAGCTAGAAACTGCATCAGGTTCTCCGCCGCGCCAGGGTCCAGATCGTGCTCCGTCACCAGCCGCGCCAGCGCCGCCGGCTTGGGCAGCGCGCGCAGCTCCCGCACCATCGCCCCAATCCGCCGCCCAAACTCCAGCGGCCTGCCCGGCCCATCGCCCTTCCAGAACGGCATCTTGCCCGGCTCGCCCGGCGCCGGAACCACCAGCACCCGGTCGTGCGTGATGTCCTCAATCCGCCACGTCGAGGCTCCCAGAATGAAGGTCTCGTTCGGGTGCGACTCGAAGACCATCTCCTCGTCCAGCTCGCCCACGCGCACCGGCCTGCCCTCGGTGTGCGCCAGAAAAACCCCGTACAGCCCCCGGTCCGGAATCGTCCCCGCATTCAGAATCGCCAGCCGCGCCGCGCCCTCACGCGCCGTCACCACATTCCGCACCCGGTCCCAGACAAGCCGCGGCCGCAGCTCGGCAAACTCGTCCGAAGGGTACCGCCCGCTCAGCAGGTCCAGCACACCCTCAAAGCTCGCCCGCGTCATGCTCCCAAACGGCGCCGCCCGGCGCACCAGGTCATACAGAAAATCCACATCGACCTCGGGCTTCGCCTCCAGCTCCATCTCGCCGCTAGGCGAACTGCCCTTCCGCCTCGCCGCCCCCTTCGCCTTCGCCGCCTGCGGCGGATGAGCCACAGTCGCCACCAGCTGCTGAGCCAGCACGTCCAGCGGATTGCGCGGGAAGCGAGTCGACTCAATCTGCCCCTCATGCATCGCCCGGGTCACCGCGGCGCAGGCCACCAGGTCTGCCCGAAACTTCGGGAACAGCACCCCCTCGCTCACCGCGTCCACCGAGTGCCCCGCCCGGCCAATCCGTTGCATCCCGCTGGCCACCGACGGCGGCGACTCAATCTGGATCACCAGGTCCACCGCCCCCATGTCGATGCCCAGCTCCAGGGTCGAGGTCGCACACAGTGCCTTGATCTGCCCCGCCTTCAGTTGCTCCTCAATCACCGACCGCTGCGCCGCAGCCAGCGACCCATGATGCGCCCGGGCAATCGGCTCACCCGCCAGCTCGTTCAGCGCCCCCGCCAGCCGCTCCGCAACCTGGCGGCTGTTCACAAACAAAATCGTCGAGTTCCGTCCCCGGATGATCTCCAGCAGCCGGGGATGAATCGCGTTCCAGATCGACACCCGCCGGGGCATCTGAGAAGCCGGTCCACTGGGAATCTCTTCCATCGCCCCCAGCCGCGCCATATCTTCAACTGGAACTTCAATTCTCAGCCTTAAATGCTTCTTTTGACTGGCATTCACAATCGTCACAGGACGATAGCGCAGCGGCTTGGCCAGTCGTTCTTCCTGGACCAGTAAGGCCTCTTGCGAACCTTCAACCTTCGCATTAGAAACTTGCTCATAAATATCTGTACATGCTGATTTTGGATTCCTTGCACTTTCCTGTTTGGTCGCATCATCGGCCGAGATTTCCACACCCCCCAGGAAATGCGCCACCTCCTCCAGCGGACGCTGCGTCGCCGACAATCCGATCCTCTGCAGCGGCCGTCTCGTCAGCGCCTCCAGCCGCTCCAGGCTCAAGGACAGATGGGCTCCCCTCTTGGTCGGAACCAGCGCGTGAATCTCATCCACGATCACCGTCTCCACCGACCGCAACGCCTCCGCCGCCTGCGAGGTCAGCAGCAGGTAGAGCGACTCCGGCGTGGTAATCAGGATGTCTGCCGGCTGCCGGCGAAACCGTGCCCGCTCCTTCTGCGGCGTGTCGCCCGTCCGCACGCTGATCTCCGGCTCGTGGAACGGCACGCCCCGCCGCCGCGCCATGTTGGCAATCCCCGCCAGCGGCGAGCGCAGGTTCCGCTCCACGTCCACGGCCAGCGCCTTCAAGGGCGAAACATAGACAATCCGGCAGCCCTTGCTCTGCCCCTCCGGCGGCGGATGCAGCATCAGCCGGTCCAGGCACCACAGAAACGCCGTCAGCGTCTTGCCCGTACCCGTCGGCGCCAGAATCAGCGCGCTCTCGCCCCGCGCAATCACCGGCCAGCCCTGCCGCTGCGGCGCAGTCGGCGCGTCAAACACCGCACGGAACCACTCCGCCGTGACGGGATGAAAGCAGGCAAAAGGGTCTTCAGTCTCGGATTTTGGCTTCTCGGGCGGCGGTGCCATATCTGCTGTGAGCATAGCGCGCCCGCGGGCGAAGGGGAAGCGAAGAAACCGCTCCGTGTGGTCCGGCTCGAAGCCGCCGCTCTACGTCCCCCCATCGTCATGCGAGTCCGTCTCCGCGCGCTGCTACCATGGGTTTGCCATGCGCGCCCATCTCGCGACCCTGCTGGACGACTTCCGCCGATTCGATCGCCAGATTGCCATCGTCCGCACCCAGGGGGTCCGCCGTCGCGCCACCACCTACGCCGAACTCGCCCGCACCGCCGGCCGCTTCGCAGCCTTTCTCGCCGCGCGCGGCATCGGTCCCGGCGACCGTGTCGTCCTCTGGGCTGAAAACAGCGCAGACTGGGTCGCAGCCTTCTTTGGCATCCTGCTCCGCGGCGCGCTCGCTGTTCCCCTCGACGCCTACGGCAGCGTCGACTTCGCCACCCGCGTCGCCGCCGACGTCCGCCCCGCGCTCGTCGTCGGCGATGCGCTTCTGCTCCAGCGCCTTCCCGACACCTGGCCGCGCCTCGCCTTCGAGGACTGGCTTGCCGCGCTGCCCCTCGAAGAGGCCGGTCCCATCCCCGGCCTCAATCTCGACACGCCGCTGCAGATCCTCTTCACCTCCGGCACCACGGGCGAGCCCAAGGGCATCGTCCACACGCACGGCAACGTCCTCGCCAGCGTCGGCCCCATCGAGCGAGGCGCGCAGCCCTACATGCGCTATGAGAAGGTCGTCCATCCCCTGCGCTTCCTCCACACGCTGCCGCTCAGCCACGTCTTCGGTCAGACCATGGGCCTCTGGGTGCCGGCCATCTTCGCCGCCGAGGTTCATTTCGAATCGCGCCTCGTCGCGCCACGCCTGATTGAGACGATCCACCGCGAGCGCATCAGCGTCCTCGCCGCCGTGCCCCGCGTCATGGCGCTGCTGCGCACGCACCTTGAAGCCACCTACCCTGACCTCGCCGCCCGTGTCGCCGCTTCCAAAGGCATGAAGGCCTGGCAGCGCTGGTGGGCCTTTCGCGACATCCACCGCGCCTTCGGCCTCAAGTTCTGGGCGCTCGTCTCCGGCGGCGGCGCGCTGGGCGGCCCTCTGGAAAGCTTCTGGAACGCGCTCGGCTTTGTGGTCGTGCAGGGCTACGGCATGACGGAAACCACCGCCCTCATCACCCTCAACCACCCGTTCCACGTCGCCGCGGGCACCATCGGCAAGCCCCTGCCCGGCCGCGAAGTCAAAATCGGTCCCGACGGCGAAGTCCTCGTGCGCGGCCCCATGATCTCGACCGCCACGTGGCAGGGCGGCCAGCTCCAGCACCGCGAAGACGAGTGGCTCGCCACCGGCGACCTCGCCGAGCAGCAGGAAACCGGCGAACTGCGCTTTCTGGGCCGCAAGAGCGAAACGATCGTGACTTCCGCTGGCGTCAACATCCACCCCGAAGACCTCGAAGCCGCCATCGAACAGGAGCCCGTCGTCGCCGCCTGCGCCGTGGTGCCCGTGGAAACCGCCAACGGCCCCGAGCCCTGCGCCGTGCTCGCCGTGCGCGGCAGCAAGGAACAGGCCGCAGCGGCCATTGAAAGCGCCAACACCCGCCTCGCCGAGTTTCAGCGTGTCCGCCGCTGGCTTCTCTGGCCCGAGCCCGATCTGCCCCGCACCTCCACCGGCAAAGTCCGCCGCAAAGCCGTCGCTGCATGGCTCGCCAGCGTGCAAGGCGCAAACGGAAGCACATCCGCCACGCACGAAGCCACACACACCGACTGGCTCCTCGCGCTCATCGCGGAAATCACCGGCGAAGCCCCGCCCGGAGCCGACGACGCGCTCCGCCTCAGTGAAGATCTGCACCTGGATAGCCTCGGCCGCGTCCAACTAGGTGCCGCACTCGAAGAGCGGCTCGGAACATTGCCAACAGAACCCGGTATCGAAAGTCTCCGAACGTTGAGCGATCTCCGCGCCCTCGTCAGCAGTGGCGAGCCCAGGCCGGCTGGCTTCGCAGACTCAGGCCCTCAGCCCGCCACCGGATCATCTCCGATGTCGACAACCCCACAGCCCGGAATCGCGTCTGCAGCATCCAGCACATCCACGTCTCCCGGCAAGCCGCCCGTCGCCGAACCCGGGGAAGAACACATCTACCCCCACTGGCCCTGGTGGCCGCCCGTCGCCTGGCTGCGCACTGCCTTCCAGGAATGCTTCGCGCGGCCACTCACCTGGCTCCTCGCCGCTCCGCGCGTCACCGGCAGCCGCCCCACACCCACCCGCGAGCCCCTGCTCATTGTCGCCAATCACGTCACGTACGCAGACGGCCCGCTCGTGCTCTATGGCTTGCCTGGCCCAATTCGCCGCCGCGTTGCTGCCGCCATGTCGGGGGAGATGTTGCTCGATTTTCGGCATTGCCTGAATCCCGACCGCCTGCCTGGCCAGCGCCAGCGCATGGGTTCCGGTCCTCTGGTCTGGCTGCTCCTCACCGCGCTCTACAACGTCTTCCCGCTGCCGCGCGGCAAAGGCTTCCAGCGCAGCTTCGCCCACGCCGGCGAGGCGCTCGACCGTGGCTACCATGTCCTGGTATTTCCTGAGGGCACCCGCTCGACCGACGGCACACTCGGGCGTTTCCGCCCCGGCATCGGCATCCTCACCAGGCAGACCGGTGCCGCCGTGTTGCCCGTGGCTCTGTGTGGGTTGGGTGAATTGAAAGAACGCGGCAGCCGCTGGTTCCGCTCGGGCAAGATTGAGATTCGCGTCGGAGAGCCCATGCGCTTCGGCCCGCACGAAACCGAAGCGGCCATTACAGAAGCTCTACACGCAGCCGTCGATTCCCTGCTCAGCGGGCGCTAGCCGCCCGCCCCATCCCTGGCTCGTCTTAGTGGACGAGGCCGCTTGCGCATTGCGCCGCTTGAGCCACCATTCCGAATGACTCCAGTGTCGCGTGCCGCTGGCCCCTGCTCCGGGCATAGAGCTGCATCCCCAGCTCAGTTGGCGCAAGCTCGAACTCTTCCGTCTCCTCGAAGTAAGAGCCTCGGGGGCGCCGTTTCAGCAGGCCAAGCTCGCCCAGGAACTGCACGTCCCGATCCACCCGCACCAGATCCCCCACGCCCGCGACGCGCTTCAGTTGTTCCACTGAGAACAGCACAGGATCCATGGCCTGAGAACCCGCTTGCAGCATCGTCTGCACAGCCTGTCCGCACACCGTCGTCAGGATGCGTGCCTGGCCCGTATTCAAGTGGCTCAGCAATTGCACGAACGTCAGGCTGTCCCTGTCCTTTCCAGCCGAAGTGCAGGACGTGAATAACAGATTCGCCCACAGACCCCGCATCCAATCCGCCTCCGCCCACGAGCCATTCTCCAGGATGAGCGAAAGCACTTCGGGATGAATCAGCATGCGAGCATCGCTCGCTTCCGCCTCCATCTGGTTCTCCGCCTTGAGCGCAATCTCGATCGCGCCGTCAATCCTGAAGCTTCCCACGCCTCTCCGCAGCATCTGGCCCGACTGGCCCCCTGTGGATGGGCAAATGCGGCGCAAAAATGCCTCCGCCCTTGCCACGCGGAACTCCCGCACCACATCCACAGGCTCCACAGGTTCGTTTAGATCTTCTTGCTTGCCGTCCCAGAGATGGACGTCCGTACCTTTCGTGTGCAGGAAGGTCAGGGCAACGCCTTCCTCATCCCAGCGGACTGGCTTTGCCTGCAGGGCGATCCGGTTTTCCACGGTTGATTCCAATTGCCCGTGGCGCTGCAGCGTCAGCTCCACTGAGGCCCCGATGGGCCACCGCGTCGAGGTCCGCAGGTACACGCCTGTGGCACTGATATTTGACACCGCATCGGGACGCAGTCCCGTACCATCCGCATGATAGGCAACCAGCCCAGGAACCTGTCGCCGCTCTGCTCGGCCGCGCGGTATGACAGGTTGATCCAGCCAGTTCTTCAACGATGACCTCATGTGTCCTCCCGTGGCCATTGCAAAGGTTCGGGCTCCAACTCAGAACTCGCGCTTCGAACTCATACGAGGGGACTTGCTCGTCATTTGCGCACTCACCTTTGGGCAGGTCAGCATCATATACATAAGTTGTAGATGCTTGCCACCAAAAAGTAGCTGTCCGCCTTGAGGAAAAAATGGCGAACCCTAAACGCAGGAACCAGATGCCCCGCTAAAAGACACGTCTGGCCCGGGATTCACCAGTCCGCGGACATTTCTGGCAAAGCGAGCCAACCTCTCTATTTTTCAATCACTTAAGCCGCCACATGAAGATCTTCCGCCGCGCGGATGCCAACCCGGCGCGGTCAAGTTACGAAGGTTCATCATGTCTTCGTACTTTTGGGTCTGTAGTGGCACGTCCCGCCCGCCAGCACCGCTTGCCACAGCGCTGGATCCGAAGGCTGCTCGGCCGACCCCAGAAGCAGAATCCCATCCGGAGCCAGGAGGCGGTGTACATTCTGCAGCACCTCACGCCGTGTCTGTTGCGCGAGATACAGCAACACATTCCGCAACAGAATCACATCAAATGGCTCTTCAAACGGTAGCGGCGCCTTGCACAGATTGGCTTGCTGAAAATGGCACATCTGCCTCAACTCCGGCTTCACCACCCAGTCCTGGCCCTCGTGGTCAAAGAAGCGCACCACATGCCTGGCCGGTAACCCCCGATTCATCTCAATGCGGTGATAGCGCCCCGCGCGCGCCCGCGCCACCATCTCGGACGAGAGATCCGTACCCTCGATGCGGAGATCCCACCCCGCCAGCAGCGGGAAGTGCTCCCGCACCAGCATCGCCAGCGAATACGCCTCCTGCCCGGTCGAGCAGGCTGCGCTCCACATGCGAAGTGTCCGCACCGATCGCCGCGCCTCAATCAGTTGCGGCAGCAGCTCGGTGCGCAAATGCTCAAACGGCCGCAGATCGCGAAAGAAGCTCGTCTCATTGATCGTCATGGCCTCGGCAATCGCCCGTTCCAGCTCGGGATTGCGACGCCGCCGCAAGTGCCCGACAAGCTCCTCCAGGCGCGTCATGCCATGTCTGCGCAACAGGTTCGAAAGCCGCGTTTCAAACAGATAATCCTGAGACGGGTCCAGCACATTGTGCGACCGCGCATAGACAATCTCCCGCAGGAACGCGTAATCCAGCGTGGCTGCATCCGTCATCCCCGCACCGCCGTTTCCTGCAGTTCACGGGCTTCGTTCCCCACCTGCCTCGTGAGCCGAAGAATCTCGGAAGCCATCGCCTGGATGGGCAACACGCGATGCGCCAGCCCGGCATGGGCCACCGCGCCTGGCATCCCCCACACCGCGCTCGTCATCTCGTCCTGCGCCAGCACCGTGCCGCCCTGCGCACGCACCGCGCGACAACCCGCCAGTCCATCTGAACCCATGCCAGTCAGTTGCACCGCCAGCACGCCCCCGCCAAACACCCCCACAGCCGACCGCAGCAGCACATCCACCGCCGGTCTGCAGTGGTTCTCCATCGGCGCCTGCGTCAAATGCAAAAACACCGGCTCTCCCGGGCGCGGACCTGTCCGCATCTCCAGGTGCCAGTTCCCCCGGGCCAGATGCACCATCCCGGCGCGCACCAGATCCCCCTCCCTCGCTTCCCGCACGCGCAGCCTGCACCTGCCGTCCAGCCGCTCGGCAAGCGTCTGCGTAAAAAGCTCCGGCATATGCTGCACCACCAGCACCGGCAGCGGAAAGCTTGCGGGCAGCGCCGGCAGCAGCACCTCCAGCGCAGCGGGCCCGCCCGTCGACACACCGATGACCACCACCGCGGGCCGCGCCACCGGCATCGGAGTCCGCGTCACCATCGGCATTTCTTCGGCACCCCGTCTCGTCTGCATCGCCCCCGGCAGCGTAGTTCCGCCGCCCGTCAACGCGCGCAACTTCGGCAAGAGCTCTCGCGCCAGCGTCTCCACCGCCGCCTCGCGGCTCTCCTGGCTGCCGGGCTTGGTCACATAGTCCGCCGCTCCGTTCGCCAGCGCTTCAATCGTCACGCGCGCTCCTCGCTGCGTCAGCGCGCTGCACATCACCACGGGCATGGGGTGCCCGCGCTCCCGCATCCCCTTCAGCGTGGAGAGGCCATCCATCACCGGCATCTCCACATCCAGCAGCACCAGATCCGGACGCAGCACATCCATCAGCCCCAGCGCCGATGCGCCGTCCGCCGCGGTCCCGGCAACCTCCAAAGCTGCGTCGCGCGCAATCACCGTGCGCAGCAAGCTGCGCATCACCGCCGAGTCATCCACAATGAGGATCCGCTTCCGGCCCTCCGGCTCCATCCGCTAGGCCCCCGCCAGTCCAAGCATCGCCAACTTCTCTTCGAGCGCTTCCCACCCAAATGGCTTCATCAAATACTCATCGGCTCCGGCATCCAGCGCCCGCACAATAAAGTTGGTCTCCGCCTCCGTCGTCACCATCAGCACCTTCAAGTCACGAAAGCCTGCCCCGCGCGCCCGCGCCAGCATTTCCAGGCCATCCATCCCTGGCATGTTCCAGTCCAGCAGCGCCAGGTCAAAGTTCTTCCCCGACTGCAACAGAGCAAGCCCTGCCCGCCCATCGCCGGCCTCTTCGCATTCCACCCCCGTCTCCTCCAGCAGGCCGCGCAAATAGCTCCGGACAAATCGAGAGTCATCCACAATCAGTGCTCGCACCCTCACCTCGCCTCTCTCATGCAGTCCGGGCCGCGCTCAGCCGCATAGGCTCCAGCCGCAGTGCATCCAGCATCACCAGCAATCCGTCCTTCAGCTTGTAGGCCCCGGCGTAGATCCCCTTACGACGGTCGTTCAGCGTGCACGGATTCGGCTCATAGTCCGTCGCGCGCACCGTCAGCACCTCCTTCACCGCATCCACCTGCAGCCCAAAGCAACCGCCCGGATGCTCCAGCACCAGCACGGACTTCGGCCCTTGCGCGTCAGGCATGCCCAACAGCCTCCGCAGGCTCACGGTCGTCAGTACATCCCCGCGATAGTGCACCAGCCCGCCGACAAACTCCGGCGCCAGCGGAACAGGCTGCGGAGAGGTCGACCCGATAATCTCCACAACGTGCGCAATGGGCACGCCAAACCGAGAAGACCCCAGCTCTACCGCGCAAACCTCCACCATTTCTGCCGCAGTCTGCATCAGTCCCGCCGTGCGCGACTCCCCGCTCATCCCGCCACCTCCGCCATCGCGCCTTCCGCCCACGCGCCGCGCGCTGAAGCCGGCAGCGGAGCCACCGCCGCCAGCTTCACCACATCCGTCAAGCGCTCCTTCAGCAGCGTCACACCCTCGGCCTGCATCCCAGTTCCCGCTTCAAACAGATCCCTGCCAGCCGCCACGTCCAGCACATGCGATACAGCCACGCCCACATGGCGGTTGCCTTCGCGGCAGACGACCACCACGATCCGCGCCGCCTGCGTCCTCTGCGACGCGGCCAGCACTCCACCCGCGTCTTCTATCGGGAGCAGCTGCCCTTCAAAGTGCAGGACCGGCCGGTTCCCGATCCGCGCAATGCGCGACACCTCTACCTGCTCGATGCGCAGCACGTCACACAACGGAATGGCCGCCGCTCTTCCAGCAGCCTCCACCAGCAGATACTCGGCCCCGCGATGTGCCGCACCCATCGGCTCAGAGCCGCCCGCAGCTGCCATCCCCCCTTCGGCGCTCATCGTGATCCCAGCCCGCTGCGCGATCACACCGGGGTCCAGAATCAGCGCCAGCTCGCCATTGCCCAGCACCGTCGCCCCCGAGTACACCCCGATCTCCTTCAGCACCGGCGAAAGCGGCTTCACCACAATCTCTTCCGGATCGGCCAGTCCATCCACCACCAGCCCATACCGCCGCCCATCGGCATCCAGCACGGCAATGAACTGATCCCGCTCCCCGCTCATCCTCCCTGCAGCGCCCGGCATCAGCAGGCCCTCCAGAAACACCAGCGGCAGCAGCTTGCCGCGCAGCCTGTAGAGCGGTGCGTCCTGGATCCATTCGATGGCCTGCGCCGCCTGCTCCGGCGAAACATGCACCAGCTCTGACAACGCCCCCTGTGGCAGCGCAAAGCTCTGCCCCACACCCCGTACAATCAGCGCCGGAATAATCGCCAGGGTCAGCGGAATCCGCAGCCGCAGCGTCGTCCCCCGG
>JBAUTX010000071.1:0-1984 GCA_049582405.1 Occallatibacter sp. | reverse complement strand
ATGGCGCCGAGGAGTTTGGTCTCGTTCACCTGGTGGTCGCCGCGCAGGAAGGTAGTGACGCCGTGCCAGGAGTCCTTTGCCCCGTTGGTGCCGCGCTTGAGCGCCATGTAGGCCACGCACTTGATGTCGCTTGCCGGGGAGATCTTGAAGAAGGCCGCGACGTCGGTGATGGCTGCGCAGCCGGGCGTGTGCACCAGCTCCGGTTTGCCGTCGCCGGTGGGCTCCATTTCGGTTACAGGTTCGAGGCGCGAGGTGGCTTTCTCGAGATTGGCCGCGTAGCCGCAGACGGGGCAGCTTGCGATGAGGTCTTCGCCTGCGTCGGTGTAGACCATGAACTCCTGCGACTGCGAGCCGCCCATGGCGCCGGAGTCGGCTTCGACGGCGACGAACTTCAATCCGCAGCGGGTAAAGATGCGGCGGTAGACCGCGTCGTGCAGGTCAAAGCTCTTGTCGAGGCCCGCCGGATTGAGATCGAAGGAGTAGCTGTCCTTCATGGTGAACTGGCGCACGCGCAGCAGGCCGGACTTGGGCCGCGGCTCGTCGCGGAACTTGGTCTGGATCTGGTACCAGATCTGCGGGAGCTGCTTGTAGCTGCGCAGCTCGTTGCGCGCGATGGCGGTCATGATCTCTTCGTGGGTCATGCCGAGGCAGAGGTCGGCGCCCTTGCGGTCCTTGAGGCGGAACATGTTGTCGCCCATGCCGGTCCAGCGGCCGCTCTGCTCCCACGGCTCACGCGGCAGAATCGCCGGCAGAAAGAACTCCTGGCCGATTGTGTCCATCTCTTCGCGGACGATGCCGATGATCTTGTTCAGCGAGCGCTGGCCGAGGAAGAGGTAATTGTAGATGCCCGCGCCAAGCTGGCGAATGTAGCCGGCGCGGAGCAGGAACTTGTGGCTGGCCACTTCGGCGTCTGCAGGGGCCTCGCGAAGAGTGGGCACAAAGAGCTTGGACCAACGATGCATAAAAAGTGTGCGTAAACTTTCCCGTCCGAACGGGCGGACGCAAGGCTGAATGGAACAGTCTTCATTCTAAATGTTGGACAGTGACGTGCGAACATCCGTGCTTGTGAGCTTGGGTAGCACCGCTAAATCAGCTCCACGCCCCACAGGTCATGCAGATGCACCACGCCTTCGACGTGCTGCTCTGCGTCGACGACGACGAGCGAGGTAATTTTGCGCTCTTCGAGAATGGCTAGCGCTTTGGCCGCCAGTTCACCCGCGCCAATCGTTTTAGGATGGGCGTTCATCGCTTCGCCGGCGGATTTGCTGAGGGCGGCGCCGCCTTCGCGTTCCAATAGCCGTCTCAGATCCCCATCAGAGATGACGCCACGCAAGCGGCCGCCCTCCTGGACGGTGGTCATGCCGAGCTTCTTGGACGACATTTCGTAGATCACGTCGGTCATTCCAGTCGTGGGCTTGACCACGGGCACGTTGTCGCCGCTGTGCATGAGGTCGCGGACCTTGGCGAGTTGCTTGCCAAGCTTGCCGCCGGGGTGCAGTTCGGCGAAGTCCTCGGCGCGGAAGCCCTTGCGCAGGCTGACGGCGATGGCGAGCGCATCGCCCAGCGCGAGCATGGCCGTGGTGGAGGCGGTGGGCGCAAGGTTGAGCCCGCAGGCCTCACGCTCCACGCTGCAGTCGAGCGCGACGTCGCTGGCCTGCGCAAGCGTCGATTGCAGATTGCAGCAGAAGCTGACGAGTGCGTCGCCCTTGCGCTTGAGCATGACCAGCAGGCGCAGAATCTCTTCCGTCTCGCCGCTGGCCGAGAGCGCAATGACCAGATCGCCGGGCATCAGGACGCCCAGGTCGCCGTGGACGGCCTCGGCCGGATGCAGGAAGAGCGCGGGCGTGCCGGTGGAAGCGAGCGTGGCAGCGATTTTCTTGCCGATGAGGCCGGACTTACCCATGCCTGTTACGACAACACGGCCTTCGCAGTTAAGGATCATCTTTACGGCCTGTTCGAATCGTTCGTCAATGCGGTCAATAAG
>JBAUTX010000070.1:0-2916 GCA_049582405.1 Occallatibacter sp. | reverse complement strand
CGTCAATTCCTTTGAGTTTCAGCCTTGCGACCGTACTCCCCAGGCGGGATGCTTATCGCGTTAGCTTCGGCACAGCCGGATTGGGTACCGGCCACACCAAGCATCCATCGTTTAGGGCTAGGACTACCAGGGTATCTAATCCTGTTTGCTCCCCTAGCTTTCGTGCATCAGCGTCAGTTGTGGTCCAGTGAGCCGCTTTCGCCACAGGTGTTCCTCCTGATATCTACGCATTTCACCGCTACACCAGGAATTCCACTCACCTCTCCCATACTCAAGCCCGGCAGTTTCTCGTGCAGACTACAAGTTGAGCCTGTAGATTTCACACAAGACTTACCAAACCGCCTACGCACCCTTTACGCCCAATAATTCCGAACAACGCTCGCCCCCCTCGTATTACCGCGGCTGCTGGCACGAAGTTAGCCGGGGCTTCTTCTTCCGGTACCGTCATTATCGTCCCGATCGAAAGGAGTTTACGTACCGAAGTACTTCATCCTCCACGCGGCGTTGCTGCGTCAGGGTTTCCCCCATTGCGCAAAATTCCCCACTGCTGCCTCCCGTAGGAGTCTGGACCGTGTTTCAGTTCCAGTGTGTCCGTGCGCCCTCTCAGGCCGGATACCGATCACTGTCTTGGTGGGCCGTTACCCCGCCAACTAACTAATCGGCCGCGACCCCCTCCTGGAGCGAATTGCTCCTTTGACCCGTAGGTATTATGCGGTATTAGCTAAGGTTTCCCTCAGTTATCCCCCACTCCAGGGTAGGTTAGTCACGTGTTACTCACCCGTGCGCCACTTTACTCAGGGATTGCTCCCCTTTCTCGTTCGACTTGCATGTGTTAGGCACGCCGCCAGCGTTGATTCTGAGCCAGGATCAAACTCTCGTTTGAAACCTGTTGCCTCACCCACTCGACGGAGGTCGATGGGATCGGCCGCGTCGCGAGCTCGAAAGCCCGGACGCCTTACCTTGTGAGAAGGATCAAGCCAAACTCGATCGCATCTCACGACTGGCACGTTCAACCATGTTGTCAAAGATCCTTAAGAGCGGTCCGCCTAGGCGGTGCCCCTTTGGATCGAGGCCCGGACCTTTCGATCAGGGTGTCCTCGAACTTGTTACGCTGGCTGCATCTGCGTATCACAGCAGTCTGCAGCGTTTTTGCGCGAACTTTTTAAGATTATCGAACCTTGTCAGCCTTGTCAATGCCTATTTCGCATTTTCTTGCCTGGCCGACGCTTCCGTCTTCGCGCAGCGTAAAAATTCTCAAAGAGCAACCGACAGCAACTGTCCGAGCCGATAAGGCTCGCGGGAGTAAACTCCCGGGTCATGCAATGGCTTGTTCTCTGCGGGATTCCCTACAGGGGCCCAGGGGCACTTGCCTCACCTGACCCAACGAACCAGCCTTCCAAGTCCCACATCGGGCAGGCCATACGGCCACTGGAAAGCTCCACTGCTTCCTTTGCAACTTCCTAAGAGTACCATGAGGCAGTCTTAGTTGCAAGCGGCTCCCTGTCAGGCGCGCCGCCCGGTTGCGACTTCCTGAGAATATCAACGACCCGCCTGCTTGGCAAGGGCATCGCCCTGTGGAAAGCTCCCTAAATCTGTGGGAAACGCACATTTCAGGGCTTTGCGATGATTCCCAAATCCGTCAGCCCATTCACAAAGAACTGCATCGCCAGCGCCACAAGCAGCAACCCCATGATTCTCACCAGGATACGAATCCCCGTTTCGCCCATAAACGCCCGTACGCGCCCCGCCCCGGCCAGCACCCAGTAGCTTACCAGGCACGTAAACGCAATCGCGCCAAGAATCGCCCCCATCTGCCAGTGCCACAGCGTCGGCACCGGCCCCACCAGCACCATCACCGACGAGATCGCACCCGGCCCAGCCAGCATCGGCACGCCCAGCGGGACAATCCCCGCATCTTCCTTGGCCGCGGCCTCTTCGGTGTCGCCGCTTGCCTCCTGCGTGGGCGAGCGCCGCGCCTCCAGCATGTCCAGCCCAATCAACAACAGAATCAGCCCGCCGGCAATCTCAAACGCCGGCAGCGTAATGCCGAAGAGCCGGAAGATGACCTGCCCGGCCAGTGCAAAGCTCGCCAGCACCACAAAGCACGTCGTCGCCGCCTTGCGCGCCATCCGCTTGCGCCGCGCCGCTTCGCAGTTGTTGGTGATCGCCAGAAACGACGGAATCGCCGCAAAGGGATCCACGAGAAAAAAGATCGAGCTCAGCGCCAGCACACTGAAGCGCACAATCGGCGCCGTGCGAATCTGCTGCAAGGCCGTCGTTGCCGGGTTGGTCCAGTCCATCATGCGATGCAGGCAGTGTACCAACCGCCGTGCCGCCGCGCTCTACAATCAGTTCTTGCTCACCACTGCCCAGCGCGACCGCATCCACGTCGTCCTCGTCCGCCCGCGCAACCCGCTCAACATCGGCGCCGTCGCCCGCGCCATGGCCAACTTCGGCTTCACTCGCCTCACCGTCGTCGCGCCCTACGAGCCCCACTGGCGCGAAGCCCAGTCGGCGATTGGAGCAGAGGAGTTGCTGCAGAGAGCAATTGTCTCCGCGACATTAGCTGAGGCCGTTGGGCAGTGCACCCTCGTCCTCGGCACTGGCACGCTCACCCAGCGCAAACCTGACCAGCCCGTTGTCCCGTTGCCCACGCTCGCGCCGCATGTCGATAACGCCCTCACCGCCAACGACCAAATCGCCCTCGTGCTCGGCCCCGAGAAGCACGGCCTCACCCGCGACGACCTCTCACTCTGTCATCTGCTTGTTGAAATCCCCACCGACGCGCGTCAGCCCTCGATGAACCTCGGCCAGGCTGCCGCGGTTTGTCTATACGAGCTGGCTCTGCGCTGTGGCGCCGAGTCTGCACCCGGCCCACCCACACCTGCAGGAGTCGCGCCCTCGTCCACTCTCGAC
>JBAUTX010000069.1:0-6360 GCA_049582405.1 Occallatibacter sp. | reverse complement strand
GAAAAGCTCACCGAGGTCCGCTACAACTCCGAGTGGCTCGGCAAGCTCGGCTACGAAGACACCATCCGCCTCACCGCCCACTTCACCGTGAGCCAGATGCTTGAGCGCGACGAGTTCCACAAGCGCTTCCAGGCCGAGCAGCCCATCAGCCTCCACGAACTGCTCTACCCCGTCATGCAGGGCTATGACTCCGTGAAGCTCGAATGCGACGTCGAGCTCGGCGGCACCGACCAGAAGTTCAACCTCATGTGCGGACGCGAGCTCCAGCGCCACTACGGCCAGAAGCCCCAGATCGTCCTCATGACGCCCATCCTCGAAGGCCTCGACGGCGTCCAGAAAATGTCGAAGTCCCTCGGCAACGCCATCGGCATCAACGAGCCCCCCGCCGAAATGTACGGCAAGCTCATGTCCATCTCCGACGAGCTCATGGGCAAGTACTGGGTCTTCCTCACCGACCTCAAGCAGTCCGAAATCGACGCGCTCCATGCCGACATCGCCTCCGGCAAGCTGCACCCCATGGAAGCCAAGAAGCGCCTCGCCCGCACCATCACCGCCAGCTTCCACGGCGAAGCCGCAGCGCAAACCGCAGCCGACAACTGGGCAAAGATGTTCCAGCAGAAGGCCAGCGACTTGGAAGGTCTGGAGGAGGCTCCCGTAAAGGCGCACCATTTTTGGATTGACTCCGAAATGCGGCGAGGCCGAGTAGCAAAGTTGCTTACCTTAGCCGGTCTTGCTGAATCTGTAGCCGACGCCGATCGAAAGATCAAAGCTGGCGCGGTGAAGATCGACGGCAACGTCGTCAACCAGACACATATTGAGATTCCTTCAGGAACTAAACTGACAATTCGGGTCGGGAAGCGAGCGAAGGTCGTCCACATGTACTCTCCCGCCGTTGGAGATCGGGTCACTATTGACTACAGGGGAGGACTCTATGAGGTCGTCTCAGCAACCTACGGCGCGTTGGCCACTATTCGTCTCCTCGACAACCAAGGAAATCCGACAGACTTCACTGAGCAGGCTCCCCCTGGAGATCTTTCGCCAGCCTAGTTTTTAGTTGAAGCTCTCCCCAGTTCCAAACAGCGTGAGTTGTGCGAGTTTCAGAACTATGGCTCTTTTTTTCTAGCCAAATGGCGTATACTATTCAAAGAGGCAGACCATGGCCACCCACACCGTACCCGACGTCCTCGGCGGAGAAGTGATCCTCGGCAGGCAGATGAGCAAGAGCGGCGCGCTGGCTGAGCTGGTCCGCGAAGGCCTGCCGGTCAAATCCCTCCTTCTGCTGGCCGAAAGGCTCCACCTGCGCCAGGCGGAGATCTCTGAAAAAATTGGCATTCCGCAGCGCACACTCACCCGCCGCCTCGCGCAGCACTCCCGCCTCACAGCAGTCGAATCCGACCGCGCCGTTCGGCTTGCCCAGGTCTTCTCCACCGCCATCGAAACCCTGGGCGATGAAGAAAAGGCTGCCGCCTGGCTCAAGACGCCGAACCGCGCCCTGCGTGGGGCTCGTCCGCTGGACCAGCTCGACACCGATCCCGGCGTCCGCGAGGTCGAGAACGTGCTCGGACGCATCGCCTACGGCGTCTATAGCTGATGCGCATCTGGCGCATCTGCCGGGAGCGCTATGCAGGCGAGGCCTTCGCCGGCCACGGCGCGCGGCGCTTCGGTGGCCGCTGGAACACGCCCGGCGTGGCCATGGTCTACGCGTCGTCATCCCTCGCGCTTGCGGCCATCGAGCTCTTCGTTCACCTGGAGCCGAATCAGCAGCCCGGCGACCTGGTCTCCATCGCGGCCCTGCTGCCGCGGAGTGAACCCGCCCAGCGGCTCGAGCCAAACCAGTTGCCGCCCGCCTGGTGGACAGACGACTTCGCCCCGCTCCGCGCGCTCGGAGACAACTGGATTCGTGAGCAAAGCTCGCTGGCGATCGAGGTTCCCTCAGCCGCACTGCGCATGGAATGGAATGTGTTGGTGAATCCGCTGCATCCGGCGATTGCAGAGATCAAAGTCGAGCCGCCGCAGCCCTTTCAATTTGACGCGCGGATGTTCCGGTGAGGCGGATCGATCCGCGGAAACTCGCTCACGCCCCCATCGCAAACGCCCGCCCCGCCTCCAGCAGCGTCGCCACCGCTTCCTTCGACGTCGACTCCGTATAAATCCGCAGCAGCGGCTCTGTCCCGCTGGCGCGAAACAAAATCCACGTCTCCGCCGCGTTCGGCCTGGTCTTCGCCTCCGGGTTGTCCAGGTAGAACTTCACCCCGTCCAGCGTCTCCTGCCGCAGCACCGGCATCCCCGCAATCGCCTTGTCGCCCGGCTTCAGCGCCAGCGCCCGCGCAATCGCCCCGTTCTTCAGCGCATCGGGAATATGCAGATCGATGCGTCCGTACTGGTGCTCGCCGTACTCGGCCTGCAGGTCCGCCACCAGCTCGCCCAGCGTCTTGCCTTCCTCGGCCATCACATTCGCCAGCAGCAGCGCGTTCAGCAGGCCATCGCGCTCCGGCAGGTGCCGCTGGAAGCCGATGCCGCCCGACTCCTCGCCGCCCATCACAATCTCGCGCTCCAGCATGTAGTCGCACACAAACTTGAATCCGATGCCGTGCTCGATCAGCTCGCGTCCATGCTTCGCGCAGATGCGGTCCAGCATCTTCGTCGTGTTGAAGGCTCGCGTCACCGCACCCGGCCAGCCCTTGCGCTTCAGCACCCAGCTCAGCAGCACGCTGAAGATCTTGTGCGGATCGACAAAGTTCCCGTCCTCATCCGTCGCGCCAATGCGGTCCGCATCGCCATCCGTGCAGAGGCCAGCGTCGCATCCGTGCGCCACCACCGCCTCGCCCAGCGCGCGAATATGCGGCTCAATCGGCTCCGGATTGATCCCCGGAAACAGCGGGTCCACATTCCCGCGAATCTGCACATGCTCCACGCCCAGCTGCGTAAAGATGTTTGAGAGGATCGTGCGCCCCGCGCCATACATCGAGTCAATCGCAAACTTCTTGCCCGCCTTCGCAATCAAATTCAGATCGGCAAAGCTCTCGATGGCCTTCAGGTAGTCCGGCAGAAAATCCACTTCCTCAATCGCCGCCGCTTGTGCAGCCTGCGGCACCGGCTCGCCCAGTCGGCTCTCAATCTCAGCAATAATCGACGGCTTGCCCGATCCGCCGTACCACGCCTTGTACTTCACCCCATTCCACTGCGCCGGATTGTGCGACGACGTAATCATGATGCCGCCCGCCCGTCCCCGCGCGCGCACCCCGTAGCTCAGCGCCGGCGTCGGCGTAATATCATCCGCCAGTTCCACGCGAATCCCCGTCGCCGCCACCACCTCCGCGCACGCCCGCGCAAACGCCTTCGATCCAAACCGCGTGTCATACCCGATGCAGATGCCCTTTGCCGGGTCTTCCTTCGCGTGGATGTACGCTGCAATCGCCGCGGCCGCAATGCGCACATTGGCAAACGTAAAGTCATCGGCAATCACGCCGCGCCAGCCATCGGTTCCAAACTTGATTTGGGTGTGAGCCATCGTGGTGAACCCGCACGTCTCCTTCACTTGAGTCTAAGCGCCGCCATCCGCGCGGCGCATTGCCGCCTGCGACGCGTCATCGTTGCACACGCCATCCCTGCGGTTGCCATTCCATTTGTCTCCGGAAAATCTAGACCAGCTCGCCGTGCCCTGTAGCGCTCAGTTCTTTCACGATCTTGCCCACATCCTGCGAGTGGTCCCGGTGTGCAATCAGCAGCGCATCTTCGGTGTCCACAATCACCAGGTTTTCCACGCCCACCAGCGCCACAAACTTCCTCGGGCTGTAGACATAGTTATTCATGGCATCCAGCGCAATGTGCCCATCCGTCTCCGACACATTGCCGTCGCTGTCGCCTCGCAGGCGCGTGTCCGTCTGGTACTCATAGAGCGATGCCCACGACCCCAGATCGTTCCAACTGAACTCCGCCGGCAGGCAATACAGATTCGACGAGTGCTCCCCCTTCGCCGACCGCGGCTCCAGCACTGCATAGTCCACCGAGATGTTCTCGCACTTCGGATACAGCTTGTGAAACACCTCTTCGAACTGCGGCGTCCCATACGCCGCGGCAATACTCTCCAGCAGCGGAGCCGTCTCCGGCAGGTGCTCCCGCACCGCATTCGCCAGCGTCCGCGCGGACCACAGAAACATTCCCGAGTTCCAGTAGTAGTTCCCCGCCGTCACAAACTCCTCGGCGCGATTCTGGTTCGGCTTCTCTGTAAACCGCCGCACGTGCAGCGCATTCCCATCCGCGGTCAGGTCGCCCGTCTCGATATACCCGTAGCCCGTCTCCGCCCGCGTCGGCTCAATGCCCAGCACCACGATGTTGTCGCCCGCCGCCGCCAGCGCAATCCCCTTCTGCAACGCCTTCAGGAAGCGCGGCTCATCGCCGATTACGTGGTCCGATGGAAACACCCCCAGCACCGCATCCGGATTCTCCCGCTCAATCAGAAACGCTGCCAGCCCGCACGCCGGCGCCGTATTCCGCGCCATCGGCTCTTCCACAATCTGCTTCTTCGGCACCGCCCCCAGCTGATCGGCGATCTCGTGGGACAGATACTCATTCGTGATCACCCACGTCTTCTCGACTGCCGCCAGCGGCTTCAGCCGCTCCACCGTCTGCTGAATCATCGAGCGCTCGCCATCCAGCGCCAGCACCTGCTTGGCGCGCGCGCGGCGCGAACGCGGCCAGAAGCGGGTGCCGCTGCCGCCGGCCAGAATCACGGGACGAAAATCAATCTGCTTTGGCATGAAACCCACATCCTATCCGACCCAAGCTGCATTTGCACAGTCACCCGTCACACTATTTTCAGCACGCGAGACGCGCCCACGCAAAACGGCCCGGAGGCCACCCTTCTCGCGCCATCCGGACCGTACCTTCTTCGTCTCTGTTTGCTGTGCGATTGCGCCGACCAGGCGTCCTGCCTACTTCAGCCCCGTCAGGTATTCGCCCATTCGCTTCGTTCCCTCGTCAATGCTCTGCTTCGTCACCGGGTACGAAAGCCGTATATGCTCCCCTGTTCCAAAGGCCTCGCCCGGCACCGTCACCACGTGCGCCTCGTGCAGCAGCTTCGTCGCCAGCTCCGTCGCCGTGCGAATCCCGCCCTTGCCCAGAAACGCCGAGATGTTCGGATACACATAGAACGCGCCTTCGGGCTTCGTGCACGTAATCCCCGGAATCGCCCGCAGCTTCGCCAGCATGTAGTCCCGCAGGTCAATAAACTCCGCGCGGAACTCCGCCACGCAATCCTGCGATCCCGCCAGCGCCGCAATCGCCGCCTTCTGCACAAAGCTCGTCGCGTTCGACGTCGACTGCGACTGCAGCTTGCTCAGGTTCGCCGTCACCGCCTTCGACGCCAGCGCATATCCCGCGCGCCAACCCGTCATCGCATACGTCTTCGAGAGCGACCCCAGGATCACCAGGTGCTCCTTCGCCCACGTATATGAGCCGCCGCTCACCGGCTTGCCGGCGTAATTCAAGTAGACGTAACACTCATCCAAAAGCAGAAAAATCCCGCGCTCGTGCGCCAGCCGCACAATCCGCTCCAGGTCCTCCTCGCTCACCACTGCGCCCGCCGGGTTCGACGGCGAATTCAGAATGATCGCCTTTGTCCGCGGCGTAATCGCCCGCTCAATCGCGTCCGCCGTGATGCGGAAGTTCTCCGCCTCGCTCGTTTCCAGAAAGACCACCTTGCCGCCCGCGTACTGAATGATGTCCTTGAAGCTCACCCAGTACGGCACCGGCAAAATCACCTCGTCGCCGTGGTCCACCAGCACCTGGATCGTGTTGAACAGCGCCAGCTTGCCACCCGTCGTAAAGATCGCCTCATCCAGCGCGTAGTCCGAGCCGAAATCCGCCGCGTGCCGCTCGATGATCGCCTTGCGCACGTCAGGAATGCCCGGCACTACCGTGTAGCGGGTGAAATTCGCCTCAATCGCCGCCACCGCCGCATCCTTAATATGCCGCGGAGTCGAAAAATGCGGCTCGCCAGCCCCAAAATCCACCAGGTTCGCGCCCTGGGCGCGCAGCTTGGCGGCCTCGGCGGCCACAGCCATCGTTGCAGACACTTCAATCCGGCCGATGCGGTCGGCAAATACCTTTGCAGGAGCGGAAACGGTCATAGTACTTCTATCTTTACAGATTTCCCGCGCCAATGAAACCCGACCCCATCCCCGATCCGCATCCCGCACCCCTCGCACCCGGTCTGCTTGACTGGACCCGCGGACCCCTCGCCGAAGGACTCGCCTGCTATCACCTCGGTGAGTTCTTCCTCGCCCACGAGCACTGGGAGGCTGTCTGGCTCACCCTCCGCCAGCCCGAGAAAAACTTCCTCCAGGCCCTCATCCAGGT
>JBAUTX010000068.1:0-2918 GCA_049582405.1 Occallatibacter sp. | reverse complement strand
GGAGTCAAGGCCGCTGTTTACGCTGTCCTCATGCCGCTCGCTCTGGGCGGGTCCATCGTGGTTTTGTTCGCACTGGCGTGAGGGACATTCCTTCTCAATCTCTTTGAGGCGTATCTTTACGCATGGCAATGGCCTTTGCCATGCACAGATCACAGATCGCCTGAAACCCAACCATCCCCTTCTTTATGAGACATTCGGTCTGTGGATTGAAACTGACCCACGACCAGGCGGACGCGCGGCAGACGGCGTGCGGTACACTCTTTGGAAGCAATCGGCTCCGGGTGCGCACATTCTGCTTCAGGCGTGGAGCTGCCTTCCTTTGGAGGAATTCCCTTTCTCATGCGTTGCTCTTCTTTGGTTGTTGCAGGTTGTGTTGCCCTTTTGTCCTTGAGTCCAGCGCCGGCAGCCCACGCGCAGACGATTCCGCTGACGGTGGAGAAGATCTACGCGCATGGACCGCTGATCGGGCGCGTGCCCAAGGACCTGGTGTGGTCGCCGGATGGGCGGCACGTGACGTATATGGATGGCGGGGAGCTGATTGACCTGGATCCCGGCACGGGCAAGCCGCATGTGCTGATCAGCCGGGCGAAGATGGCTCCGCTGACGGGTGCGCCGGCTGGGAGCGAGCAGGACAAGGACCATCGCGAGCGCTACGGCGAAGCCAGCTACACGTGGGCTCCGGACTCGAGGCATCTGCTGTTTGACTCGAACGGGCGGCTGTGGATTTATGACCTGACCAACGGGATTGGCGTGCAGGTGGGGTTTACCGGCGCGGCATCGGGCGACGATCCGAAGTTCTCGCCGGATGGGTCTTCGATTTCGTTTATCCGCAACCACTCGCTGACGGTGCTGCGCCTGAAGGAGCCGGGGAATCCGATGACGGCGCTTGCGGCGTCTCCGGATGCGACGATTCTGAATGGCGAAGTGGACTGGGTGTATGAAGAAGAGCTGGAGGTGCGTACCAACTACCACTGGGCGCCGGACTCGAAGGGGCTTGCGTTTCTGCAGATGAATGAGGCGCAGGTGCCTTTGTATCCGCTGACGGACTGGATTCCGACGCATGCGCGCGTGGAGCCGCAGCGGTATCCGCAGCCGGGCGACAGCAACCCCGCGGTGCGCGTGGGCGCGGTGCTGGCCGATGGGGGCAAGGTTTCCTGGGTGAAGCTGCCACTGCAGGACGGGCAGGACTACATCCCCCGCTTTGGCTGGCTGGACCGGAAGACGCTGTGGATCGAGACGCTGACGCGGGACCACAAGCATCGCGCGATCTACTTTGCGGACGTGGCCGAGGGCACGACGCGCAAGATGCTGGAGATTACGGACGCGAAGTTCCTGCAGGACGAATATGACGTGACGGTGGCCGATGGCTCGATTGTGCTGATGCAGTGGACCGACGGACACAACCACATCTATCTGTATAGCTATGATCGGGCGCATCCGCTGGCGACCGAAGCGAAGCTGGAGCGGCAACTGACGAAGGGCGACTTCGAGGTTGCGAAGGTCTACCACGTGGATACGGCGCGCAAGATGGTGCAGTACGCCTCGAATGAAGGCAACGTGCAGGGGCAGCAGATCTGGCAGGTGAGCTTTGATGGGGAACGCAAGGCGATCACGAAGGAGCCGGGAACGCATGAAGCGACGTTTGGTCCGCACGGCGAGGGCTATGTGGACAAATTCTCGACGCGCATGACTGCGCCGCAACTGAGCCTGTGCGGGGCGACGCACACGTGCCACGTGTTCTGGGAGACGCATGCGCTGGACCCCTACAAGCTGCGGACGCCGGAGCCGATGGAGGTGAAGGCGCACGATGGCACGATGCTGTACGCGACGCTGCTGCTGCCTGCGGGCGCGACGAGCGCGGCGAGCGTGCCGCTGATTGTGAATCCGTATGGCGGGCCGGGGCCGCAGGAAGTGGCGAACAAGTGGGCCGACGCGCTGCTGTTTGACGAGCTGCTGGCGCAGCATGGGTTTGCGGTGCTGCATGCGGATAATCGCGGGACGGGGATGCGCGGGCGCGAGTTTGCGCAGGCGGCGTATCACAACTTCGGGCCGGTGCAGCTGGAGGATCAACTGACGGTGGTGGATGCGGCGCTGGCGAAGTATCCGCAACTGGATGCGAAGCGGCTGGGCTGGTGGGGCTGGAGCTGGGGCGGGACGTTCACGCTGTATGCGATGACGCACTCGGACCGCTTCCGCGCGGGGGTGAGCGTGGCGCCGGTGACGGACTGGCGCAACTACGACTCCATCTACACGGAGCGGTATATGAGTTTGCCCGCGGATTTTTCGGAGGGGTACAAGGACTTTTCGGTGGTGAACTCAGTGGCGAAGCTGCACGGGCGGCTGCTGCTGGTGCACGGGACGGGCGATGACAATGTGCACATGGAGAACTCGATCCAGTTCATCCAGGCGCTGATTGAGGCGGAGAAGCCGTATGACCTGCAGCTCTATCCGCGCAAGACGCACTCGATTCAAGGACCGGATGTGCGGACGCATCTCTATAACCGCATCCTGGCGCAGTTTGAGATGTACCTGATGCCGCCGGTGCAGTGAGTGGGGCTAGGGCCGCGGAAGCGCGGCCCGCGGGCTGCGTGGATTCACAGATGAGACTGTCGGATCGAGTGGTTTGCTGCCTCAAGCTCTGTTTTGGTCGTTCAGGTGGCTGATTGGCCAATGCAGTGCACTCTGCCGGTTTCAGAGTGTTTCCTGATGGCTAGGCGAAGCATTGCCGACTAACCGCTCGCACGCCGAATCATCCGGAGAATTCTACGCGGCACAGGGATTTGTTAGACTCTGGTCAAAACGCAAGCTCGATGACAGTCGAACGTACATGAAATCATCCCTTTTGAAGTGACCGCTGCGAACGCCCTGGGGCTCGCCAGCCTTCCTGAGGAGCCTTTGGATGAGTCCAGCGATGAAGA
>JBAUTX010000067.1:0-18622 GCA_049582405.1 Occallatibacter sp. | reverse complement strand
ACCCCGAGCTGCGCGAGGACTTGTGCGCCCTCGATCTCCCCGGAGCAGTCGATGCCTTTGGGCGGAATCATCTCAACGAGAGTGACGAACTTGCCTTGCTCGATGAGCGAGCCGAGCCGTGAGCGCTGTCCCAGTGGTGCAGGCGGCGTCTTGCGCGGCAGTTCTTCAGGAACGCTGCCCTCGGTGACGCGGGCTTGCGCTTCAATCGCCCGCATGGCGGTGCGCATGGCGCGAATGTGGTTGGGCGTGGTGCCGCAGCAGCCGCCTACAATCTGCGCACCTGCTGCAATGGCCTTGCGCGCAAAGCTGGCCATGTATTCCGGAGAGCAGAGGTAGATGTTTCGGCCCTCCACTTCACGCGGCATCCCCGCGTTCGGCATGGCCGCGATTGGCAGCCTGGTGGCGGCACGCATGGCCTCAATGGCGGTGAGCACGGCTGAAGGGCCCGTGGAGCAGTTGACCCCAACCGCGCCTGCGCCCCACTCCGTGAGGAGCGTGGCAGCATGCTGGGCGGAAGATCCATCCAGGCAATTGCTCTCGTCATCCACCGTAACCATGACCAGCACGGGAAGTTGGGGCGCAGTTTCCTCTGCCGCCAGCAAAGCCTCGCGGGCCTCGTTCAAAGCGGGCATGGTTTCAATGATGAGCAGGTCCGCGCCCGCTTCGGCCAGAGCGCGTATTTGCTCGGCAAAAGCGGCGCGAGCCTCTTCAAGGCCGGTTTTGCCAAGCGGCTCCAGTCGCACTCCAAGAGGCCCCACGGAGCCGGCGACCCACGCATCGCAAGCCTGCTTTTCCCTGAGGTGCGCGACGGCTTCACGCGCGATTCGGACGCCTGCTGTATTGATTTCAGCGACCTTGCCGCCCAGCCCATAGCGCGAGAGCCGGAAGCGATTTGCGCCGAACGTGTTTGATTCCAGGATCTGAGCGCCGGCCTGGAGGTACTCCTCGTGGACGGCCATAATCAGCGCGGGATCAGACAAATTCAACTCGTCATAGCAGCGATGGATGAAGATTCCGCGGGAATACAGCACAGTGCCCATCGCGCCATCGGCGAGCAGGGGTTGGTTGGCAAGGATGTCACTGATTTGCGGCATTCTGTTGACATGCTATCGCATTGAGACCGCGGTTGCGCAGGCGGAAGTGTGGCCACGCGCGGCCGTCAACGGCTTGACTTCCTGATTTCTGCCGGCCTCGTCAAACCAGCGGTCAGGGCCTAGTCTTCCTCGCTTCAACACCCGCGGATTCGCCACCCTGTCGCACCGCCGGAAGTGCAGGCGGCTTTGTTATACTTCGAGAGTCTATAGGGATGCAGGCATCCATTGCAGGCGGGCACCTTGCCAGCCTGAAAAGCTGCAACCGCTGGCTCGCGTGTTGACCCAAAGGCGGCGGAACGCTCCGCACGCTCTGTCGAGGTAAGGGATTTTGAAGAAGAGAAGTCTATGGTTGAGCGCCGCTGGTTCGTTGGCGGTAGCAATTGTTCTGGCAGGGTGTGGTACCACAACCTATTTCGCGGGCCGTGTATTGCCGCCAAGCGGTTTGCTTCACCGGGTGTTGATCGCAGTCCAGAATCCCAGCTCTTTCACCCGAGGAGCGCTGGAGTTCGTGGATTCGTATTATGACATTCGCTACGCCTACAACAATATCAACAAGACCTATTCCGTTACGGGATACTCGGGTGCGCTGCCTGTCAGCATCCAGAACATGCCGGAGGAGCAGCTTGGGGCTGTGTATGGTTCGGGCGATGGTAGCCTGACCTATATTGACTACGCCAAAGAGGGCACAAACGGGTCTGCGGCCGGCCTGAATGGCGCGTCAGCCAGCGTGTTCACCTCGCGCAGCCAAGGCTATGTGTTTGCTGCGAACCAGCAGGCTCATGTGGTTACAGCGATTGATCGGGTGAAGGGCCAGCTGGCAAGCCTGAGCCTCCCGGGTGTGTACCGGGTGAGCGTGAATCCAGGCGGCACAGTTGCACTCGCGTTTGTCCAGAATTCGGATTACTTGTATTACGCACGCGAACTCACTGCGTCGCAGACCATTTCATACTCAGGCGGGCCGGCCAACTGGCCCAAGGCGGCAGTGGATTGCGAGCCGCAGAATGCGCCTCTCTGGTGCCTGCTTCAGGCACAAAGTCCGGACAGTCTGGATGCAACGGGTAATTACTATGGGGCACCGTTGACGTTTGACCGGCCCATCAAGGCGGTCTTCTCGCCGGATGGCGGAACAGCCTATATCCTGAACTGCGGACCGGAATGCGGAGGCACGGCTTCGTCTTTGACCCCGCTTCCAGCGGGTCCACTCGTCTTCCAGGTGGGTCAGCAGTCCGGCCAACTCCCAAAGACAGGTTCGTTATCATTGATCCAGCTTCCAGGCGGCGCAAGTAATGCGCTTGTGGTCGGGTCCACGATGTACGTGGTGGGACAGCAACTGCAACCGGATGGCTTGTTTACCGGCAATCTTACGGTGGTGAATCTGCTCAACGATACTGCCGGTAGCCCGACACCCATCAGCGACGGATTGCCAGGCGGCGTAAGCCGGATGATCTTGGCAGATGACAACACGTTGTGGATTGGCATGACCAAGTGCAACAATGGTGAGCGCTTTGCCAAGGGTCTGCCTTACGGCTGTCTTACTATGTACAACACGTCCACAAATAGTGTGACCATGATTGAGCCCTATCTCGGAGATCTCACCGGAATTGCTGACGTCGAAGGCCTCCACAAGGTGTATGTTGCGCAGGGCGGGCAGGTCTACATCTACAGCACGCGAGATGGGAATGCGATCAATAACCAGTATGTGACCGTAACGGGCACAGCGTATGACGTGGCCTACATGGACGGCACGACAGACGCCAATAACACTGTGTATTGACTTACATGGCCGACGCCGAGATGCATGCGACAGATGTGCTGGCCGTCGCAGCTCATCGCGATGACGTCGAGCAGACATGCGGCGGAACGCTCCTTCGCATGGCGGCAAGAGGTTTGCGAACCTCGATTCTGGACCTCACCCAGGGCGAGGCGGGTACGCGTGGTTCTGCGCAGCAGCGCGCCGCTGAGGCCGCAGAAGCTGCCCAGCTTTTAGGCGTGCATTGGAGGCAGGCGCTGGACCTGCCCGACGGCGCCGTTGCGAACACGTTTGAAAACCGGGTCAGCATTGTCCGTGTCCTGCGTGAATTGCGTCCGCGCGTTGTCATCTTGCCCTACTGGCAGGCCCGCCATCCGGATCACGCGACCACCGGGACTTTGGGCTACGAAGCCTGCTTCTTGGCAGGTCTTCAGAAAGTCGAAACAGGCAACCCGCCCCATCGCCCATTCAAGATCGTGTATGCCAGCCTCTACGCCGATGTACGACCGAGCTTCGTGGTGGACATTACGCCCTTCATTGAACAAAGGCATGCAGCGTTGATGGCTTATAAGTCGCAATACGCACAGCAGCAGACCGGCAGCGGGCTCTTTGTTCCCGAAGACGAGATCCGAGAGCGCACATTCGCCGAGGCGCGACATTATGGTTTGCTGGCGGGCGTTCGTTACGGCGAGCCATTCGTGCAAAAGGAAATTGGCCTTGTCGATGATCTGACGCTGCTTCCAGTGCAGTCGATCTGAACATTGGGTCGCACCTGAAGCGGCTTCATCCGGGCCGCATGGACACAGACGAACGGTACTGGGTGGTATCTGGTCGACCTCAGCCCCGCACGGAGAGCTGGATCTCTACTCGGTTTCGAGAGCCTTGGTTTTGAAGAGCAGTCCTGCGGCGAGGCCGGCCACGCTCGGCACCACCAGGAAAAGCCAGACCTGCTCAAGTGCCTTGCCGCCCACGAGCAGTGCGGGCCCAAAGCTGCGAGCCGGATTCACGCTGACTCCCGTGATATGAATGCCAAAGATATGAATCACCACGAGCGTGATGCCGATGGCGAGCCCTGCAAATCCCCCCGGAGCGCTTTTCTGCGTGGAACCAAGGATTACGATCACAAAGATCAGAGTTGCCACGAACTCAAAGACGATTGCTGAGGTGACACTGTAGCCGCCCTGATAGCCCGGCCCCCATCCATCCTGACCCAGGCCGCTGGCACCGATGTTGTAGCCACCGCCAACCCCGCTGATGATGATGGAGAGCACCCAGGCTGCGAGGATGCCGCCGAGGAACTGACCGACCCAGTAGCCAACCATGTCTTTGACAGACATGCGTCCTGCTGCCCAGACGCCCAGGCTGACGGCGGGATTGATGTGGCAGCCTGAGATGGGTCCAATGCC
Organism: Occallatibacter sp.; assembly: GCA_049582405.1. Taxonomy (GTDB): domain Bacteria; phylum Acidobacteriota; class Terriglobia; order Terriglobales; family Acidobacteriaceae; genus Telmatobacter. The sequence goes on along the minus strand of JBAUTX010000067.1, from coordinate 14,372 downwards.
GTATGCAGCGCCGATCAGTGCAAAGCCAAAGGCAAATGCAATGCCAACGATACCAACCTTGTCTCCGGCCACTACGGCCGTGCCGCAGCCGAAGAGAACCAGAATGAAGGTACCAACCAGTTCAGCGAGATATTTTTTCATGGTTCCTCCTACCTGATGAATGCAGTTCTGGAAAAGCGCCAGGCAATCGGTGAGGCGGGCAGCGATGCAGTCCATCGCGGCAGGATGACACGCCGCAACCTCGACAACTGTGCCATCAGCGACTACGGAGTCTTGCAGAGATTCTTATCCAAGGTCAAGTAAAAAAAGAAGATGGCCGAAGGATCGGCGGCAGAAGCCAGGTGTTGGCGGGGTCAATCAAATTCACACAGTGTTTGCAATTTATTTGCCTGACTGCATTACTCTGTTGATGATCCCGTGTGGTCTACGTGTCTGATTCCAAAAGGCTGCCGGGCAAGGATGTGTGGGTTGAGCCAGACCATTTTTGTACTCGAAGATGACACCGACATCGCGCGGCTTGTTCAGCATCATCTTGAGGCCGCTGGTTTTACCGTTCGGCTATTTCACACTCCCACCAACCTGATTCCCGACGCAGAGCGGCAGCCACCGGCTCTGTTTTTGCTGGACATCATGGTGCCCGGCGGCGATGGATTAGATGTCTGCCGCAGGTTACGGGGCCACACTGGCCTATCCACAGTGCCGATCATTTTTCTGACGGCGCGGGCGGGAGAAAACGATCGTGTCCTCGGCCTTGAACTGGGCGCAGATGATTACATCACCAAGCCATTTGCTACGCGGGAGCTCGTGGCGCGCGTGAAGGCTGTGCTGCGCCGCTTCGAGCGACCTACCACGCCCGCTGTCATCAGCTTTGAAGATGTGGTGATTGATGCCAATGCCATGCAGCTTCGCGTGCGCGGCGAGCTTACGACGACCACCGCGACCGAGTTTCGCCTTCTTGACTATCTGGCGCGTCATCCCGGCCGCGTCTTCAGTCGAGATCATCTCCTCGATGCGGTTTGGGGTGACGCGCGCTTTGTTACGCCGCGCTCCGTGGATGTTTATGTGCGCCGTATCCGTGAGAAGATTGAGGTAGACCCGGAAAATCCGCGCTATCTGAAAACTGTGCGTGGTGCCGGCTACCGTTTCGAGATTCCGAAGGGCGAGTAACTGCGGAATTTGCGTATGTACACCCCGCCTCGGGGCGGATGGGACGGTTTCTCTTGACCCGCAAAGTATTCTCTAAACTGCTGGGGCTTTTCGTCCTGCTCCTCGTCTTTCAGACTGTGGCCATGGAGTTGATCCTCCGTCACTTCATGGAGCACATGCCTGCGGAGACGCTGCATCGTCTCGGTCGCGAGGCGCTGTGGTCCGGGTTGCTCGCGCTCATCGTTGCGCTTCCTTTGGCGGCCTGGGCGGCTGGCGGTGTGACTGCCCGGTTACAGCGGGTTGTGGACTTTGCCCGTCACATCGCGCAGGGAGAGTTTTCGGCGCGGCTGAGCCCGCGGGGTGGAGACGAGCTTTCCGCCATGGAATCGGCACTGAACCAGACGGCAGAGCGACTCGACAGCAACTTCGCTGAGATCGAGAGTCGCCGCCATGAACTGGCAACGATGCTCGACTCCATGCAGGAGGCAGTCGTCGCGGTGACGGCCGAAGGTCAGGTGCGATGGTCGAATGCCGTGATGCAGCGCATCGTTGGTTCGGAGATTCGCGTGGGTCGTCCCCTGGTTCATTCTGTGCGGGATCCGGAACTGCTGGCCTGTGTGCATGGCGCAATAGAGAGTCGCGAGGTGCGCTTTGGCCGGTCGAGTTCGTTGTCGCCCGGTCGCACACTGGAGATTAACGCTGCGCCCCTGCCCTCTGGCGGCGCACTGGCTGTGTTACATGATGTGACGCGGATCGAGGCTGCTGAGAAATCCCGCCGCGACTTTATCGCGAACGTAAGCCACGAATTGCGCACGCCTCTTACATCCATCCAGGGCTATGTGGAGACACTCATTGAAGATCCGAAGCCCAGTCCGGAGACTACGCGCGAGTTTCTAGGCATCATTCAGAAGAACGCAAGCCGGATGAGCCGCCTGACGGAAGACCTGCTCGCGCTTGCCAGCGTGGAAGCGCCCGACTACAAGCTTGCGGCACAGTCCACGCGCGCGTCTGCGTTAGTGCAGGATGCGATTGAATCGCTGGGCGGCATTGTTGTGGACTCAGGGATTGAGCTGGAATCAGAAGGGGCGCCGGATGCCTGCGTGTTGGCAGATCCCGATGCGATGAACCAGGTGTTCGGCAATCTCATTGAGAACGCCGTCAAGTACGGCAAATCCGGGAAGAGGATCATGGTGGGTGCGCGACAGTCCGACGCGGGTGTCGAGTTCTGGGTTCAGGACTTTGGCCCAGGGATTGCGTCGGATCACCTGGACCGCATATTTGAGCGCTTCTATCGCGTCGACAAGGCGCGTTCCCGTGAGTCCGGCGGCACTGGGCTGGGCCTCGCGATCGTAAAGCATATTGTGGAGGCGCATGGAGGCCGGATCTGGGTTGAGAGTGAATTGGGCTCCGGCGCGGCGTTTCATTTTACGTTGCCGTTTGCGCCTCAGGCCCAGCCTAAGCAGGAACCGGCGCCGCAGCCGGCAAAGACAGAGGCCTAGGGAGCGCAGTTTGCGTTGATCGCACGCTAAAAGATGCTCAAATTCCCGGTTTCGTTCAAACGTCCGTAACATTGTTCCCTGAAAATAGAGCTGTTTGTAAATCTGCAGGGGAGTTACTCGTGAAAAAAACCTTGTTCGCCGTAGGCTTGTTCGTTGTGGCCCTTAGTGCTGCGCAGGCCCAGAAGTTGACCGGAGCGGGCGCAACATTTCCGTATCCCATCTACTCCAAGTGGTTCACCGAGTACAGCAATGCTCATCCGGGCGTGCAGGTAAATTACGCATCCATTGGCTCCGGTGGAGGCATCGCACAGGTCACCAAGGGTTTGGTTGACTTTGGTGCTTCTGATATGCCAATGACGGATGAAATGCTGGCGTCCTCCAAGGTTAAGCTGATCCATCTGCCCACCGTCCTTGGTGCAGTTGTGCCGGTCTACAACGTGCCGGGTGCAGGCGAACTCCGATTCAGCCCGGATGTCCTGGCAGACATCTATCTCGGTCGTATCAACAACTGGAATGATGCGCGCATCGCCAAGGACAATCCCGGAGCGCACCTGCCCGACCAGAAGATCATCGTCGTGCATCGCTCGGATGGTTCTGGAACCAGCTTTATCTGGACGGATTATCTGAGCAAGGTCAGCAAGGATTGGGCAACTGGCCCTGGGAAGGGGACTGCTCCCAGCTGGCCCGTCGGCGTAGGTGGCAAGGGTAATGAAGGTGTCGCTGGACTGGTTCGGCAGCTCCCCGGCGCGATTGGCTATGTTGAGCTGATTTATGCGCTTCAGAACAACATCAGCTTTGGTTCCATCCGCAATGCGGCCGGCAACTGGGTGAAGGCGTCCATCGCCGGTGTGACTGAAGCGGCTGGCAGCATCAAAGCCATGCCCGCCGACTTCCGCGTCTCCATCACCAATGCACCGGGCGCAAATGCGTATCCCATTTCGAGCTTCACCTACCTGCTGATTCCCGAATCCGCTGGCAATCCCGCGAACCGCGCCGTGCTCAAGGACATGCTGAGCTGGATCCTGAAGTTCGGCGAGAGCGAAGTGTCTGCGCTCTCCTATGCTCCACTGCCGCAGAGCCTCGTCGACAGCGAGTTGAAGGTTGTCTACTCGCTGAAGTAAGCGTCTGCGCATCAGCTGCATTGGGGCCCGGCACTCCTTCCGCCGGGCCCCTGTTCTTTTCCGTGGTCGGTCTGCGGCCCCGCCTGGAACTCCCTCCCCCTTTTTTGCGTATTCGATTGCAGTCGCTCGATGCAGAGCGGCGGTTTTTGTTGCTGCCACTTCACGCTGAGGACGTCCAATCGTTATGCAGAGCTTCGCAGACACTCTCGGGCAGGTCTTCAGAGCCATTGCGGCGAACAAGCTGCGAAGCTTCCTCACCATGTTTGGCATTGCGTGGGGGGTGGGCTCGCTCCTTGTGCTGGTTGGGTTGGGTGAAGGATTTCGTTCCGGCCAACGACGCAACCTGATGAAGCTAGGCAATGACCTGGTGATGATGTGGAACGGGACGATTCCAGCCGTTGCCAATCAACACACCGGGATGCGGCCTTACCAGCTCACGATGCGCGATGAAGTCGCAGTCAGTCATTTGCCAGAGCTGCGAGCGGTGACTGTGGAGTTGGCCCGTAACGATCTCTACGAAGTGAGCCAGTGGGCGAACACGTCGAGCCACGTGATGGGCGTTCTGCCCAATTACACGGTCGTCCGTTATATCCCCATGGCTACGGGGCGCTTTATCAGCGCCGCTGATGGTGCGGACCGGCGCCGGGTCGCGGTGCTGGGCTCCAAGGCGGCGGTGTTGCTGTTCAATGGACGTCCAATGGTGGGTGAGACCATCACCATCAATGGAACCTCGTTTATAGTCGTGGGTTCTGTGCAAAAGATCAGCCGCGGAGACAATGACTTCGATGACCAGAAGGTCTACCTCCCGGTGAGCACAATGCAGGAGCTGTTCCCGCTGAAAGGCGAGAACATCCCTGAGGATGCCCTGACGTCGATCCAGTACCAGCCATCGAAGCCGGGTGACGCAACCGCTGCGGTCGCTGCAGTGCATCGCGTCATCGCGGAGCGACATGGCTTTGATCCTTCTATGAATGACGCATTTCAGGAGTGGAATACGCTTGCAGAGATGAAGATGATCGGCGCCATCTTCACGGCGATGGACATCTTCCTCGGCGGCGTGGGAATCGTCACACTGGGCCTTGGCGCAGTCGGCATCATCAACATCATGCTCGTTTCTGTCACCGAGCGCACCAGTGAGATTGGTCTCCTCAAGGCGCTTGGCGCTACCCGCCGCAGCATCCTGTCGCAGTTCTTCTGGGAGGGACTGCTGCTGACGGGAATCAGCGGCATGATTGGCATTGCGATGTCGGCGGGGTTCATGGCGCTCCTGCAAATGGCTCTCACGGACAAGATGCCGGGCTGGGATCCGCCGCGGCTGGTGCCATGGTCGGCGGCCCTGGCGCTGGGATCGCTGGTCTTGAGCGGGGTGGCTGCCGGCCTGTATCCGGCAAGCAAAGCTGCGCAGATGGATCCGATCGAAGCGCTGCGCAGAGAGTAGGAAAGGCTGTCATGTTCAAGGACATCTGGGGCCAGGCCTGGGAGGCAATGGTTTATAACCGCCGCCGCACGGCCATTACGATGATTGGGATGGCATGGGGCATCGCGACGGTTGTGTTGCTGCTCGCGTACGGAGCTGGCTTCAGCCGCGCGATCGAAGCCATCTTCGCTCAATGGGGCACCAATATCATCGGGGTCTTTCCGGGGCGCACCAGTGAACAGGCAGGCGGCGAGAAAGCAGGCGCGCAGGTTCGGTTTACAGAGGACGACCTGGACCGGATGACTGCGAGTGTGCCGGGAATCAACCACCTCTCTCCTGCCGTGTGGAAAGATGTGCCGGTACAAAATGATCTCCACACCTATACCTGGACGGTCAATGGGGTGATGCCGGTCTTTCAGGATATCTGGAAGCTGGACACGGAACAGGGCCGATTCTTCAATGGCCAGGAAGAACAGCAGCGGGCGCATGTGTGCGTGATTGGCTCAGAGTCGAAGACAAAGCTCTTTTCGGGCGGATGGGCAATCGGTGAGACCATCCGGCTGAATGGCGTCTTGTTCAAGATCGTGGGCGTACTCGCCCCCAAGATGCAAGAGGGCGGCGAAGACAATAATCGTAATCGCCAGATCTATGTTCCCTTCAGCACAATGAGTGACATCAAGGACACGAAGTATCTTGATGGGATCTGGTTTAACTATCGAGGCGATCACCAGATGGCGGAAAGGAGCGTCCGCGAGACGCTTGGCGCGGCGCATCACTTTCGATCGTCAGACCACAACGCCATTTATGTTGCGAACCTGATGACGCAGTTACATCAGTTCCGCATTCTTTCGCTTGCCTTGCAGGTTCTCCTATCGTTGGTCGGCGCACTCACGCTGGGCATTGCTGGAATCGGATTGATGAACATCATGCTCGTGGCCGTGCAGCAGAGAACGCGCGAGATTGGCGTGGAAAAGGCCCTGGGTGCGCAGAAGCGTCATATCCTGTTGCAATTTCTTGCAGAGGCCTTTGTGATCACCGGCGTGGGCGGCATGGGGGGAATTCTGCTGGCCTATCTCGTCTCGGTGCTCGTGGGTCGCATCCCGTTCTACAGCGCGTTGGCTCTCCATGCAGAGGGTGCGGATATATATCTGAAAATTTCGCCAATTTCGCTGCTTATGGCGACAGTGATCCTCGCGCTCACTGGACTGGTCAGCGGCATGATTCCCGCCATGCGTGCAGCGAACCTAGATCCAATCGAGGCGCTGCGATACGAGTAGCGCGCGCCGGGAACAGTAAATTCGTCACGCCGCTTTAGCCCATGCAAACGAATTAAACGAGCTTGTAGGGCGCGCGATAGGTACGCGTGAGCAGCGCACTGGCCTCAGGGTCGTTCAGGATGACCTCTTTCGCAACATCCCAGCGGAGCTTTCGTCCCACGAGCATTGAAATGAGGCCCAGGTGGCCGGGGATGGTGGAGTGATGTGCCGTCTCCACAGGTGCGATGGTCGGCTTGCGTGACTTCACGCAATCGAGAAAATTTCTGCGGTGCTCGGTGGATTCGTAGAGCCGGATCCTGCGTTCGCTGTCGGGAAGAGAGGTTTCCTTGACCCATGCCGGGTTGGACGCGTCAAAGCCGCTCCGGTCCACCCAGACCCATCCGTCGCTGCCAATCCACTTTGTGCCCATGGCAATAGCCGGCGAGCCGCCTGCGATCGTCATATGTACATCAGTCGAATAGCCGGTCACTTCTTTTCGATAGAGACATTCGATGGTGTACTTCGTTGCAGTGTTCCAGACCGCGTCCGATTGCGGAAATTCTCCGTGACCTTCCACTTCGGAGGGCCCGGTCGCATCGAAGCCCAGGCCCCAGTGTGCGATGTCGCCGTGATGGCCGATCCAGTCCAGCAACTGGCCCCCACCCGTGTTGTAATTCCATCTCCAGTTCTGGTAAACGCGCTGGTCAATGTATGGCTCCATCTTTGAGGGGCCAATCCATGTCTCATAGTCGAGCTCGGGCGGCGGATTTGTCACCGCAATCTTCCAGGCCGCTGTGCCGGGGACAATCTGTGCCGGGCTTGTGATCTTTTCCGGGAGGTCCGCGAGCCGTTGGAGCAGGGCGGGCACGGTGCCAGGGAAATCGTGCGGGGCGCCGGGGAGGCCCACCTCGACATGCGTGACGTTGCCAATCAGGCCGTTGCGTACAATCTCTGCCGCTTTGTGGAATTGTGCGAGGGAGCGCTGCCAGGAGCCCGTCTGCCAGATGATCTTGTTCTGCTGAACGGCGCGAACAATGGCTTGCTGCTCGGCGATGGTGCGCGCCAGGGGCTTTTCGCCATAGATATCCTTTTTGCGCGCGGCGGCCTCGGTTGCGATGAGGGCATGCCAATGGTCGGGTACGGCGATCATGATGGCGTCGATATCGTCGCGCGCAATCATCTCGCGGTAGTCGTGATAGGCGCGGCAATCTTTGTTTCCATAGTGGTTGTTGACGGCGTCGACTGCAGCCTGCAGGTGGCCAGAGTGAATGTCACAGGCGGCTACGACCTGGCAGTCGTTGAAGGAGAGAAACGATTTCGTGTTTGCCGGGCCCATCATGCCCCAGCCGATGACGCCGATGGTAATCCGGTCGGATGCAGCCGCTCGGCCAGCGCGTGCCGACTGAGTCGCGGAGACTGCAAAAGCCGCTCCCGCAGACTGCAGAAAGCGGCGACGGCTGAGGGGTGCTGAGGCACTCGAGATGATCTTGTCGATCTGCATGTCAATCTCCGGCATCTGCGTGGAGTGATGGAACTCGCGCGCAGGTTCCCGACCCTGGTTCATGGCTCTGGAAAATTGCGCGTGGCGATGCAGGGGAAGTCTAGCATGGAGAATCCCTGAAGCGGAGCCGTTGCGAAGATGCCGGATGCAGTCGGCGCATGGGAGTGGTGCGTAAGTGGTGAGTCACCGTCAACGGGAGTAATCTGATGGCATGAGTCTCTACTGCGCAGTCGGCAGCGCCGAATCTGAATTCTCTCTCAGTCAGCTCAATGATCTGCTCGTGAGCAGCCTCGCCAGGATTGGCACGCGTCAGCGCGTCCTCGCAGTGCCACCGGACCTGACTCGGGCGCACTCGCAGGCAGGCGCACTGACCAACATGGCCTGGAAATATTACGGCGATCGGTTGCAGGCGGTCCTACCCGCGCTGGGTACGCACTCTGCCATGGCCCCGGAGCAACTCACCAGCATGTTCGGCGACATGCCGCAGCGTCTCTTCCGCGTCCACAACTGGCGCACCGATATTGAGACCATCGGTGAAGTACCCGCCGAGTTCATTCACGAGCAATCGGAAGGCAAGCTGAGATTTGCCTGGCCGGCACAGGTGAACCGGCTCATTTCCCAAGGTGGATTCGATCTGATTTTGTCGATTGGCCAGGTGGTGCCGCATGAAGTGATCGGGATGGCCAACTACAACAAGAACATTCTCGTGGGCACGGGGGGCCGCGATGGCATCAACCGCAGCCACTATCTCGGCGCCGTGTACGGAATGGAGCGCATCATGGGCCGCGCCGACAATCCCGTGCGTGCGGTGCTCAACTACGCCTCCGATCATTTTCTTCGGCAATTGCCGATTGTGTATGTGCTGACGGTGGTAGGCCGCCGTGCTGACGGCGAACTCGCCGTGCGTGGGCTGTACATCGGGGATGATGTGGAGTGCTTCCATCGCGCCGCAGAGCTGAGCCTGAAGGTCAACTTTGAGATGGTTGCGGAGCCGCTTCAAAAAGCTGTAGTTTACCTGGATCCGCATGAGTTTCATTCCACGTGGCTGGGTAATAAGGCGGTCTATCGCACACGGATGGCCCTGGCTGATGGAGGAGAGCTGATTGTGCTGGCGCCGGCGGTCCGGGAGTTCGGCGAGGACAAGACGATCGACGGCCTGATTCGCAAGTACGGCTACCGCGGGACACCGGCCACGCTAGCGGCAGTGGAGGCCAATGCCGACCTGGCGAACGAATTGAGCGCCGCCGCACACCTGATTCATGGCTCCGCAGAAGGACGTTTCAAGATCACGTGGTGCCCGGGCCATTTGAGCAAGGATGAAGTGGAGCGCGTTGGCTTTGCCTATGGTGACCTCAACGCAATGTTGAAGCGCTTTGACCCGGACAAACTCATCCACGGGTACAACACCGTCGATGGTGAAGAGATCTTCTTCATCGCCAACCCAGGGCTGGGGCTCTGGGCCCATCACTCGCGCCTTGAAGCGACAGGTCCGGCAGTAATTCCAGCCGGCGCCAGCGCGAGGTAGGTCCAGTCACGTCACTCTGCGCCCAGATTCAGGTCCTGGCAAGACTGATGCAAGGAAGCTTGCGCCCGGCATGGCTGCCACCTGCGCACTCGTAATTCGCCAGGTGCTACCATGCAGATAGAGGGATTGCCCATGCCGACATGGCAGGTTCTCTCGTAAGTGGCGCAATCCGTGGCCCCGTAGCTCAGGTGGATAGAGCAGCAGTTTCCTAAACTGCGTGTCGGAAGTTCGAATCTTCCCGGGGTCACCACTGTTCCATCAGCCCGGAAAATTTGTTGCGGATACGGAAAGAGCATTCTTTCCTCTTTTGACTCAACTGGTTCCCGTGTCTACACTTATTCATGTCATGGAAATTGCTTCCATGACATCATTGCTGCCGATTCGTTCCGCAGCGAAGACCTACCACGCTAGTCGCCAGGATGTTCGGGAAGGCGGTGCAATTCCGCCACTGCCCCGCAACTGTGAGCGCACTGGTCTCGACCGCATGATGGGCCGAACCAGAAGATCAGCACAGCTCTTGCGAAGCTTCCGTTAAGAGCAAGGAAACCACTGGAGACGGGCTCGTGGACGCCGTCGCTGGGAAGGGAACTGATCGAGGCGCAAGTCAGGAGACCGGTCCTCGGTGCTTATGACCCGCTTGCGTTCCGAGGGGAACGAAGGAGCTTTGGATGCCAGTGCCTCGTCTCATGCGCGCCTTGTCTGCACGCTTTGTTCCTGCAATTCTGCTTTTTTGCCTTCCCATCTCCCTGGTCTCGGCCACGATTCATGGTGTCGTGACGGACCCCTCTGGTGCCAAGGTACGCGGCGCCAAGGTGGTCCTCATTCACAACGGGACCATAGTTGTTTCTGCTGTCTCTGGGCCCGACGGCAGTTTTGAAATGGATACCGGTACCGTCGGCCGCTTCTATCTTCTTATTTCGGCGCCAACTTTTCGCCAGCTTGAGACGCCAGTGTTCTATGCTGGCCGGCTCGATCAGATCGAGCGAGGCCTGGTGCTTGAGCCGGAGTGGGTCCGTCAGTCCATTGTGGTGACAGCGACGGGCACACCTACGCCACAGGCGCAGACCAGCGCGGCGACCACGGTGCTGGGTCCGAGCGAATTGAGTCTTCGGTCGGACCTGGTGAGTTCTATGCGGATCATGCCCGGCACGTTCGTGGTGCAATCTGGCCAACGCGGTGCGCAGACCTCTCTCTTTATTCGTGGGGGAGACTCGGATGCGAACAAGATTCTCGTGGACGGCGCGGATGCGGGTGATTTAGGTGGGAGATTCGACTTCGGGCCATTGACCACAACAGCGCTTGAACAGACAGAAGTCTATCGTGGGCCCAACTCCAGCCTCTACGGTGCGGATGCGGCCAGCGGTGTTGTAAGCCTGACGACGCCAAGGGGAACAACGAGCTTTCCTTCGCTCATGTTCCACGGGGATGCAGGCAACTTCTCAACTTCGCACGAAGACCTGGAGCTCGCTGGTGCGCACAATAAGCTCGATTATCTGGGCGAGTTCAGTTGGCTGCAAACGGAGAATAATCTCCCCAACGATCCGTTTCACGTAGCAGCCACGGCGGGTAACTTTGGCTGGCAGCCTAGCGGCTCCACGCAGATTCGTGGCACGGTGCACTATAACGTCGATGCCACAGGGGTGCCAGGTGCATTTGCCTTTTACGGAATCGCAGACAACGCGACGCAGAAGGACCAGAACTTATTCCTCAGCGGATCGATCGAGAACCAGACGACCGCGGACTTTCATAACACGGTGCGCTACGGTCTGACGCGCAAGCGAGAGCAGTACACCCTTTGGTCGCAGAGCGGTTCAGGTGTGTTTGATGCCTTTGGCAACAGCTTTGGCAACGTGGTCACGATTGCCGGTGCGAATGGCTACTCTGTCACGGGCCGTGCGTTGATGGATTATGCGGGAACCTATCCGCAGGGCTATCAGCTCGTATCGAATCGCGACGCCCTCACCTATCAAGGTGATTACACGTTTACGCCGCACGTCGTGGGACTCATTGGTTTCCAGTTTGAGGACGAGCGCGGCGCCAAGCCGGGAAGCTCGTATTTCACGCCCGTGGACCGGACAAATTACGACTATCGCGTTGCGGTGCATGGCGACTTCAGGAATCGGTTCTTCTACACGCTCGGCGGGGACCTGGAGCATTATTCGCTTTTTGGCACGCAGACCACGCCGCGCGCAGGACTCTCCGTGTATGCGATGAAGCCACGCAGCGGCATTTTCAGCGGGACGCGTGTGCTATTCAACTTCGGCGATGCGGTGCGCGAGCCATCGCTGACCGACCAGTTCTATTCGCTCTATAACTTCCTTGCGATGAACGGCGGCCAGGCGACCATCCAGCAATTGAACATTGGGCCGCTCGCGGCACCGACCACGCGCACCTATGAGGGCGGAGTCGAGCAATCATTCTTCACGCAGCGTCTCATCTTCCGTACCAGCTTTTTCCATAACGAGTTTGGCCGCCAGATTGAGTACGTGGGTGCCGACCTGGTGCCGCAGCTTCTGCCCAACTTGACTCCATCCGAGCAAGATCAGCTCGCGCAATTTCTTCAGGCAAACGGCGCGTACGAGCTGAGCCTGAATACTGAAGCTTATCGCGCATTGGGTGTGGAGACGACAGTGGAAGGCGGGCTTGGTGCGAGTATTTTTCTGCGCGGAGGCTACACCTACCTGGATGCCGTGGTGCAGCGCAGCTTTGCCAACAGCGATGTCGCGTTACTGGGTCCGCCACCAACCTACAACGGCATCCCAATCGGGACCTATTCGCCGTTGCAGGGCGCACGTCCATTTCGGCGAGCTCCCCATACCGGCTTCATCTCGGCGACGTACACCCACAAGGCGCTTGCAGCATTGCTGAACACTGCCTTCGCAAGCCGGTCGGATGATTCGGACTTCCTTGGTGGGGCGGACATCAATGGGGGCAACAGCCTGCTGCTCCCGAATCGCAATCTGGACTATGGCTATGCCAAAATCGACCTCGGCGCAAGCTATCAACTCAGGTCGTGGGTCGGCATCTATGGAATTGCCGAAAATCTCACCGATAATCAGCACATCGCACCCATTGGCTACGTGAGCCTCCCAGTCAATTTCAGCGCGGGCTTACGGCTGCAGTGGGGTCGATCCGGCACGCGCTGATCGCCTTTGGCCAACGCTGGTCACGGCTGATCCCGATTCTTCGAGCGTGAATGCCAGGTTAAGATTCCGTCTTGAAGCGGTTTCAGCCGCTTTTTCCACAAGTTTATTCTTTAAGAAACAAGTCTGAGCCAATTTTTGCTTGGGCAATTGCTCGGGCATGGCAGAAACTATCGGTAGATTCAAATAGCTTGAAGTCAGTCGTCAGATCCCTCCCCATATCGGTCTTCTACCTGTAGAACCAGATGTGTTGAGAACCCCACGGCAAGCTCTTGTTGGAGTGTGGCCGCCGCTTGCCTCATGAAAATCAAAAAACGAGTTGGCTCGCAGAGCCACACACGGCGAGGAGAAAATGAAGCAAATCTTTTGGAGGAGTGTCGTTCAGCTCAGTCTTCTGTGCTTGGCTGCGTTCGTCTGTACAGTGTACGCACCGGCCCAGCAAACCTTAGGGTCCATCAACGGAACCGTGCTCGATCCGTCAGGTGCGGCGATCCCGGATGCATCCGTGACCGTAACCGACTCCGCAACCAATCTAACCCGAACCACTACCGCGCAAAGTACAGGCTTCTTCCAGATCTTCAACCTGCCGATCGGCAGTTACATGGTTCGTGTGGAGCACGAGGGCTTTGACACCTTGGAGCTGAAGGGCGTCCAGGTGCAGGAAGCACACGCCACCACGGTCAATGCTTCGATGAAGTTGGGCCAGGTATCGCAGTCGGTCGAGGTGACAGCGAATCCGCTTCTGAATGCCACGGATGCGACGAACGGATACACGCTGGACTCCGCGCAGATTGACATGACCCCGCTCGCAACAGGCAGCTTTACGCAGGTCGCGGTGTTGTCACCAGGTGTGAATGCCGAGCTGTTGTCGAATCTTGATTCAAACGCAGGCCTGGGCAATCAGCCGATCTGGGCCAACGGCCAGCGCGATACGTCGAATACCTTCCAGGTCAACGGCGTGGATTCTACAAATCTCTTCAACGGCAAGAGCTCCAGCGGCGACAGTTCGCAACGCTACAACTTCAACATTGGCAGCGCTCCCACCGTTGGCGGCTCATTTTCCGTGGGAACCTCCGTCTACGGATCGAACGGTAACAGCTTGCCTTCTCCTCCTCCGGAGTTCATGCAAGAGCTGCGCGTGAACGCCTCAATGTACGACGCACAGCAGGGCGCCACGAGCGGCGCACAGATTGACGTGAACACTGCGACCGGCACGAACAACTGGCACGGCCAGCTCTATGGCACCTACGCGAATAACCTGTTCAATGCCTCGCCTTACTTTTTCAATCAGGCTTATCAACTGACGCAGGCCGGCATCGGCGTGTTCCCGAAATCGCAGGTGAATCCCTGGCTTCGTCGCTTGAACTCGGGCATTACGGTCGGAGGTCCCCTCAAATCAAACAAGCTGTTCTTCTTTGGTGCGTACCAGCGCGGCATTTATGAGGACAACGGAACGGGACTCTCAGAGATGACCGTCCCCAGCGGCTTGACCAATGACAGGAGCAATCCCGGCCTGGAAGCTGCTGATCTGTCTTGGGGCGGCACCGGAACTGTCCCCATCGATGGGGTCGCTTCTACGCTGTTTAACGCCAAGCTTCCGGATGGACAGTATTTGATCCCTTCTGCTCAGACAAGCGCGCCCTATACCTATGGTGTGCCGAATGTAGTCTTGATCGGGACCTCCCGGCTGAGAACGGATCAGGCCACCCTTGCGCTCGATTACGATGCAACCAAGAACGACCGCGTTTCGGCGAAGTACTTCTA
>JBAUTX010000066.1:0-3228 GCA_049582405.1 Occallatibacter sp. | reverse complement strand
CTCCAACGACGTCTACTGTCAGATCGGCCTCGTCATGCTCATTGGCCTCTCCGCAAAGAACTCCATCCTCATCGTCGAGTTCGCGGAGCAGCTGCGCCGCCAGGGCCGCTCCATCGCCGACTCCGCCATTGAGGCTGCCGAACTCCGACTGCGCCCCATCCTCATGACGTCCTTCGCCTTCATCCTCGGCGTCATGCCTCTCGTCTTCGCCACCGGCGCAGGCGCGCTCGGCCGCCGCTCCGTCGGCACCACCATCGTCGGCGGCATGTTGCTCTCCACCGTCCTCAACCTGTTCTTTATTCCCGTCCTCTACGTGATTCTCAGCCGTCTGCTCAAGCGCGGCGGCGTGAATCCTGAGGCCGCCGCGGCACACAGCTAGAGCGGCTCCACAGTATGTGTGACCGTTTCAGGCGTTCTTTCAAGGTGGCTTTTTCTTAAGGAAAAATCCACTCAGCTTGGCTCCTTCGGGATACAGCAACTGTGGAACCGCTTTAGCTGCCCGCCTTCTCGCGGTGTACGACCACAAAGTCTTTGATCCGGTCATACACCGCGTCCGGCAAAATCCCGCGGTCCAGCAGGTCATTCTTCTCGCGGTAGGGCCTGAAGCGCACAATCCGCGCCGCCCACGTGTGCGTCATCCCCGGCAACTTCAGCAGATCCTCCACGCTTGCGCGGTTCAGGTCCAGCCGTGCCCTCTCCGCAGCCGCCTTCGTTGTCCCGGCTCCCTGCGCCTGTCCCGCCGGCCACGCACCCCACAGCAACATCGCAACCAATACCGTCCGCCGCGCAATCGACATACGCGCATTCTCAGCCGTAGAATGCTTGCCCCGCAACCCCACCCCCAGCGCTCCACGCGCCGGCTCCGCCATCCCACCCCAGCGTTTTCCTGTCACAATAGACCCATGGCGACTCCTCATCCTTCCCCTGCGCCTGAAGCCGCATCAGCCGCCAACCCGCTGGGCAAGGCGCGCATGACCTCCATCATCGTGCTCACTGCTCTTCTCGCGGTCTCCCTTCTGTTCTCCTGGACGACGCGCGACGCCATGACGCATCTCCCCTTCCTGCCCAGCCTCAACAAGGGCAGGCCAAATCGCGCCAAGGCGGAGCTCGTCGACACCAGTCCCTGGCAAACCTCGCAGGCCCTCGCGGCCCTCGCCGTCTCCGCGGAGGAGGCCGAGTTTGCCCGCGACGCCGAGCGCCTCGCTGATCACGCCGTCGATCAGGCCTTCGCCAGCGCACTCCGCCTGGCCAACCTGGATACCCAGCACCGCGTCCTCACCGGCCGGGCCCTGGATATCTCAAATCGCATCACCCAGCTCCACCAGCTCATCCAGCAGGATCAGGCTCTCGTCGACAGCCTCACCGCCCAATCCAGCGCAAAGCAGGGCGCTGCCCTCGCCGGCGGCAATCTCGATGTCGCCAAGGCCCAGCTTGGTCTGGACACCGATGAATTGAGCGACGCACAGCGCGACCTCGCCCGCATCTCCGGCGATCGAAGCGTCGAGATTCAGGCCGAGCTCGCCCAGCACGAAGCTTCGATGAAGGAGTACGACGAGTCCGTGAAGAGCGGCACGCCTCCGGTCGCCGTCGTCTCTCTGGGTCAGCGCGGAACTCTCGCTGCCCGCCTCTCCGCGTGGTTCAATCAGCGGGACCGCTACCAGCTCCTGCAGCAGGCCATCCGTCAAACGCAGACCGACAGCGCGGCACTGACCACCCAGTACAACGCCCTCGAAGCTAAAGTCGAGGCTGCCTCGTCGCCTGCCGCTCTGCAGGGCAAGAGCAGCGCGGACATGATGAGCAGTCTCCGCGACCGCAGTACCGAGCGCCAGATTCTCAGCATTTTCGACGACCGCATCCAGACCAGCCAGCAGCTCGCCGGCGTCTATTCCAAATGGGCCGCTCAGGTGCAGTTGCAGCACCGCATTGTCCTCCATCTCATCCTGCAGTCACTGGCCCTCATTGCCTTCATCGCGCTCTGCATGGTGCTCATTGATGGGCTCGTGCGCCATCTGATGTCGCGCCCCACGCTCGACCGCCGCCAGATGCACACCCTGCGCAGCATCGTCGAAGTCACCACCCAGGTCGTCGGCGCCATTCTCATTCTCTTCGTCATCTTCGGCGCACCGCGCGAGACCACCACCATGATCGGCCTCGCCACCGCGGGCATCACCATCGTCATGCAGGACTTCATCCTCGCCTTCTTCGGCTGGTTCGTCCTCATCGGAAGAAACGGCATTCGCGTCGGCGACTGGGTTGAGATCAACGGCGTCGGCGGCGAAGTCACCGAGGTCGGCCTCATGACCACCACGCTCCTTGAGACCGGAGCCCTTGCCGCCAAGGGCTTCCCCACGGGCCGGCGCATTTCTTTCATGAACGGCTTCGCCATTCGCGGCCAGTACTTCAACTTCTCCACCGCCGGCCAGTGGATGTGGGATGAAATCTCCGTCACCCTGCCTGCCACCGGCGACCTGCATGCCAAGGTCGAGCGCATTCATGACACAGTGCTCCGAGAGACTGAGGAGAACGTCCGCCAGGCTGAGCGCGAGTGGCACCACGGCTCGCGCGGCGATCGCCTCAGCCGCGTCTCCGCGCAACCCCTTGTCACCATGCGCCCCACTTCATCCGGTGTCGACGTCGACGTGCGCTATGTCACCCGTGCGGCCGAGCGAAATGAGTTGCGCAACCGGCTCAATCAGGACCTGATCGAGATGCTCCATGAGCAGCCCGCTTCTTCCTGACCCCAGCCGGCCCGCTCTGCCAATCCTGCATGTGCAGACACATGCGGGTTGACACGCAACTGTGAGCGCCCATACAGTAAGAACAGATGCAGAGCCACCGCCATCACGGTCATCACCATCATCATGGACATCCCATGACGGCGGACTGCACTGGCCTGAAGTAATCAGCCAGACGAGATCAGGATCCAAGCAAGCCCGCCGGCCTCACGCCGCGGGCTTTTTTCATTGCCCTTTCAACGCATCAACATCACAGAGGAATCATGACCGCACAGAACGCCACAATCGACTTTGAAAAAATGGATGGCCTCGTCCCCGGCATCGTGCAGGACGCACGCACCGGCGAGGTCCTCATGCTGGGCTTTCTCAATCCCACCAGCTACGCCAAAACCATGGAGACCGGCTTCGTCACCTTCTGGAGCCGCACCCGCCAGAAGCTCTGGATGAAGGGCGAGACCAGCGGCAACCGCCTCCGCATCGTCTCCGCCTCCAC
>JBAUTX010000065.1:0-6145 GCA_049582405.1 Occallatibacter sp. | reverse complement strand
AAATCCTGAATGAAGCGACCCAACGCAGCTTGCGCCATCCCCTCCCGCCACCGCACACTGAAGTCAAGCATGCTCTCGCCCCTCGAAACCGGCCTCGCCACCGGCCTCGGCGCGCTCACCGCGGCCGGCCTCGCCCTCGGCGGGTACACCTACGCCGCCATGTGGCCGCCCTCAGAGCTCTTCGGCCCCGCGCTCCGCGCCCCGCGGCGCCCCGGCGATCTCGCCCTCACCTTCGACGACGGCCCCAATCCCGCCTGGACGCCGCAACTGCTCGACCACCTGGCCGAGCACAACATCCGCGCAACCTTCTTCCTCGTCGGCCGCTACGCCCAGGTCGTCCCCGAGCTCGTCCGCCGCATCCAGCAAGCCGGCCACCTCATCGGCAACCACTCCTGGTCGCACCCCAATCTCGCCTTCGCCGCCGCCGCCAGGGTCCGTGAAGAACTCCACCGCACCCAGGACACGCTCGCGCAAATCACCGGCAAGCCCATCCGCTACTTCCGCCCGCCCTTCGGCGCGCGCCGCCCCTACGTTCTGCGCACCGCACGCTCGCTCGGCATGAAGCCTGTCCTCTGGAACGCCATCACCAACGATTGGAGCGAACCCTCCGCCAACCGCATCGCCACGCGCCTCGCCACCCGCATCGTCCGCAATCAGCAGCGCGGCTTCGCCACCAACATCGTGCTCCACGACGGCGGCCACCTCGCCCTCGGCGCCAATCGCGGCCCCAGCGTACACGCCGCGGCCGATCTCATCCGCCGCTACCGCTACTCCCACCACTTCGTCACGCTGGAAGCTTGGAAGTAGCTGCCTCTCCGGCGCGCCGCATCGCCACGCCAGCCCCCTGCATCACCAGCGCCGCTGCCACGCACGCCGCAGCCAGCGTCACCCAGCCAGCCTTCTGCTTTTCCACGCCCTGGAACGCAAACGCATGCACCGCCACCAGCGCAAACACCGCATAATTCCATCGCTGCAGCTTCTTCCACCGGACCGCGCCCAGCCGCCGCAGGCTCAGGTCATTCGACGTCGCCAGCAGCGCAATCACCACCAGCGTGCCCAGCAATCCCGTGTAGTTCGCCAGCCCGAAAAGATCGTGCCGCATCCCGTGATGATGCTCCGTCGGCCCGTACACGTAATACAGCCACGGCCGTCCGCGCAGGTGCACGCACTGCCCCACCGCTGCGTGCACTACGCTCACCAGCCCTGCCCAGATCCCCACATCGCGCCGCAAATCCGTAGACACCGCAATTGCCCGCCGCCGCAACAGACTCCAAGGCCCAATCGCCAGCGTCAGCGCCAGCAGCGCCAGCGCCGGATACGCCGTCGCAAAGCTCGCCCGGCTGATCGCATCCTTGTACGGCCGCGTCCAGTAGAGCAGCGCCACCGCAGCGCACGTCGCCGCACCCAGCGCCGCATGATGCCGCAGCAGCCTGCGCGCCATCCGCCGACTCATCCCCGCACGCGGCTCACCCTGTGGTTCCCGATCGCTCACACGTCAGGCCCGCAGCGCTTCCCTTGCCGCTTCCACCGTCGCCCGCACTTCCGCCTCGCCGTGCGCCGTGCTCACAAACGCCGCCTCAAACTGCGACGGCGGCAGCCACACCCCGCGGTCCAGCATCGCCCGGTGGAACCGCCCGAACCGCTCCGTGTCGCTCGTCGCCGCCTCGGCATAGTTCCGCACCGGCCCCGGCGTAAAGAACCACGTCCCCATCGACCCCACGCGATTCAGCGTCATCGCCACGCCGGCCTTCGCCGCCTCCGCCGCCACGCCCTCAAACACCGCCTTCGCCGTCGCCTCCAGCTGCGGATACACCGTCCCCGCATGCTCCTGCAGATAGCTCACCGTCGCCAGTCCCGCCGCCATCGCCAGCGGATTCCCGCTCAGCGTTCCCGCCTGATACACCGGCCCCAGCGGCGCAAGGAGATCCATGAAACGGAGTTTCCCGCCAAACACGCCCACCGGCAGCCCGCCGCCTACAATCTTTCCCAGCGTCACCAGGTCCGCGTCGATGCCATACCGCTCGCACGCCCCGCCCAGCGCCACGCGAAATCCCGTCATCACCTCGTCCACAATCAGCAGCGCGCCCTCCCGCGCCGTCATCGACCGCAGGCCCTGCAGATATCCCGGCTCCGGCGCAATGCACCCCGCATTCCCCACCACCGGCTCCAGAATCACCGCCGCAATCGCGCCCCGGTGCATCGCAAACGCCGCTTCCACCGCCTCCAGATCGTTGTACGGCAGCGCCAGCGTCAGTTGGGCAATCTCCTCCGGCACGCCCGCCGATCCCGGAATCCCCAACGTCGCCACGCCCGAGCCCGCCTTCACCAGCAGCCCGTCCGCATGACCGTGATAGCAACCCTCAAACTTGACGATCATCTTGCGCCCCGTCGCCGCGCGCGCCAGTCGAATCGCCGACATCGTCGCCTCGGTCCCCGAGCTCACAAAGCGCATCTTTTCGAGCGCCGGATAGCAGGCCTGCACTCGCTCCGCCAGCTCCGCCTCGGCCGCCGTCGACGCCCCAAAGCTCGCCGAGTTCCGCGCCGCGCGCTCAATCGCCTCCACCACCGGCGCAAACGCGTGCCCCAGAATCATCGGCCCCCACGAGCCAAAGTAGTCGATATACCGGTTCCCGTCCGCATCCGTCAGCCACGCGCCCTCGGCCCGCGCCACAAACGGCGGAGCACCGCCCACCGCCCGAAATGCCCGCACCGGCGAGTTCACCCCGCCCGGAAAATACCGCTCCGCGCGCTCCTGCAACGCCTTCGACCGGCTCCGATCCCGTGTGTCCATCTGTGTGCTCATCGTGGCTCCAGTATAAAGTCCGCTCGCTTGCCACCCGGCTTGCCCGTGGAGTTCATGCGTCACGCGCTCAGGCGCATCGCGCCGATCAACGCCGCCAGCGCCGCAGGCTGGTGACGGCGGCTCGGATAGTACAGAAAGAAGCCCGGAAAAGTTGGACACCAATCCCGAAGAACTTGAATCAGGCGCTTGTCCTTGAGGTGCGGGGAAAGCACATCCTCCAGCGCAATGCCAAGGCCGACCCCACGCAACACCGCATCAACCACCAGTTCGGAATCATCAAAACTCACCGGACCTTGCGGGAAAACGGTCACTTGCTTTCGTCCCTTTTCAAACTCCCATCGATACATGCCGGAATTGAATCGGAAGCCCACGCATGCGTGGTCTTTCAAGTCATACGGCGTTCGTGGCAGTTCGTGCTTTCTGAAGTATTCGGGCGAACCCACGACCGCCAGTCGCAAGTCGTTGGAGACCCGGACGGCAATCATGTCCCGCTGGATGTACTCGCCAATCTGAATCCCAGCGTCGAACTCTCCGGCCACCAGATCAATCGGACTGTCCTCTACCGTGACCTCCAGAACAAGATCTGGATAACTCCGGTTGAACGCCGCCAGCTTCGGCATCAGCACCATGAGGGCGGCCGACCGGGCCACGGCGAGCCGGATTCGTCCCGCGGGCCGCTCCCTGAGGTGTCGCACTTTCGAGAGCGACATCTGGATCTGCTCAAGAGCCGGCGCCAGTTCCTCAAGAAGCGCACGCCCTGCGGCTGTCGGAGACACACTCCGCGTCGTCCTCGCAAGCAATTGAAGCCCAAGTCTCTTCTCGAGCGCACGGATCGTTTGGCTCAGCGCCGGTTGGGATACCCCGAGGCGGCTGGCAGCTCGAGTAAAACTCCGCTCCTCTGCAACAACGGCAAAGGTAGCCAGATCATCGAAGACCTTTTCAGTCATTCATTAGCTCTACTTATGAGTGTATGCACAAAATGAAGTCTAGTCGAATGAGACAAACAGCCGGAAAATAAGAACAGGCACCCCGCTCGCGCACGAACCACATCGAACCATTCCGCCCGTGCCAGCTCGACTCCAGAGTGCCTCGTCGACTCAGGCGCGCCGTCCAGATAGAGCGATCAAGGCTGCGACACGGCTCGCAGCCAGGCAAACGAACTCCATCCAGCCGGTGACAAGGAGAACAGAAGAAAGATGCGCGGCCCATCGCGAACACGGTTCCTCACTCTCGCCGCACTGCTCCTTTGGGCGGGAACGGTGGGCCATGCACAGTCCGCCGACGCCGATCAGGACCCGCCTGCCGCGCCCATTCCCGCTCACTCCGCCTTCGACAAACTGAACTACCTCGGTGGAGATGCGGCCATGCCGCCCTTTTCCGATAGCGTCATCAAAGGCGACTCGGATTTTCGCCGTTCCCTTCTCCGCCAGGGAATCGCCCTGCGAGCCATCACGCAAGTCCAGTACGCACAGAACACTCTGGAAGCCCCCGTCCCCGCGGACGATCAGGTCTATGTGGGCCAGCGGTACTTCGAGGGTGCAATGGTACAGCCCATCCTGACCGCCGACCTGCGCCAGCTACATCTCCGCCAGTCGCAGCTCTATGTAGGCGGGGTATGGAACTGGGTGAGCTGGAACCCTGCCGGCCCGAAGTCTTTCCAGTTATGGGACCTCTATCTCTACAAGGCATTTGGCGAGAATCGCGTCGCGGTCAAAGCCGGCTACATTTCCAACGGCCTCGATTTTGTCGGCTTCTTTGTGGGCGGCTCCACCGCAACCGGCGCGCAGGGAGTCTACGCCATCCTGCCCTACGAGGTTGGCATGTCCTACTTCCCGTTGACGACGCCTTCGCTCAATGTCCAGGTCCGGGGGCCAAAGAACACCTATTTCAAAACCGCGGCCCAGCGCAGTCTCGATCCAAACGGCGGGCCGACCGAGGTCAAGAGGAACCACACCGGATTCCGCTTTATTCCCCACGGCGACAAACTGCTCAGTATCAATGAAGGCGGTTTCCTCCGCCCTGCGCAAGCCGGCACGCGGGAAGCGTGGTTTCGTGCCGGCTACATGCACAACTTCACTGCGTACAAAAATGCAACCACCGGGCGGAACGATGCCGGCAACGAATGCGCGTATGCCCTCATGGACTACCAGCTCAACCAGTCGAATCGGGAGCATCCCAACCAGGGAATCTACGTGGGAGCCTCCGCTGAAACCGCCCCTCAGACCCTCAATCCGTACGCGCAATATTTTGAGGCGCGACTCTACAAGGAAGCACCATTCCGCAATCGCTCCGGCGATGTCGCGTCCCTGGTCGCATCCCGCACCGGTTACAGCAAATACTTCACCGACAATCTCGTGGCGCAGGGCAAGACCGTTTGGCGCGCATCCACAACGCTCACCGGCAGCTACTCCCTCCACGTTTCACCTGGCAACTATCTCGGACTGGGGTTGAGCTACAACCATGGTCCGGCAATCACTCCACGCGTTCCCAGCGCACTCAATGTCTCCGCGAACTGGACAGTGTTCTTCTAGCCCTTCAAGGCGCCAGGTTCGGCCCCGAATCCCGCTCCCCAACGCCCCGCCGTATCATCGAATCCACAGGACTCGCGCCTTGGACCTCGCCGCCACCCTCGGCTCCCGACTGCTCGTCGTCTACGACGGCCACTGCGGCCTCTGCAACCGCACCGTCCGCTGGCTCCTCGCCCGCGACCGCCACGACCGCCTCCGCTTCGCGCCGTCCCACTCGCCCGCCGTCGCCGCCCTGCTCGCCCGCCACGGCTTCACGCCAGACGCCTCGCCCAACGGTCCATCCTCATCCGGCCCCGGCACCATCCTCGTCTTCCGCGCCGCCGCCACGCCCGCCGAGCAGCTCTTCACCCGCTCCACCGCAGTCGCCGTCGTTCTCGCCGAGCTGCCCCGTCCCTGGCCCTTCGCCGCCCGCCTCTTGCGCCTCGTCCCGCGTCCGCTCCGCGACCTCGCCTACCGCCTCATCGCCCGCTGGCGCTACCGCATCTGGGGCCGCCTCAGCGCCTGCCCGCTGCCCGCGCCCGGCGAGCAATCCCGCTTTTTCCTTTAGTCATCCGCCGGCGCCCCTCACGGTCATTGAGCCTGATTCCTGCTAAAATCGGTATTTCGAACACCATGCCCCGCGGCGCATCCCGCCCAGGGGCCCGCGCGGCTGCTCCTCGCCGCCGCCGTGGAGAAAGCCCGCAACGTGCCTGACGCATCCAAGCCCAAGTCCGTCACCTACGCCTCGGCTGGCGTTGACATCTCCGCTGGCGACCGCGCCAAAGAGCGCATCAAGTACCTCGCCCAGAAGACCTTCAACCGCAATGTCCTCGGC
>JBAUTX010000064.1:0-1885 GCA_049582405.1 Occallatibacter sp. | reverse complement strand
CCCCTGCAGGCGTCGCGCCCTCGTCCACTCTCGACCGCCTCGGCTTGCTCATCGAGCAGACCATGGTCGCCGCCGGCTACTCGCCGCGCGCCATGCAATCCGCCAACCGCCACGATCTCCGCGTGCTGCTGCGCCGCCTTGCGCCCACTCCGCTCGACGCGCGCCGCATGATGGGCCTCTTCCGCCGCATCCTCTTCCGCCTGAATCGCACCCCGGGCCCGCCTCCCGGCTAGCCCATCGCCGGCCAGGTCTTGCACCAAGTTCATGTCTTCGTCTGCTCCCGATCCTGATACAGTGGCGTGGAAGGGCATGATGTCCCGTCACCCTCATCTTCTCCGCTCCGTCTTCAGAGAGTCCGCTGCCTTAAGGCGGGTTCGCGTAGCCTTCTGCCTGACGATGGCCTTCGTCTGTGCGCCGGCAGCGCGCCCCAGCGGTCAGGGTCAGCCGCCGCAGAGTCAGCCTGCACAGCCTTCTGCTGTTCCGGTACCGTCAACCAGCCTTCCAGCCACCGCGCCTTCAGAGGAGGAGCTGCGTCAGCGCTTTCTCGGCAAGACCGTGTACCTGCGAGGCGGCTATCTCAATAACGCGCTCGACTTCGATGAAGACGGCCACCTGATCGGCCGCTCGCAGCAGGGCTCGTTCACGCTCTGCCTCATCCAGGTCGAAAAGGTTCGACTCACACATCACAGAGTCGAACTGCAGGGAGCGCGCTACGGACTGCACTTCCTCACCGATACCCCCTATGAGGACCCAAGCCGGGCCTTCGACACCGTAAACATTACGCCGAAGAAAAAGGCTGTCCGCATCACGATCGCGCGGGAGCGCATTGTCACTCCCAGGAAGAAGAAGCACAAGGCCAGCCAGGAATCCACCGAAGCGGCCTCCATAGAGAATCCGGCTCCCCAGAATTCTAAGGACCTTGCCGCGCAAGGGCCCAGCCACCCGGGCGAAGTCCCAACCAGCCCTTCTCCGGCCCATGCCGCGCAGAGGCTTCACGACGCACTCGACCGCGTCTTTGCACAGAGCCTGGATGAGCAGATGATCGCCTCAATGCCGGATTTCTGGCAGCTCTATTACAAAGCCGCCGCCGCGCGCCAGGCTGTCCTACCCGCCGACCCTGCGGTCTTGCGCCAATCCGATGTGGACCAGAAGGCCCGCCTCCTCACCAACATCGAACCGCCCTCCAATCAATATGCACAGGACAAGGGCGTTGCAGGCCTGGCGCTCTACCGCGTCGTGCTGGGCGCGGACGGCGTCCCCGTGCAGATCGCGGTCAGTCGTCCCATTGGCTTCGGCCTCGATGAGAATGCTGTCGACACCATTCGCAAGGCCACGTTTCAGCCCGCAATCAAGAATGGCAAGCCCGTGCCCGTCCTTTTGGAGGTCCTGGCAAGGTTCCGCATCTACTCCAAACGCACCGCGCCCGCCGCACCCGCATCCTTCGCCGCGGCACCTGCAACGGGATTGCCGGCCCCCCGGAGCGCGCAGCACCCATGAGCCGGAATTCCGCGGTCGGCACCGCCCGCTTCCATGCGCGATGCTCACTCCGTCTCGTCTTACCGTGGTCCAGCGAGAACCTGCCGCCTTGTAGGACGGGCGCTGCCGCAGGTAAGACAATGCCGCTTCGACGTAAAACCTTGGCCCCTCGCGCGTAAGACGGCCGTAAGACATCCCAAGGCTCGGGTCTTACACCTTGCGCCTCACTCCCGCTCGCGCAGTAGCTCCTCCAGCTTCGGCTTATGTTTGGCCTGCCGCCCCGTCCGCGGCTCGCTTTCCACCACGCGCGCAGGCTTCGGCTGTCCCACCCGCTCCCGCGCGATCGCTTTCACGGCCTTCTCGGCGCTGAACTTCCCCGGCTTGCGTTTCCTCATGGCAGGGTCGAGTA
>JBAUTX010000063.1:0-9496 GCA_049582405.1 Occallatibacter sp. | reverse complement strand
CGCGGATGCTCTCCGAATCCGGTTTCCCGTTCTGTTGGGCTGGAGTTTCGCGCAGGATACTCTCGATGCAGGTCAGCACGGTGCCAAGCGGGGTGTTGAGTTCATGCGAAAACCCGGATGCCAAAATCCCCAGTGAAGCCAGCCGATGCGACTCTGCCAGCTTCGCTTCGGCGGCTCGCCTCTCCGAGATGTCGCGCCATACCTCGACCACGTGCGTCAAGCGGCCGTTCGCGTCGAGGATTGGCGACACATGAATCTCTTCCCATGCAACAGGACCGTTGCCGCAGCGATGTTCGCAGATGCGCACCTGATGTATTCCGGTGCTCAGATACGCGAGTGTGGGGCAGTCTGCCACCGCGCAAGATCCAATACGCAGTTGATAGCAGTAGCATCCCAGTACCTGATCGCGGGCGCTGCCGGTTCGCCGGAGAAACGCGTCATTCGCAGCGATGATTTTTCGCTCCGGATCCAGCACGACAATTCCATCGTCGATGCTGTTGATTACGGTTTCCATCCGCTCCCTCTGGGTGCTCACTTCGCCCACCAGTCCGGCCACGGAGTCGGCCATCATGTTGAATTCCCGGCCTAGCCACGCCAGCGTATCGGAGCCTTCCACCGGCGCGCGCCGCTCAAGGTCACCCTGCGAAACCATGCGTGCCGTGGTCTCAAGGCGCTGCAGCCTGCGCAGAACGGACACCCGAATCACGACGAAGATGGCTCCTACAATGACGAACGTGAGCGCGCCCGTGCCGGCAACCATCCAGCGCAGGTCGCGCGTCATGCCGGCGCGAACTTCGCCCGCATCGTAGTCGAGGATGAGGACCCCGTTAATTGTCTGAGCGGGAGAGTGGCAGCGATGGCAGTCCTCGCGGTTACGAATCGGGACCACGGTGCGAAGAATCGCTCCCCCGCCGGTTTCAATCACGCGGCTCGATTCTCTTCGATCCGCCGGATCGCGATGACACGCCTGACACGTAGGAGAGCTAATGCGAAAGTCTTCTCCATGGTTCAGCGGCGCACTCGAGTAGCGCGGGACGCCGTCCCGGTCCAGCAATACCAGTTGCTCCACGCGCGCCTGCTTGCCGAACCCCTCAATCATCTGCGCGATCAATGACCGGTCGTTCTTCAGCATCGCGTGCTCCAAAGCGGCGTGAATCAGTTCGCTCTCTGCAAGGGCGTTCGTCCGCGCCATGTCGAGCACGCTCTCGAAGTGGCGAACGGAGTAGAAGTACGCCGCCACGGAGCATGCCACCACCACCGCTGCTGTGACACCCAGCGTGAGGCCGACCGTCATGCTGGCAAAGCGCAACTTCATAAGAGGATTCCGATAACTGGTTGCGCATTCTTGCACAGGGGCAGGGCGCCGTCAATGGCTGACGAATTGTCACCACGCGCATGACAATGTGGCAGTCCAGCCCGAGGATGCATGACTCGCGTACTGAAACAACAAGACTTAGCAAGCGCTTGGGAATGGTACGCGGAGTGCTGAAGTTAGGGACCAGAAAGGAGGACCAACGCTATGTATATGCTCTTGATGGGGTTGTGCTTCACCTTCTTTGCGTTGGCGATTACCGCTGCCGCATTTGCTGCATCAACCCGTCCAAATTCAGCACTTCCGGTTGTTCAGCCCGAAATTCCCGTCGCAAAGGCGACTCCGGCCCGCTTCTTCGCCGACCAGGCTGCACCATCCATTCCCGTACCGCCTCAGGTGCCCATTGAAGTGCTGCTCCAGCAGATTGAAAACCACGTGCGTCTTGAACAGGCTGCCGCGGAATCCTTCATCGCGTTTCCCACGCAAGCCCTCCTGCACAGCAAGACTTCCTCACCGTTTGTGAACTAGAGGAGTGACTTATGGAGCACGAACTGCTGAAAGGTCTCTCACCGGGCGAAGTCGATCGGGTGCTGCAACTCGGTACGCGCATGACAATACCCAGCGAAGGATCGCTCTTCTGCCTGGGCGACTCTGCCGATCGTCTCTTCCTCGTCGAGCGCGGACGCATTCGCCTGACATTTCCCATGTTGATCCGCGGTCATGCAGAAGATGTCTTCATCGAGGAGAAGTCGCCCGGCGAAACGGTGGGCTGGTCCGCTCTGGTTCCTCCGTATCGGTTCACGCTCTCCGCGACTGCACCGATGGAATCCCAGGTCATCGCGTTACCGCGTGAGACATTATGTAGGCTTTGCGAGGATTCGCCCGTCGTTGGTGCCCGAATCGGGTTGAATCTGGCCGTTGTTGTAGCCCACCGTCTGCAGCTGGTTCAGGCGATGTGGATGCGCGAGATCGAACGCACCGTTGAAATGAAGTCAGCCGTCGCTGCTGAGGCCCGATGAATTCAACCGTATCGCGCAAAGGGCAGGGAATTACCTTCACGTGCTGGACGTGGACCGAAGATCCCGTGCTCAAGCGAGTCGCGGCGTTCAGCAGAGCTGCAAGTTCTTCGAGAGGCAATGATGGCAACCAGTGACCCAGGCATAATGAACCCCGGTGCGCCGTCGGGCGCGCCCATGCCGCGCCGAGGATTTGTAGAGTTGTTGCTGGGCGGCGGATTTCTCGCCACCGCCGCCGCGTTCGTTTACCCCGTCCTTCGTTACTTTATCCCTCCCAAGACCACTGACGTCGGCGGTGATTCCGTGGTGGCCGGCAAGGTTGGCGAACTCAAGCCGAACAGCGGCGAGATCTTCCGTTTCGGCAACCGTCCCGGCCTGCTGATCTGCACGGCCGGCGGGGAGTTCCGCGCGTTGTCCGCAGTCTGCACCCATCTTTCCTGCACAGTTCAGTACCGGCCCGATCTGCACGAAGTGTGGTGCGCCTGTCACAACGGCGTGTACGGCCTCGATGGCCGCAACATCTCGGGTCCTCCTCCGCGCCCTTTGGAGTCCTTTGATGTGCAGGTGCGAGGCGACGAGATCTATGTAACGCGCCGACGGGAGAGCTGAGATGACCATCTTCAATCGCGTGCGCAACTGGTTCTACGAGCGCCTGGAGTGGGATGACCTGTTCGCTTTCTTGAGCAAGAAAACTGTCCCCCTCCATCGGCTCTCCTATTGGTATTTTCTTGGCGGCATTACGCTCTTCCTGTTCGTGATTCAGGTCCTCACCGGCATCCTGCTCTTGCTCTACTACCGCCCCGGAGCCAACGAGGCGTTTGAGAGCGTTCAGTACATCATGACGCAGGTGCAGTTCGGCTGGCTGATCCGATCCATACACTCCTGGTCTGCAAATTTAATGGTCTTTACCGCCTTTGCGCACATGTTCAGTGTCTTGTTCCTGAAGGCCTATCGCAAACCGCGGGAATTGACCTGGATCAGCGGCGTCATCCTCCTGGTTCTGGTCATGGGTTTCGGTTTCAGCGGATATCTCCTGCCCTGGAACACGCTTGCATTCTTCGCCACCAAGGTCGGCACCGATATTGCGGGGCAGGTTCCCTTCGTCGGCCACGCAATCATGGTGTTTCTTCGCGGCGGAGAAGAGGTCACAGGCGCCACCCTCACCCGCTTCTTTGGATTTCACGTGGCCGTTCTGCCCGGCCTGGTCACCGTGCTCATCACATTCCATCTACTTCTGGTGCAGCGCCAGGGGATGAGCGTGCCGCCACGGGTGGAAAAGGAATGGAATGCCAATCCCTCGGCTAGGCGCGAGCTGAAGTTCTTTCCGAACTTTGCGCTGCGTGAGTTGATGGCGTGGTACACGGGCCTGGGTGTGCTCGGCGCGCTGGCGGCTATCTTTCCGTGGGACCTTGGCGTCAAAGCCGATCTGTTTGCCTCTGCTCCGGCGGGAATCAAACCCGAGTGGTACTTCCTGTTCATGTTCCAGACCCTCAAGCTGATCCCTCCCAAGGTGTTGTTCCTCGACGGCGAGGTCCTCGGAATACTCGCCTTCGGGCTGGTTGGAATGCTCTGGCTGCTTCTTCCTTTCCTGGAGTGTGACCGCGTGGCGCGCTCGAAACAATGGATCACGGGACTGTCGGTGTTTGCGCTGGCCTATGTGATCGCGATGAGTGTCTATGGCTATGTTGCGCAATAACCCCCGCGGCTTCGTCGTGGCCTGCTATCCAACGGCGTTGGGCCTTCTTGCACTGGCCGCGTCCCTGGGCTACGGACAAGCCAGGAACTCGTGCGTCGACTGTCACTCCATGCTGCCCGATCCACTGGGCGTGACTCAGGAGACTTTCAGTCACGATATCCATGCGCAAAAAGGGCTCACCTGTGTCAGTTGCCATGGCGGCGACGCAAGCACCGATGACGCAACGCAGTCCATGAGCCGAAAGGCCGGCTGGAAGGGCAAGATCGATCGCCGCCAGATTCCCGAACTGTGCGGAACCTGCCACTCCAATCCTGCTTACATGCGCCAGTACGATCCAAGCCTGCGCACCGATCAATTGGCGCAATATCACACCAGCGTGCATGGCAAACGTCTCGCTACCGGCGATACAAAGGTCGCGGTGTGCACGGACTGTCATGGTGTCCACGATCTCAAGGCGCCTAATGATCCGCAGTCCAAGGTCTACCCCCTCAACATTGCGAAGACGTGTGCCCGCTGCCATGCGGACGCGCAATCCATGAAGGGATACTCGATTCCGACTGATCAGTTCGCAAAGTACGGCAAGAGCGTGCACCATGCGGCCCTGACAGTGCAGGGAGATCTCAGCGCTCCCACCTGCACAACCTGCCACGGCAATCATGGTGCGGCACCACCCGGAGTGGACAAGGTCCAGAACGTCTGCTCCACCTGCCACATCTTCCAGGCACAGATGTATGAAAAGAGTTCGCATAAGGCGGCATTCGACGCAGCATCTTTGCCCGGCTGCGTGGTGTGCCACGGCAACCACGACATTGCTCATCCCACTGACGCAAAGCTGGGGACAGGCGCGGGCGCGGTGTGCATGCAGTGTCATAAGCCTGGGGACAACTGCGACCGGGCGCGGGCGGACATGTTGAGCCAGATCTCACAGCTGGATGAAGCAATCAAGAATGCCGACACAACCCTTGCGGTGGCTGAGTCTGCAGGAATGGACGTGAGCGAGGCCCACCTTGGGCAGAACGCAGCGCGCGACTCGCTGACTAAAGCCCGTGTCGCCATCCACAGTTTCAAGACGGATGTCGTGAGCCAATACGTGCAGGCAGGATTGAAGGCGGCCCGCAAGGATCTGAAGGTGGGTCAGCAGGCCATGGTTGAACGCAACCGACGCCGCATTGGGCTGGGCTTGTCTTTGATCGCAATCGCCATGGTACTTGCAGGGCTCTGGCTCTATATCCGAAAGATTGAGCGGTAACATCCAGGCAACGCCGTGGACCAGATGGCGTGAGCCCTTTAAGGCGGATTGAGTGGGGTCGCAGAAGTGGCCCCAGTAATTTTGCGCCGCCTGTAGGCGGCCTACCTCAGTGCCAGATCTGTCTGACAAGCTTCCGCTTCAGCGACATCTCAGATTGCGCAATTTCGCCGAATCACAGACTCGTCCGATTCAGCGCTGGCGGCTCTATTCTGCCCTTAATGCATCAATTGGATCGAGAAATGCTGCTTTGCGCGCGGGATAATAACCAAATCCAATGCCAACCAGGGCCGAAAAGAAAACTGCCAGCAGCACCGCGCCCACGCTGACAACGGTGCTCCAGCCAGCAAGGGCGGAAATTACAAACGATACGCCAATTCCAAGCACGACACCAGCGCAACCGCCTGCGATCGAGAGCGTCACTGCCTCTACGAGGAACTGCATGAGAATATCGCCGGTCTTCGCGCCTACCGCCTGACGAAGACCGATTTCACGTGTTCGCTCTCGGACGGAGACGAGCATAATGTTCATGATTCCGATACCGCCGACGATCAGGGAAATAGAAGCAATCGCCGCCAGCATGATGGCAAGAATGCGGGAGGATGCGGCCTGGGCGGCGAAGATCTCCTGCATATTGCGCAACGAGAAATCATCGTCTTCTGCGGGAGCAAGATGGTGCCGCTGCCGCAGCAGGGCGCGTGTCTCCTCCTCGGCGGCATCGACGCGATCGATGCTCGTTGCCTGAATCATCACAGAATCTACCGCGTCGGCATTCGCGGACTTGATGCCGATTACTTTTCGCTTGGCGGTCGAGATAGGAAGGAGAATCAAATCATCCTGATCCTGGCCCGTTGGCGATTGCCCTTTGCGTGAAAGGACGCCAAGAACCGTGAACGGTACGTTCTTAATCCGGATGGAGCGCCCGACGGGATTGATGGAACCGAAAAGATTCGCCGCGACTGTGGGGCCGAGCAAAGCGACTTTGCTGGCTGAATCGACGTCCTGCTGGGTGAAGGGTGCGCCATCGGCCACGGTTACGTCGCGCACATCCAGAAAGGCCGGCGTGGTACCAAAGAGGATTGTGGCCCAGTTGCTGTTCTCAAAGACGACCTGTGCGCCGCCCCGAACGACGGGCACAGCGCGAGCTATGTCAGGCGATTGCTGCGCAAGTTCACGCGCATCCGATTCTGTGAGCGTGATGGCATTTCCGGTTCCCATGCGCATGCCGGAACTGGTGAGACTGCCCGGCAGAACAATGATGAGGTTGCTGCCGATGCTTGCAATCTGCCGCTGGATGCTGAGCTTGGCGCCCGAACCGATGGCGGCGGTAGCAATCACAGCGGCCACGCCAATGACGATCCCGAGCATGGTCAGCGCCGAGCGCAACTTGTTGACCTCGAGTGCCCGAAAAGCAATCCGGATGGCTGAGTGCACGCGCTTCATGACACGGCCCCAGGGTGCGGGATGTCTACCAGGGAGGGAACCGGGGGCCCATCCCGTTGTTCGCCGGCGATGCGGCCGTCACGAAATGTGATGATGCGATGTGAGAAGCATGCGACATCTTCAGAGTGAGTGACCACTAGCGTGGTGATCCTGTGATTCTCATTGAGATTCTGAAAAATCCGCATAATTTCTGCAGTCGTGTGTGAATCGAGCTGACCCGTGGGCTCGTCGGCCAGAAGAATCTCGGGTTCATTGATCAGAGCGCGCGCAATCGCAAGACGCTGCTGCTGACCGCCGGAAAGCTGTGTGGGAAAGCTGTCGGCGCGATCAGCCAGGCCCACCAGACCAAGGACATGAAGTGCCCTCGCATCTGCGTCACCGGGATCGCGGCAATAGAGGAGAGGCAGTTGCACGTTTTCTCTTGCGGTCATTCGCGGAAGAAGATTGAAATTCTGGAAGACAAAACCAATCTTCCGGTTGCGGATCTCGGCTAGTTGATCGCGATCGAGACCTTCGACCGGCGTACCATCAAGCCAATAGTGCCCCGAAGTGGGGTGGTCAAGGCAGCCAAGGATATTCATCAGAGTTGATTTGCCGGAGCCGGATTCTCCCATGATGGCGACAAAGGAACCGCGCTCAATCGTCAGCGTAATCCCACGCAGGGCATGCACGCTGACCTCACCCAGGCGATAGATCTTCGTGAGATCAGCAGCTTCGATGAGTTCCGGCATCCTGCGCCTCACATCCTGGGCATCATCGGCCGTGGCGCTTGAGAAGTGCTGTTCGAGTCTTCCTTCGTCGATGCGCGCACTACGACTTCGTCACCCTTCTCGAGTACCGACGAACTGACCGCGGTATAGCGGCCATCGGAAATTCCAAAAATGACAGGCACCGCTTTTAGTCGTCCTCCCGAAAGAACATAGACCGCAGGCTTGTCTGATTGCACAGGCGGCAGGCCGTACTTTTTAATCAACGATTCGGATGGGCGGAAGCGCAGCGCCGCATTGAGGAGCTTCAGCGTGTTATCGAGTCGCTGGGTCAGGATGGTGACATTTGCCGTCATTCCCGGAAAGAGCCGGAGATCGGAATTATCCAGCGAGATCACCACATCGTAGGTCACGACATTTTGCGTGATAATCGGCGCCTTGCGAACCTCCGAGACCACTCCTTGAAACATTGTGTTTGGATAGGAATCGACAAGAAATGTCGCGTGCTGACCGACGGCGATCTTGCCGATGTCGGATTCATCGACGTTTGTGTCCACCTGCATCTTGGTCAGATCCTGAGCGATCTCGAAGATCGTAGGCGGATTGAGTGTGGACGCTACGGTCTGACCGACATCCATGCGGCGGGCAACGACCGTTCCATCAACCGGCGCGGTAATGCGGGTGCGATCCAGATTAATCTGTGCCTGACGCGACCCCGCCTGGGCTTGGAGTTCCTGCGCCTGTGCGGATGCAAGTTGGCTGGTGCTCACCTCAACAGATGCCTGCGCAGATTCGACGCTTCGCTCGGCAGCCATAATCTGCGCGCGATCCGCAATCACCTGCGCGGACGCCGCATCATAGTTTGCCCGCGCCAAATCATAATCCTGGCGCGAAAGAATGTTTTCTGCAAAGAGCTTCTGTGCCCGCTCCCATTGTCCGCGGGCGTTCACTTGAGCCGCCAGATCTTTGGCGGCAACGGCCTGTGCATTGTGCTGGCCGGCGACCGCTGCGCTGTGATCGGCGCGCGCTTTAGCCAATTGAGCCTTAGCCGTCAAGGTAGCGGCATGCGCGGCGCGCGCAGAAGCACTGGCCTGATCCAATTGCGCCTGGAAGACTTCAGGGTCGATCAATGCGACCAACTGACCCTTCTTGACGCGGCTGTTCCAATCCGCGTACAGCGCTTTGATATTGCCGGATACCTGGCTGCTGACCAGCACCTCGACCACCGCATTTAGATTGCCCGTCGCCGTGACCTTGGCTTGAACGAAACCTTGCTCCACCGGAACTGCCTGGAAGGTGACGGAATTCTGTATACGGCTTCGCCAGTAATACGCCGCAAACACAATGGCCAGCAGCAGTCCGGCAGCAATGCCCCATCGGAGATTTCTTGTGATTTTTCGCCTGACGGGGTGTGGCGCGGGACTGGCTGCGGCCATTTGCGACACAGGCCGGAAATGTGAAGGCGCCGCGCCCATTGGCAATCTTCTCCTGCCTCTTCCATATTGACGCGATTGCCGCACTCTTGTCGTGATTGCAATCACTCCGCTCAGTGAGCAGAATGGGGCCCGTCTATAAGGGATGTTGCGCCACATCGATCTGGTTGTTTTTGCTATCGCGACAGCCTCCTTCCACCCGCCGCAACGCCGCGAACCACGAATTCGATGACCGGCTGAGCGCGTTTCAGGCCCGACCCTGCACCCCAAGTTCTTATGCATCAACGCCTGCTGATCGAGAACTTGCGCAATGAGGCTGCATTGAGAAGACTGCGTCTTAAGCGCGATTGTGCTCGTTTTCAGTGACATTTCACAAAGATCTTTATCACCCGCAATGCGCCTATGTATCATCAGCCATACAAATCGATGAGGATGCGCCCCGAATCCCTATCCCGCATGAATCGACGGAACTTTCTCATCCGTTCGATGGCGGCCACTGCTGCCGTCCCCCTATCGGCCGTGTCGAGCCCATTCCTGACGGGAGTTGATGCGTCCGCGGGTGTGCCGAAGGTTGCCGTCCTGCTCATCGACACGGACAGGGTGACGGTCCCGATCAACCGGTTGATCTACGGTCAGTTTCTCG
>JBAUTX010000062.1:0-7562 GCA_049582405.1 Occallatibacter sp. | reverse complement strand
CTGGTGATGAATGAATACGTGGCCGCCTTCATCAACTTCTTCGCCTACACGCAAAAAGGCCACAACACCCTCCTGCACTCCTTTCAGCGCGCCGGCCGCTACCACAGCATGATTCAGCACGTCATGTCCGAAGAGGGCGTTCCTCAGGATCTCATCTATCTCGCCGTCGCCGAGTCTGGCTTCCAGCCCCGCGCCGTCAATCGCCGCTCTGGCGCAGGCGGCATGTGGCAGTTCATGCCCTACGGCGACTACGGCCTCCGTCGCAATCGTTATGTGGACGAGCGCTTCGATCCCGAAAAATCCACCCGCGCCTATGCCCGCTACATGAAGTTCCTCTATGACCAGTTGGGCGACTGGTACCTCGCCATGGCTGCCTACGACCACGGCGCAGGCAACATCCAGCGCGAAGTCCAGCGCACCGGTTATGGCGATTTCTGGGAGCTCTACAAGCGCCACGAACTTCCGCGCGAAACCGAAAACTACGTGCCGGAGATTCTCGCCGCCATCATCATCGCCAACCACCCCACGCAGTACGGCTTCGATGACATCACGCTCGACCCGCCACTCCTCACCGACACCGTCACGGTCAATGACTCCGTCGATCTCCGCCTCGTCTCCGACCTCGTTGCCGCGCCCGTCGACGAATTGATGGCGCTCAATCCGAGCGTGCTGCGTTTCACCACGCCGCCGGATACACCCTTCGATCTGCATCTTCCCGCAGGCACTGCTGAACTCTTCCAGCAACGCATCGCAGCAATCCCTGAGAACAAGCGCGACGCCTGGCGCTACCACCGCGTGACTCCAGACGATACGCTCGCCTCGGTCGCCAGCAGCTTCCACGTCTCCGTCGCCGATCTCGCCGCAGCCAACGACATGACCGCCGGCGAAAGTCTCTCCGGCGTCGAGGCCCTCGTCATTCCTGTGCCGCCCGCCGTCGAGTCTGCTTCACGCACCATGACGTATACCGCGCGCCGAGGCGACACACTCGTCTCCATCGCCGATCGCTTCGGCGTCTCTCTCGCGCAGTTGCGCACCTGGAATCATCTCAGCGGCAATCATGTCACGCCTGGTCGCAGGCTCCGCGTCGCTGAGCCAGCGCGTGTCGTGCGCACGCGCCGATCGCGTCATCACTCTTCCTCCGGCGCCTCTGCGCAGCGCGGGGATCCACCTGCCTCCGGCACTGGGTCATCCGCAAAACACAGCACTGCGCATGCCTCCAAGCGCACACAGCATCGCAAGTCCCCCTCCTCTTCTGCTGCGGCCTCCAGTAAACAAAAATAGTCCCGTCTGCATTCCAAGCTTGTCTTTTGATAGCTTTTGCGCGCAGGCTATTGCTAGAATGAGTGCGCACGCAGTGTGATTGCTTTTCCGCTGCGCAGATGCAAGACCCCGAACGGGGCAGCGGCGAGCCGCTGGAGGCAATCGGATGGATGAAGTGTTCAGGATGTACGCAATGAATGACGGCAACCACAATACGGAGCCGGCAGAGACGGACTCCGATCACGATGAAATGTACGAAGAAGATGACGTGCTGGAAGCAGCCGGCATCCTGACCACTTCCGATGACGATGAGGAAGGGGTCGTAGTCGAAGAAGCTCTGATCATCGTCAGTGCGGTTCCCACTCCTCAGCCGGCTAAAGCTCCAAAGGCTGTCAAGAAGGCTCCCGCAAGAAAAGCTCCCGCGAAAAAAGCTGCCCGCAAGGCTCCGGCTAAGAAGGCTCCGGCCAAGAAGGCTCCGGCAAAGAAGGCGCCGGCAAAGAAAGCTGCAGCGAAGAAGGCTGCGGCCAGGAAGCCCGCCAAGAAGGCAGTCGCGAAAAAAGCTGTGGCCAAAAAGGCCGCAAAGAAGTCCGCCGCTAAAAAGAAGACCGCTGGCGCCAGGGGCGGAAAGGTCGCAGCCAAGAAGACTGCGGCTGGCAAGCG
Organism: Occallatibacter sp.; assembly: GCA_049582405.1. GTDB lineage: Bacteria > Acidobacteriota > Terriglobia > Terriglobales > Acidobacteriaceae > Telmatobacter. The sequence goes on along the minus strand of JBAUTX010000062.1, from coordinate 5,642 downwards.
CGCCAGTCAAACCACCAAACGAGGTAAAAAGTTGGCCGTTAAGAAAGCAGCAAAGAAGGCTCCCGCCAAGAAGGCAGTTGCGAAGAAGAAGGCTCCTGCCAAGAAGGCGGCGAAGAAGGCAGTTGCCAAGAAGGCCCCGGCTAAGAAGGCGGCAAAGAAGGCAACGAAGAAGTAACATCCCAAACACGCAGTACGAGGCAAGCAAAAAAGCCCGGCATCCCGCCGGGCTTTTTTGCGTCTGCTTGCGCAGCGCTACTTCTTCATCTCACCGATGGCCGCCAGCACTTCTTCCGAGTGGTGCGTCGGGTCCACCTTCGTCCACACCTTCACAATCTTCCCCTGCGGGTTGATCAGGAACGTGTTGCGATTGGCGATCTGCAGGCCCATGTAGCTGCCCAGTGATCCGTACTCGTCCACGACCTTGTGCTGCGGATCGGCCAGCAGGTGGAAGGTCAGCCCGTCCTTTGTGCAGAACTGCTTGTGGCTGTCCACCGTGTCCACGCTCACGCCCAGAATCACCGCGCTATCCGCCTCAAACTTCGACAGATCGCGCTGAAAGTTGTGCGCCTCGATCGTGCACCCCGTCGTCATGTCCTTCGGGTAGAAGTACAACACCACCCACTTGCCATGAAAGCTCGTGAGCGAAACCGGCTCGCCTGTCTGCGAAGGCAGGGTAAACGTGGGAGCATTCTGTCCCACACTGGGCATGGCTTCATCGGCTGCGCGCGCCACACCAAACGACAGGGCCACTGCCAGCGCAGCAACCACAGCAGAAATCGTCAACTTCTTCACGGGGAGACCTCCATTCATCGGACGCTCCAGCGCAGGGTCAGGACGCAAATCCAATGCGCAATCAGTATCCGCGCGGAGACGCAACGATGGCAATCCCCGCCTCGCTCGCCCGCCGCAGCATGTTGTCCCGGTCAAAAAGCAGCGTCCGCCCCGCCTCGACGGAAAGGCAGCTCGCCCCCGCGGCAATCATCGTCTCCACCGTCCGCATCCCGATCACCGGCACGTCGAAGCGCATGTCCTGGTTGGGTTTGGCCACCTTCACCACGGTGAGCCTGCGCTCAAGGGTTGACGCCTCTTCTTCAAGCGACCGCATCAGCCCGCCCGCGCGCTCCATCGTCGCGTCCGTGCCCTCCATCGCCTCCACGGCCACGCACGCCTGCGCCGCCACCACCACCGTCTGGCCAATGTCAAAGCCCGCCACAGCCTTTGCCACGCGCAGTCCGTACTCGATATTCTTGCGCTCTTCCTCGTCCGGTGCGCGCTCGGTGAGCACACCCTCCTGCGCCAGCAGAGGCTCCAGAAAGGCGGTTGAGCTCATCAGCTCAATGCCTTCATCGCCCAGCACCTTCGCCACCGCGCCCAGCAGCATGTCCGTATTCCGCGTCCGCAGGTTCATCAGCAGCTTTGCCAGCCGCCAGTCCGGGCGGATGCTGCTGAAAATTTGTTTATGCTTCACCTGCCCGGCCATCACCGCGCGCGTCACGCCTTCTTTGTGAAAGGTTTCAATCAGCCGCGACAGCTCGCCCAGCGAAAGCCAGTGCACCGTCACGCCCGCATCGCGCGCCGCGCGCTCATCCATCTCCGCGTCGGTCTCTTCCTTGATGGCCGCCACCACCACCGGCAGCCCCTGCGCACGCGCCGCATCCAGCAGCAGAAAAGGGAAGCGCCCATTCCCGGCAATCAGTCCCAGCTTCATGGAATTCAAGAGATGTTCCTTCTCGTGCAGCAAGTCGTCTGAATGGATGCACCAGCTTCTGTCGAAAAAGCGCGGAGCGCCTACTTGATCACCCCGCGCTGGCTCCGCTCGATAAACGTCGCCAGCAGCGCCACGTCCTCGCCTTCCAGCGCGCGCATCTTTTCCAGAGCCTGCGACGTGTTCAGCTTCGACGCCAGCAGATACCGGTACGCCTTCTGCAGCGTCTGCAGCCGCTCCGGCGAGAAGCCCTTCCGCTGCAATCCAATCTTGTTAATCCCAAAGGCCCGGTTCTCACGCTTGGCTGAGGTCAGGGAAAACGGCAGCACATCCTGCGTCACAATCGTGCCCCCGCCAACAAACGCATGCGCGCCCACCACGCAGTGCTGGTGCACCGGGCAAAACGCGCCCAGCGTCACATAATCCTCAATCGTCACATGCCCCGCCAGCGTCGCTGCATTCGCCAGGATGCAGTGGCTTCCCACGATGCTGTCGTGCCCAATGTGCACGCACGTCATCAGCAGGTTGTGCGAGCCCATCTTCGTCAGGCCGCCGCCGCCCACCGTGCCCCGGCTGATCGTCACGCTCTCGCGAATCGTGTTCTCATCGCCCAGCACCGTCTCCGTCGGCTCGCCCTTGTACTTCAGGTCCTGCGGCGCCACGCCAATCGACGCAAACGGAAAAATCACATTCCGCGCGCCAATCCGCGTCCGCCCATCCAGCACCACGTGCGAAATCAGCCGGCACTCTTCGCCCAGCACCACCTCCGGCCCAATCGTGCAGAACGGTCCCACCGTGCACGACGCCGGCACCACCGCGCCCGCCGCCACCATCGCGCTGGGATGAATGCTCACTCGCCCGCTCCGCTCGGCGCCGTCTCCGCGGCCCGCGGCACAATCATGCACGTCAGCGTTGCCTCGCACGCCACCTTGCCGTCGATGAACGCCTTGCCCGCCATGCGCCCCGCTCGCGTGCGAAAGCTCAACACATCCACTTCAATCCGCAACTGGTCGCCGGGCACCACCTGCCGCCGAAACTTCGCGTTGTCTATGCCCGTAAACACCGCCAGCTTCGTCTGCCGGTCCGGCATCCCGTGCAGCATCAGCACCGCGCCCGCCTGCGCCATCGCCTCCACCACCAGCACCCCCGGCATAATCGGATGCCCCGGAAAGTGTCCCTGGAAGTAAGGCTCGTTGATCGTCACATTCTTGATCGCCACCGTGCGCTTCGCCGGTTCAAACTCCACAATCCGGTCGATCAGCAGAAACGGGTAGCGGTGAGGAAGAAACTCCAGGATCTCCTGGATGTCGAACGTCATGCTCTGGCTCCAAGCGGCATGCAGCCTTGCGCCGCACGCTCGTCAGCGATTATATCGGAGCCCGCATTCCCTCTAATGCTTCTTGATCTTCCGCGCCCACGCATCCACGTCCCAGAAATCGCCCGGCAGGTCGCGGTTATATTCCACCTTGTCCGTGTAGTACTGCCGCTCCTCTTCGCCGTTCTTGTAGCGCGTAATGCTGTACGGCGTCGGCAGTCCCTCCACGATGTGGTAGTCCTCGTACTCCTCCGAGTCCGTGTTCTTGTCCTTATACACCGGGTCGCGCCACTGGAAGCTCCGCTGCACCGGCAGATGCGTCATCGCGTCCGTCTGGATCGTCATCGAATCGTTCGCCGCCGAGATCAGCGTCACCTGGTCCACCAGGTGCCGATACGCCACGCGCTGCCCCTCATAAATTGCAATCGTCTTCGGATCCTTCAGCCACACCTTCACCGCCGTCTCAATCGAGTGGTCTCGCCGCCGCAGAAACTCATCCACCTGGTCCTTCGGCAGCGCCTTCTTGCCGCGATACGTCACCTCCCACCCCTCGCGCGCCACATAGAACTGCAGCACGTCGCGGTGCTTCGTGTACTCGATCCGGTCATGATCCGGCCACTGGTGAAACTCCCAGAACTCCGTCGTGCCCAGATCCGGCTGCCCGTGGAAGAACGCAGCAATGTGCCCATGCCGCATCTCGTTGTTCATGTTCAGCCACAGCGTGCCGCCCATCGCCACCACCATCGCGTCCACCACGCCCAGCGCCTTCTTCGTATTCGTGGCGGCCGCGTCGTCGGCCTGCTCGGTCCGCATCTGCGCCGGCGCGGCGAGCAGCACCGCCAGCGCCACGCAACCCACTCTGCTCATCCACCGCCGCTGCCTGCTCTTCATCCGTGTCCTTTTTACCCCACCAGCACCGCGCCGCCGTTCACGTTCAGCACCTCGCCGCTGATAAACCCCGCCAGCGGCGTACACAGAAACAGCACCGGCCCTGCAATCTCCCGCGTTGTCCCCGCGCGTCCCACCGGAATCCCCGCTGCAATCCTCGGCCCCATCTCCGGGTGGTCCAGCGCCGCGGCAGACATCTCCGTCGTCACCCATCCCGGCGCCACACAGTTCACCCGTATCCCCCGCGGCGCCAGCTCGCTCGACAGACTCTTCGTCAGACTGATCAGCGCCCCTTTCGTCACGGCATAGTCCGCATGGTTCGCCTCGCCGCGCTGCCCCGCCGTCGAGCTGATCAGCACAATATGACCCCGCAGCCCGTCCACCTCCGTCGCCGGCGGACCCTGCAGCTCCATCTGCGTCACCGCCGCCTGCACCAGCCCGAACACCGAGTCCAGATTCACGCCCATCGTCCTGCGCCACTGCTCTTCGGTCATCAGCTCAATCGGCATCTCCTCCGGCGGCCAGATGCCGTGGTTCGCCACCAGCGCGTCCAGCCGACCAAAGGCCTTCACCGCCGCGCCCACCAGTGCCCGCCCATCGGCTGCGCAGTTCAGTTCCTGCACCACCGCCACGCACCGCGCCGGCCCGCCGCACTCCGCCATCAGCGCCAGCGCCTGCTCCCGCGCCTGCCGGTAGCTGAAAACCACCCGCGCACCCGCCTCCACAAACAGCCGCACCGCCTCCGCGCCAATCCCGCGTGACCCGCCCGTAATCAGCGCCACCTTCCCATCCAACCGCAACGAAACTCCCATCATAGGCCCAAACTAATCCATCCCCCATCCCCTGTCGAGTCACTCCCGGTGGCGCGCCCACTGGCACCGGGTGCCCCACCTTCGGCGCTGCGCGTCCGTTGCGCAGCGGCTAAGGTGGGAATCTTCAGTTCCAAAGAATGCGTAGGGCCGGTGGCCCACGTCTCAGGTATGCCAATTCAACCACGACCTTCGGGTGCCCCAGGTCTCGATTCTGAGACCTGGGAATCCACGATCCCAGCCCAGTCCGCTCCCGGCAAGCAGCTAAGAGCCTCTGTCAACCCCCGCCGCGCTCACTTCTTCTCTAACCCACTCATTCCAGGAAGAATTCTCCCCGCCGCGTTTTTGCAGTCTATTTCCCGCAAAAGCGCATACTGGAAACATCAGCCTGAGAACCGCGCCCACCGGCCCGCGCTCTCAGGCATTTTTCTTTTCGGAGTCCGCGTCATGCCTTTGACCAGCCCAACCACCCGCCAGTCCATCGGCCCAACCATGCCTGCGCCGCGCCCTCGCCTGGCCAGCCAGACCCCCTCCCCCCATACAATATTTTTCTTGATGATTATGCACGTGACACAGATGCACCATTTTTAGTGCAATTGATATAGGCAGGGCGGCGCAATATTGTCACATCATGATACGTTGATTCATTATTGGTTGCACTGTGGGGGGCACGAAGGGCATCCTATTACTAAGGGGTGATGTAGAGCACTTCCAATTGGGGATTGCTGGAATTTAATGACAATTGGTAAGTATTGGTAGTACGATTGCCCAACACTCAAGGGAAGCATGATGCAGCCGATGCATTATGCGTGACACTTTGGTTGCTGACGAGTCTAAACATCATCCACTGCGGTCCATGTAGATTGCACACGTAATTGGAATCGCTTTCGCCGCTGGAGAACATCCATGAACAGCCCCTCTTTCA
>JBAUTX010000061.1:0-3363 GCA_049582405.1 Occallatibacter sp. | reverse complement strand
GTCAAGAGCAGGGTGCCGCGATGCGGGAAGGGACGCGAGCGGGGATTGGGGAGTGAAGGGCACGGAGGAACAAGGGAGATGGGGCGCGGGATGAGCCGCGCCCCTGTTGGCACCAGATTTCTGAACGCAAGGTTTTCTACCTTCCCACCCATTCCGCGATGAAGCTGCGGAACGGATGGGGCAGGCACCCAATGCGGTATGCATTCAAGCGGGCGCTGCCTTAGTGGAGGTTGACGCTGAAGACCTGGGTGCCGAAGTCGGTGTAGAAGTTGGCTCCACTGATGCCGCCGGGGATGAGCTCGGTAGCGAACCAGAGGGAGCTGCCGTCGGCGACGCCCCAGGAGTAGTCGCCCCAACGGGCTACGCCGCCGCCCCCGAACTCGGGATAGCCGGAGAAGTCGTCCTGTGGGCCTGCGCCTGCAGCGACGATCTGTACGCCGGTGGCATGGGATGGGGTGACATGGGCATAGGCGGCGCTGGGATAGTAGCCGGGACCAGCGACGGTGAAGGAGACGGCGGCGGTGCCATCGGCGGTGACGGCGGTGCCGGGGTAGAGGACGGAGTTGCCGGCGACGGAGACATAGCCCTGGCCCTGGAGCTTGCCGGAGACGGAGCTGCCGCTCATGGAAGGATTGACGACGAAGTAGGCGATGCCGGTGTTGAAGTTTGTGCCGTCGGAGACGATGGTGTTGAGGCCGCCCCAGAGATGGCCGCTGGAGTAGACGACGTTCTGCATGCGGTCATCGCCGGAGTCGATGTATTCCTCTGGTTCGCCGAGGGCCTGGCCGAGCGGGTAAGGACCTGGCTTCTGGGTGACGGGATAGGGCTGACCGTAGACCTCGGACTGGAGGATCTGGCTGGTAAGGGTGACGGCGGGGCTGGCCGAGTCGAGCGAGCTGGTGTTCGAGAGCGCCCAGACTGCGATGCGGTTGTCGAGGGAGCCGGTGAAGTCGAGGGCGCTGAGGAAGTACTCGACGCCAGGGGCCTGCTCGGAGCTGAGGTCAGGTGAACTGGCGGGCTGGATGGAGTAGGCAGGGCCCTCGGCGAGGGGCAGATTGCCAATGTGGACGACGGGCGGCAGGGAGCCGGACTCAAGACCGGACTTGGAGATGGCGTAGACCTGCGCGCCGTTGAAGACGTTGGCGAAGAGGCCGAATTCGTTGGTGGTGAGGTAAATGCCATTGGCGTCCGCGCCGAGGGTGGGCTGATCGCCGAAGCAAGGATCGCTGGCGTTGCAGCCGGGGTTGGCGGGTGTGCCGTTGAGGCCGTCGTCGGTGGTGTCAATGGAGTAGATGTTGAAGGCGCCTGTGGGATCGCTGGTCTGGCTGACGGCGAGGGCGATGTTGCTGCGGCCTGTGTTGAAGTTGAGCACGTTGATCATGGAAACGAACCAGCGCTGCGTGGGAGCGTCGTAGTAGCAGCGGGGGTCGCTGAGAATGGGATTGACTCCTGGATCGAGGCTGAAGAACGTGCTGACCCCTTCAGGTGTGGTGAGGCGCGCGCCGGAGCTGCTGTAGACGGCGAGGGTGGAGTTGATGGCTTCCATGACGTAGCCGTGGCCTGCGCAGAGGCCCTGGTCGGGGGGCGTGACGACAGAGCCGTTGGCAATGGCGTTGTCCACGGTGGTGAGGCCGGCGAAGTTCACGCTGGGGCTGCCGGTGGAGATGGCGTTAAGGCGGGGCATGGGCACGGAGAGCGCGGTGGGTGAGGCGGTCGTGGTGTTGGAGACCGAGTGTTTGCGGGCCGTGACGAGATCGATGTTGGGCATCTCGCCCTGGACCGTCACGGTGTTGTGGGTCGCGGTGGATGCGCCGAGGATGGAGGTGCCCTTGAGGGTGATGCGGGAGAGGGTGGCTTTGCCGAGCGATTGCGCTGTGGCGACGGAGAGAAGCGAGGCGACAGCGAGGAGAGTGGTACAGCAGACTTTCAATACGCGCATGAGATGGCCTCCTTGGAGGGTCGTGTGAGTCGCGGTCATCGGGGTCGGCGCGCTCTGGCACTGCGAACAGAGCCAGGCGCACGAAACCAAATCAGCGGCCCGGATTGCACTTCAGTTCATGAATGGGGGAACGGTTGTTGCGAATCGATCACGCTCCACTGCGTTCCGTGGAGATGCTAGAGAAACGTAGAGCGGTGGCGGGGAGGGAGTCAAGGAAAAAGCGGATGCGGATGATTGCATGAAAAGAACCCGAAAAGGCTTGCAGGGGCGGGAACCCTGGAGGCTGCGGGCGTGGGGATGGGCGGAGGCGGTTGGGAGCCCAGGTCCCGGCACGATGCGAGACCTGAGCAGGTGGTTTGCTATTTGCAGCCGGTGTGGGGCTTGGTGATGACGACCTCGGTGGGGAGCCAGTCGGAGAGACGCTTGTCGTTGATTTCGGCGTCTTCGGCGCCGGGGTTGAGCGAGGAGCGGGCGAGCGCGACGGAGACCTTGACCTTGCCCTTCATGCAGTAGGCGCCGGTGAGGCGGGCGAGGCCCTGGTCGGCGATGTCGAGGGTGTCGGCGGAGAGCGCGCCTTCGGCGCCGGAGATGTCAAACGGGGCGAGGATGATCTGGTTGACGATGAGCTTGTCGGTCTTGATGCCGGAGGCGTCGAAACGGACGACGAGGGTGGCGCGGCGCTCGATGGCGTCGGGGTTGGCGGTGAAGTTGACGCCGGGAAGAGTGATGCCGGCGGGGTTCGGCTTGGGCTCTTTGGTGTCAAAGGCAAGGCGGTAGGCAGGGCCCTTCCACTTGGGTGTGGTGGGAATGCCGGCAGTGGTATCCGGCTTGCTGTTGCAGCCGGCGACACACATAAGTCCGCTGAGAGCCAAAAGGATGGCTTTTTTCACGTGGTCCTCCTGAATGGAAAAAGTGACGGGCCAGAATATCACTGCGGAGGGACGGTGGGGTGTGATGGGTGCGTGGCCTCGTCAGGAGGCTTTGCGGAGCGGCTTGCGCGGCGCGGGGGATTTTTTCGCGGTGCGTTTTGGTTTGGCGGGCGCGGGCACGACGGAGAGACGCAGGCCCATGGGCTTGAGAACGGCGACGAGGGTCTTGAGCGTGGGATTGCCCTTTGGCGAGAGCGAGCGATAGAGCGCCTCGCGGCTGAGGCCCGCACTGGCGGCGATGGCGCCTAGGCCGCCGTAGGCTTCAGCGAGGGCGCGGAGCATGATGAGGCTGGCCCCGCGGTCGTCGGGGTCGTTGAGGGATTCGAGAGCGGATTTCAGGTACTCGACAGCAAAGTCAGGATCGTCGCGAAGTTCTTCGACCTCGCGCTCGTGGTGAGAGACGGCACCGACAAGTTTTTTCATGGTTGCCTCCGTTTCCAATCTGTCCAATACGCCTTTGCCCTTGCAATATCACGGTCCTGGCTGCTCTTGTCG
>JBAUTX010000060.1:0-16381 GCA_049582405.1 Occallatibacter sp. | reverse complement strand
GATGACGACTCACGTGGAAAATCTGACTCCGCTTAAGCACGCCGCGCAGAACCGCTGCTTCGGCTGCGGCCCCGTTAATCCTCATGGATTGCAGCTTGAGTTCCTGATCGCCGACGATGGTTCGATAGTCAGCCACGCCACCATCTCCGATGACTTCTGCGGCCACCCCGGGTACCTGCACGGGGGCATCATCGCCACGCTGCTCGATGAGGCGATGAGCAAGGCGGTGCGTGCCACTGGAGTCTCCTCCATGACACGCCACCTGGAGATTGATTACCTGCTACCCGTCCCCAGCGCCAAGCCGATTCGACTGGAGGGCCGTGTCGTTCGCACAGAGGGACGCAAACGCTGGGCGGACGCGCGGATCCGCGACCAGGAGGGCAAGACCCTTGCGCATGGCAAAGGCCTCTTCGTCGAGGTCCGCCCGCGCGAAGCCAAGTCATAGTGCGCGTACACTCCCGCGGGACGGGCGCACGAACGCCCGCCGCTAGTGAATCATATTGATCGTCTCCTGTGTCACCGTGTCAAAGGTCGTCACAGCCTTGGAGTTCGCCTCAAAGGCGCGCTGCGCGATGATCAGGTTCGAGAACTCAGCCGAGATGTTCACGTTCGATTCCTCCAGAGCACCATCCTGCAGGGTGCCGAGGCCGGCCGTGCCAGAGGTGCCCACCGAGGCCGCACCGCTTGCCATGGTCGTCGCGTAGTTGCCGTCGCCCAGCATCCGCAGCCCCTGCACGTTCGTTACGTTCGCCAGCGCCAACTGGCCTACGGCAAGCTGCTGCCCATTGGAGAACGTCGCGGAGACGGTGCCATCGGAGGCAATCGTGAAGCTCTGGTACTGCCCGCTCTCATAGCCATTCTGCGTGGTCGCGCTCACGGCAGACGAAGCCGCAACCTGGCTGATCGTGGGTGTGCCGCTCGTGCCCAGCAGATTCCACTGAACACTCAGATTAGCTGCGCCATCCGCCAGCCCAGTGAAGCTCAGAGGAATTTGCGAGATGTCGCCCGCAGCGGTTCCAACCGTCTGTGCGACGCCCCCGGCCGGGGTCACAGAGGCCAGGTTGCCGCTGGAATCAAACGTCATCGAGCCCGTCACGGGCGTCGAGGTTCCTGAGGTGAAGGCGCTGGCCGGCAACGCCACGGAATAGTTCCATGTGTTGGTGCCTGTCTGCGTGTAGGTCACGGTTGCGATGTGACTGACGCCGAGCGAATCATAGACCGTGACCTGCCCTGGGACCGTGGTACCAGCAGTGGACGTGGCATTGAGATTCGCGGTCATGTTCATCGTCGTCGTCGCCTTCGGAGGCTCGACCTGGCCCACTGGGATGCTGATCCGCGAAAGCGGCGAGTTGGTGTTCACCACGCCGTTCACGGCCGGGTAACCCATCACGCTCTGGCCGCTCTGCGTAATCAGGTTCCCGCTTGCGTCGAGTGAAAAATTGCCAGCGCGCGTGTAGTCGCTGACGCCGCCATTGTTCACGACAAAGAAGCCATTGCCATTTAAAGCCACATCGGTGGCCGCACCCGTGGAATTGATGGAACCCTGCGTAAAGTCCGTCGAGATCGATGCCACCTGCGTGCCCGCGCCCACCTGCACCGGGTCGCCTGACCCAGCCGAGCCAATCTGCTGATAGAACAGGTCGGAAAAGTTGGCCGACTGCCCCTTGAATGCTGTCGTGTTCATGTTCGACAAGTCATTGGCGATCGTATTCAAGGCCGTGGAATCGGCCTCCAGCCCCGTGAGTGGAATAAAGAAACTCGCCATACCTTTTTCTCCTCGTGCAACTCGCGTTGCGGTTGCGGCCCGCACTGGACCGGAATGCCGATGTCTGGCAGCGAATCGGGCGCCGCTGCTGTGCTGCTCTCGTTAAGGGTGCAGGGACGCGCCGCCACCAAGAGCCTGCGCCACGCGCGCGGCAGCCGGATTGGCCCGCGGAACGGTCAGATTGCCAGCAGCCTCCGGAACCGCAGAGGGGTGCAAAACCGAAGTTGGTGTGGCCAAGGGCGCGCCTGTATGGGAGCCTGAAGACACGGCGGGTGTGGCTCCGCCAGAGGCAGGCTGCGTTGCACCCGCTGCCGCTCCGCTTGCTCCGGAGGTTGTCCCAGTGGTCGTGCCGCCGCCGGATGAGCCAAGGGCTCCGCTCAGTGTCTGGTTGATCGAGATCAGCTGCTCCAGGCTGTTCACGTTCACCAGCTGGTTCACATATTCATTTGGATCCGTGTTGGCCGTCGGATCCTGATTCTGCATCTCGGTGACCAGCAGCGTCAGAAAGTCGTTTGCTGAAATCGTTGCCGCCGCCGCACTTGCGCTGTTTGAACTTCCCGCGCTGCCCGTCCCGCTGGATGAGTTGGCCATGGGCTGTGTTGTCGTCGCCCCCGCCGGCACGAGCGATTGGTGATGCAGCAGACTTGCCATTCCCGTCATCTTCCCTCCTCCGATTGATTTCCCCACTCCCGTTTCATGCCATCACCGACACATACGTTCCGCCTGCAGACCGTGCGGCCTGGCCCGTCTGCAGCAAGGCGGATTGCCCTGCAGCTGGCTGGCCGGATATCCCCGCAGTTCCCGGCACATGCATGGTGTCGCGCCCTGCGTGTGGCAGGCCATCGCGACCGCTAGAATGTTGTCCGGCGGATGGATCCTGTCCCTGCCCCGCACCGTGCCCCGCACCCTGCCCCGCACCCTGCCCAGGACCCTGGCCGCCTTGTCCCATGCGGAAGCCTTCGGGCTGCGCCACATGCAAGGACTGCAACGGGGTCTGACGATCGTTCAAGTAGGCCTGGAGTCCTGCTAGATGGCTGCTCAACGCTTGCGCGGCCTCCGCGGAGCCCGGCACAAGCGCCGCATGAATTCCGCCGGCGCTCCCATGTGCCCGGACACTCACCCAGCCCAGATTTGGATCCTGAAAGCCAGCCTCTGCCTGATGTGCGCTGGTATGAACCCATGCTGGGGCAACATGGTCGCCCGCTGCATCGAGCGCGGCGAAGGTCTGCTGAGTTGCCCCGGGTCCGCTGGCGCCCGCGCCGGGCTCAGCCGGAGCAGAAGCGGCTGGCGCGACAACACTCGGCGGGCTCAACGCCCCGCTTGCCGGAGCCAATGAGGCGCCGGCGACAGCAGGCGCAGGTTGGGGGACGTGATTCTGTTCAGGCGATCCGGTTCTGCCACGGGTGGTCTTGCCATGTTCGGGCGTTGCGGAGCCCTCATACGGCGCCAGGACTGGAGCGGCCCTTAACGGCGCGACGGATCGATCCAGCGCTGGCTGCGCCGGCTGTATGGCGTCCATTGGAGGAGCGGGAGCATGCACATCCTTCAACGGGGGCGCGTCGGAGACGCTGCCCCGTGAGTCCCCGCGAGCGTCGCCCTGGAGGGGCCGCATTTCGGGAATGGCGGCAAGGTTGGCCGCATGCGGCGCGGGAGCCGAGGCATCCACGGCCTGAGAGATCTCGGTCTGCCGTGCTTGCGCGGGCGCTCCCTCGTGCCCGGAGGGAAATGGCCGGACCGGCGGATTCTCCTGCACCGGCATCCCGTCGGCCGCCCCCTGTACTGCATGGACGCCGGGAGGAAAGGCCGTTGGTGCTGACGCAATCTCTGGGCCCTTCCCCTGGAGCTCGGGCAAACGGGCAGGCGCGCTCTGGCCTGGAACAGGAATCACCTGGGGTGCGGACGTCGGACGCCCATTCCCAGCCTGCTGTACGAGCGGCCCTGGGGGTTCCACATGATTCTTCGCAGCGAACCCAAGAGGGGTAGCCGAGGCATGCAAGGCCGCAGGCGTTGTACCTCTCGACGCTGGGTCGGCGATGGGCGCTGGCATGGCGCTGCAGAAGGAAGCTACTGCATGCGATGCAGTTGCCGTCGACGCCTCAGGTTTCCCTTGCTTCTTTACGCGATGCTCCATCTCGGCCTTGCGGTCTTTCTGGCTTTTCTCCGCCGTCGCGTGCGTCGCCGTGTCGGCTCGAAGCGCACTGGGAAACGCGATGATGTTTGGCCTCGCGCCATGTCTTCCAGCGGATGCTCGCCGGAGCCCACGGTCCTCCACGGCCAAACATTCCGGTTTGGGCTCACGGGCGCTCTGGACAGAAATCGTCGAGGATGGACCCTCAGAAACTCCTGCAAGGGCCAGCGCGGATCGCCACGGATCTCCAGTTCCCTTTGGATCGGAGGACGAAGCGTGCGATGTGGCGGAGACTGCGGCCTCATTGGAGATCGAGGCCTCAGTCTGGCCCGCGCTTACCAGGCCCGCGCTTGCCGGGTGCGCGCTCGCCGGAATCATCCCCGTCTGGATTGCATGGCCTGATCCTGACATTCCTGCGGTGGCTGTCATGCCCGGACCTGTTGCAGGTGACGTGCCAGTGGGAGGTCGCAGAGATTGGAAGGATTTGATGGAACTGCGCTGGGAAGGGTGTGGCATTGGAGCTTTCTAAGGCCTGGAGATCATGGATCCTGCCGGTCGTCCTGGCGGCTCTGGCGCGTGCGGTGCCAGTCATCGAGCGCGTGCTGCTCCTTGCGTGCTGATTCCGCGAACTGGCGACGCTCCGCCTCGTCGACCAGCGTCTCAGCCTGCCGCCGCTGCATCTGCCGCATGAGAAACGCCTCGCGCTGTTCGATCACTTCTTTCTCAACCTCCGCTTTCCGTGCGGTGAGCCATGTCGATGTTTGGGCCGCAGCTTGCATCTCCACGAGACCAGCCTGCCGGGCCTCTGGCTCCGCGCTCTGCGCGCTGGCCCGCACCATTTCCCTGCCCATCCGCTCTCGCTCGCCCGAATGGGTCAGCGCAACTTCCACCCGATGCAACTCGCCCAGTACGGATTCGAGCGCGATGCGGCTTTGCTCCTCTTCGAGCTCCCGGATCCGCAGAAGCCGCTTCAAGGCGCGTGAGACAGCCATCGCTCAAATCTCCGCGACCAGTTGCGCCATCCGTTGTTGCGTCTCGGCCAGGGTCACCCGCTCCACTGCACCCTGCGTCAGAAAGTTGCGCATTGCCCCTCGCGCCTGCAGCGCGCGATCGAGATCCGGATCGGAGCCCGCTTTGTAGGCGCCAATCCGCACCAGATCCTCGGACCTGGCATAAACGGCCAGCATGCGGCGCAGCACCGCAGCGTGCTCACGATGCGTGGGCTCTGCCACTGCCGGCATCAGCCGGCTGATGGAGTCCAGCACCTCAACGGGCGGGTACCAGCCTTCTGAAGCCAGTCCACGCGAAAGCACAATGTGCCCGTCGAGCAGCGAGCGTACTGCGTCCACCAGCGGATCCTGCTGATCGTCGCCCTCCATCAGCACCGTGTAGAACGCCGTAATCGAACCCGTCCGAAACTGCCCAGTCCTTTCCACGAGCCGCGCCAGGCGCGTAAACACTGACGGGGTGTAGCCCTTCGCCGTGGGCGGCTCACCGGCGGCAAGTCCAATCTCCCGCGCTGCCATGGCAAAGCGCGTCAAGGAGTCGAGCACGAGCAGCACGTGTTTGCCCTGCGCTGCAAAGGATTCGGCAACCGTGGTCGCCGCAAGCGCCGCGCGCATCCGCAACAGGGGAGATTGATCGGACGTGGAAACCAGTACCACCGACCGTGCGCGGCCTTCCGTTCCCAGCGAGTCTTCGAGAAACTCGGCGACTTCGCGACCGCGCTCGCCCACCAGTCCCACGACTGTGACATCAGCCTCCGTATTACGCGTCATCATGCCGATGAGCGTGCTCTTGCCTACGCCGGAGCCTCCGAAGATGCCCACGCGCTGCCCGCGTCCGACGGTCAGCATTCCGTCCAGAACGCGAATGCCCGTGCCCAGCGGCGTGCGGATTGGCACGCGGGCCAGCGGCGATCGTACTGTCCCATCCAAGGGCAAGGACTCCGCCAGTGCCGGAGGTCGCCCCCCATCGATCGGCGCGCCCTCGGCATTCAGGACGCGGCCCATCAGCGCCGGTCCCACTTCAATCTCCGGGTGCACGCCCAGAGCGACGACTGAATCCCCAAAGCGAACGCCCTCGGTGCTCTCCACCGGCATCGACAACAGATGTGCGCCGCGAAAGCCAATCACCTCGGCGGCATGTGTCCGGCCCTTGCGGTCGACGATTTCGCAGCACTCGCCCACCGAAGCCAACGGCCCGGCCGACTCGACCGTCTGGCCCACCGACTCGACCACCCGGCCGCGCCAGCGCCATGGCTGGCTGCGATGGAGGCGTGCCATGTAGCGCCCCAGCTGCGCGCTCATGGCTGCTTCTCGCCGGCAACGCAATCCGGCTCGACGGCATGGAGCCGCGTCTCGGCCCTCTGCCGTCCTGCACGGTCAAAGAAGCCCCGCTCAATCTCGCCCAGTTGCGCGCGAATGCCGAGATCCACCGAACCCAGCGCCGTGTCAATTTCACATTCGCCGGTTCGCATTCCGGCGACCGGCACAATCTCCGGCTTGACCGTCAGCTTCGGGATGTGTGCGAGCGCCTCACTCCAAAGATCGAGTTCCGCGTCGGGCACCTTCAGGCGCACCTCGGTCGACTGCGAAAGCTGTCCCAGAGCCACCCGCACGGCGCCAGTCAGCAGCAGCGGGTCCATCTGCGCCTCGCGCCGCAGAATGCGCGCTGCTACCGCCAGGGCCAGTTCCACCACTTCATGTTCCACCGTGTGCAGGTAGTGTTCCCGGGCTCCGTCGAATTGCGCGATGATGTCGGCGATTCGGGACGTGTGAGCTTTTGTTTCTTCTTCCCGCGCGGCCTGTTGCGCCACGCGCTCTGCCGCACGGCCCGCCTCGATGCCCGCCTGTCTGCCCGCTTCAAAGCTCCTTCTGGTTTCCTCAGCAAGCCGCTGCAGACACTCGGCGTGGACAGTCGCGTTGCCCAGGGTTGCGGAAGGGGCCTGCGCATGCTGCTGGCCAGGGCTGATGTCGGCCATGATGCCGGGCAGTCCGTCCCACGCTGGCTGAACGGGGCCGGGGTGATCCGGATACTGAAAGACTTCGATGACTGCTCCGTGACTCATCGTTCCGTTGCCCCGATTCGTATCCATCTTTCTGTCTGACCCATCCTGTCAGGCGAGCATCTCGTCGCCGGACTCAAGCTTCAGGACCACCTTGCCTTCGGCCTCCAGCTTGCGCGCCAGGCTGAGAATCTCCTGCTGCGCCTGGGCCACCTCGCGGGAGCGCACCGGGCCCAGCACTTCCATATCTTCCTTCAGCATTTCCACGGCGCGCGAGCTCATCGCCTTGAAGATCTGTGCGCGCAGCTCCTCGTTGGCTCCGCGCATGGCCATCGCCAGTTGCCGCTTGTCGACCCCCGCCACGATCTCGCGCATGGTCGCCGGCGGTACCGTGACCAGATCTTCAAAGGTGAACATCAGGTTGCGGACGCTCAGCGCAAGTTCGGGCTGCCCTTCCTCAATCGTTTCCAGGATCTTCTTTGACTCCTCGGCGGGCAGCCGGTTCAGCAGATCAGCCACCGCCTTGAAGCCTGAGTAGCTCTTGCGCGCCGTATCGCCTACATTCTCCAGCCGCCGGTGCAGAATCTGCGCCACCTTCTGCGCCATCTCCGGCGAAAACTGCCGCATCTCAGCCAGCCGCTGGATCGAGACCACCTTATGCTCCTCGCTCAGGTTGTCGAGCACCTGCGAGGCCCGCTTGGGATCGAGATGCGCCAGCACCAGCGCGATCGTCTGCGGGTGCTCGGCATCGAGCACCTTCCCCAGTTGTTGCGGGTCCGTGCGCTGCAGCTTGGCAAGATTGCCCTGCGCAGCCTCTTTGGAACGACGCACCAACATGAGCAGATCATCCGCGCGTTCCTTGCCAAAAGTCTCCACCAGCAAACGGTTCGCATAGTCCAGCCCTCCGTGGATCATGAAGTTCTGCGTCTCGAGCAGTTCCCAGAACTCTTCAAGCACATCGCTCGACATCTCCGGAGTAACGCCGCGCAGATCCGCCAGCTCCTCCGTGATTCTCTGGATGTCTGACTCGGGCAGATCCCGCAAAATCTCCTTGGCCAGGTCTTCGCCCACGGCCACCAGCAGGACGGCTGCTTTGCGAAGACCGCTCATGCTGTCGGTCAGGCGCTTTCGTGCTGCTCCCCGTTCACTTCCCTCTTCCGCCACTCTGTCCGTCCTTCCCGTTGCCCTTCCACGCCTATTCCGAGTGAATCCAGCTTTGCAGCAACCGGGAGCTCTGCCCGGGCTCGCGTTTCAAATGCCCGGTCACCTGCTCAAAAATCTCCTGTCCGCGCAGCCTCTCCGGGTCCAACGCCGGCGGAAGAGGCGGGGTCATCCCTGCGTTTTCGATGGGCTGCCCCTGCAACTCATGCACCGTGCCTGCTCCCGCTGCGCCCAGCGCGGCTGTCTGCGCCAGCCTCAGAGCGGGGCGAACGCCAAAGGCCACGACCAGCAGAAGCCCCAGCAGAAGGGTAAGGTACTTGACGAGCACGGGCGAGTCTTCGACGCTGGCCAGCATCTTCTGGGGAGCCGATGCGGGTTGCGCGGCGCGATTCTCCTCAAAGGCCAGGTCCTGGACCGTCACGATGTCGCCGCGCGTGCTGTCGAAACCCACCGCCGCCTGCGCTAAAGCTGTCAGGTTGCGCAGGTCAGTCGCCGACCACGGCTGCCACTGCGCCGCGGCACCCTTGCCAGCCGGGTGAATCAGTTTGTCATTCACCACGATCGCCGCGGTCAACCTGCGCACGCGGCCCGGGTTCTCCACCAGGTGACGCACGGTTTTCGAGACCCCATAATTGGCGGATTCGGAGGTTGAACTCTCAGGCGGCGCAGTCTGCTTCGGGTAGACCGGAAGAGTCTGCGTGTTCGGCGCATTGGAGGCCGCGCCGGGAACGCCTGCCGCGACGGGCTGGCCTCCCGTAGTCTGCTGCGTCCGCTGCATCGAGAGTGTGGCCGACTGGCTTGGATCGTAGAGTTCACGCGTCTCTTCCGTCGCGTCCGGATCGTAGTCGAGCGTGACCGATGCCCGCACATTTCCTGTCCCGGTCACCGGCTCCAGCGTCGAGATCAGCTTTTCCTCAAGCGCCTGTTCCGCACTCAGCTGCAGCGCCTCCGGCGTCTTCGGGCCCAGCGGCAAGTGTCCCGCGGCGTCCACGAGGACCACGTGGTCCGGCGTCAACCCATCCACCGCCGAAGCCACAAGGTTGCGAATGGAGTCGGCTTCGCCATCGGCCAGGTTGGCGTGGCGCAGCTTCAGCACCACGGATGCCTTGGCCGGCCGCTCGTCCTCGCGGAAGAGCGAGTCATGCGGCATCACCAGATGCACTCGCGCGGACTCGATATCGGCCAGCGTGTCCACCGTATGTTCAAGCTCGCCTTCCATGGCGCGCTGGTAGTTCACCTGCTCGTCGAACTCCGATCCCACCCAGTTCGGCTTGTCGAAGAGCTCGAAGCCCATGCGCCCGCTCTTCACGCCGCCTTTTGCAGCGGTCGCCAGCCGGCTTTTGTCCAGCAGCGGTGCGGGCACCAGAATTTCGGTACCGTTCTGCGCCACCTCGTAGGGAATCTGCGCCTGAGACAACGTCAAGGCTGCCTGCCGTGCATCGTCCGGCTCCATGCCGGCGTACAGCGTGCGCCAGTCGGTGCGCAGGCCATACCAGGCAAGCCCCCCCACGAGCGCACCCAGCAAGACCGCAGCCAGCATCGCACCGTTGCGCTGCGCGGCCGACATCGAGGCCCACTGCAACCGGGCCCGTGTCCACAGGGTGGAAAGCCGCGCCAGCATCTGGCTGTCTGCGGTCGCCCCTTGTGCGTTCCTTGCGATCTGTGTCCCTGTCGTCGCCATCGTTTGCGTGTCCTGCCCGGCTCATGCGTTAGAACTGCATCCCCATCACCTGCTGATAGGCCTGCACCGCTTTGTTTCTCACGGACAGCGCGAGTTCAAACGCCATGTCCGCCTTTTGCGTGGCGATCATCGCCTGATGCACATCGACGCCCGAGCCGGTCATCAATCCTTCGACGGCCGTCCGCGCCTGCGTTTCCAGCGCATTGACCTGGCCAATGGCATGGCTCAATAAGCTACTGAATGGAGTTCCGGCATCGGCTGGCGCAGGGCCCTTGCCGAGGGGCATCTCCCCGGCCAGGAAGTGGGTTGAGGTCGCTGCCTGTGCTGCACTGATTGCTGTCTGCATTGTTTTTGCCTCGCTTCTGCTGTCTGTATCTCCGTGAAAGCCTTCCGACCACCGCCCTACGCCTTGGCGATTTCGAGCGCCGCCGTAATCATGCCCTTCTCGGCCTGCACCGCCGAGCCATTCAGCCCGTAGGCCCGTGTTGCACCCATCAGGTCCACCATCTCCGTGAGCGGGTTGATGTCGGGATAGGCGACATAGCCATCCGGCCCCGCATCGGGATGGCCGGGGTCGTAGCGCTTGAGCGGCGGCGCCGGATCTTCGAGGACCTGCGCGATGTGCACCCCCGTTGACACTCCGCGGTCGATTCCCGGACTGAGCTCCGGCAAGCGAGGGGCGCCTGAAGCATCGCCCGCTGCCCCCAGCGAGCCGGCAAAATCGGGCCTTCCAGGGTTGGCGGCGAAGACCACCATTTGCCGGTGATAGGGGCCGCCGCTCTCCGTGCGCGTGGTTTCGGCGTTGGCCATGTTCGCGGCCACCACTTCGGCGCGCATCCGCTCGGCCTGCATCGCCGACCCCGACGTTTCCATCACTCCAAAGAGGTTCATGCTCTATGTCTCCCCGTGTCCTTTTGCCCGTTTATTTGTCCGCGTGAATGGCATTCAGCAGGCGCTGGTATTCCCCATGCAACAGTGCCACGCCGGTCTTGAACTTCAATTGGGCCTCGGCCAGGTTCAGGCTCTCGCGGTCCATCGACACGTTATTTCCATCCGGTCGCGCGATGAGCCCGTCCACGGGCTGCACCTGTACCTGGCGCTCCGCCTGCCCCTGATCGACGCCATCCAGCGCCGTGCGCAATTCCTTGGCGAAATCCATTCCCACCGTCTGGTAGCCAGGCGTGTCGATGTTGGCCATGTTCGCCGCCGTCAGCTTGACCTCGGTCGCAGCCAGGTCGAGATACCGGGCCACCTGTTCGCTTGTCCGTGTTTCGATTCCGATTGCCATCCTTATGCCTCCAGGGATCTCTGGTTGCTGCGCCGGCTAATTCACCAGTGTGCCGAATTCGATCTCATGGGCCGTCAGCACCGGCGCATCTCCGGCCAGGATGGCGGCTCGCTCCAGCACGTGCTCAAGCTCACGCACATTGCCAGGCCAGTCATGCGCGGCGAGCTTGGCCATTGCCGTGTCATCAATCCGCTTCGCCGGCTCAGTGCGGCCCATCTTGTCCAGGAAGTGCTCGACCAGGACGGGCAGGTCTTCCCGGTGCGCAGTCAGGGCCGGGGTCCGAATCAGAAAGACGGCAAGGCGGTAATAGAGATCGGAACGGAAAGCCCCCTGCTGCGCATTCTGCAGCAGCGGGCGGTGCGTCGCTGCCACGATGCGCACATCCACCTTCACGGAGTCGTTCTCTCCTACCCGTTGCAGTTCCCCGCTCTCCACAAAGCGCAGCAGTTTGGACTGCAACGCCAGGGGCATCTCACCTATCTCATCGAGAAACAACGTTCCTCCATCGGCCGCTTCAATCCGGCCTACCCGACTCTGGACAGCGCCGGTAAACGCCCCGCGCGTATGACCGAAGAGCTCGGCCTCAAGCAACCCTTCAGGAATCGCCGCGCAGTTGATCGCAAAAAAGGGTTTGCGGCTCCTCCGTGAGAGCCTGTGCAGCGCCCGGGCCACCAGTTCCTTGCCCGACCCGGTCGGCCCTTCGATCAGGACCGGCGTGGAACGGGGCGCCACCAGCCGGACCCGCCGGCTCACCTCGATCATTGCGGGCGCCTGGCCCACCAGCTCCGGCAGGCGCTCCTGTCCGCCTGCATGTTGTGCGGATGGCGGCAGGTTGCCCAAGTGCGAAGAGACGCCCGAAGATACGCCCGATGAGACGCCCGATGAGGCGCCCGATGCGGCGGTCGACGCGCTGGAGCTGACTTCGGTGCGCGCGCGATGCAAGGTTGAGGCAGACGCGGCTACGGGCGGCGCTGGCTCCGCCAGGTCTTCGAGAGCAGGAGCTGCATTCCAGGCCACCGTATCCGTGTCCTGGCAGTTCCGAAGCGCGTAGAGCAGCTCCTGACGGTGCGCACCGCGCGCTCCCTGCTGCGCAGGCGTCCCATCCGTGTGCAACAGATCCACTTCGGGAAAACTCGCGTGAAAGTCCTTCACAAACTCGCCTACTTCGAGGTCGGGAAGCCAGGAGTCGACGATCAGAGCTTCAGGGAGCGCCTCGTCAGCGCCGGTCCAGGCCTCGGCGCCGCTCCCAGCGATCCGCACCTGCCAGCGGAGGCCATCGAGGATCGTCGTTAGCCGCTCGCGAAAGCTGCCGTCCGCGCTGGCGACGACTGCCGTGCGGGGTCGAACCGCTCGCGGACGCATCCTTGGGACAGCAGGATGGGGAAGAACGGGAACGGGCAAACCAAGCATGAGGACGTCTCCTTGTCAGAATGAGGTTCAGGCCTTACGGCGGTTACTGCACGGTTGCGAAGGGGCGCGCTTCGACGAGTTCCGCGAGGGTCTTGACCGGATCCGTCTGCTGCAGTTCGCTTGTCCCCGGCACCATGTACCCTTTGCCGCGCACCGTCCGGATCAGCGCACCCGGGGGCGGATCCTTGAGCTTGCGGCGCAGGTAGTTCACGTAGACATCCACGATGTTGGTGGTCTGCGCCGGCTCCATGTGCCAGACCGTGTCGAGGAGTTCGACTCGTGAAACACACTGGCCGGAATGGAGCATCAGCTTTTCGAGCAGCGCAAATTCCTTGTTGGTCAGTTCAATGGTCCGGCCGTTCCGGCGGGCGATGTGGTCGAGGCGACTCAGTTCAAGGTTGCCGGCGCGCAGAAGCAGCCGCGCCTCCCGTTTGCGCCGCAGCAGAGCCCGGCAGCGAGCGCGGAGCTCATACAGGCTGAAAGGCTTGACCATCAGGTCATCGGCGCCACCATCCAGGCACCGGACGCGCGTATCCATCTCCTGCCGCGCAGTCAGGATCAGGACCGGCAAGTCGGCGTCAACCATCCGCATGGCGGCCAGCACCTGCTCGCCGTCCATGACAGGCAGATTCAGGTCCAGAATCGTCAGGTCCGGCATCTCCTGACGAAAGGCCGTACATGCTTCCCCGCCGTCGTGGGCCAGGTGGACCTGGTGGCCGTCCGCCTCAAGGCCGCGCCGAAGAAACGTCGCTAGCGCCCGGTCGTCCTCTGCAATTAAAACTTTCATATCTGGCCTTCCTTCCGGCGGTCTGTGAGGCATCTCCAGCTCTGCAGCGCCCGGCTGCGCCTCGGCTTAGCGTGTGCTAACCCTTGGCACACCTCCACCATGCGATGGGGCAGGATGGAACTCAAGCTGAATGAGGAGGAAACAACGAGCGTGCTTCCTGGAATGGAAAGGATTGTGATGGAGTTCCAAAATGGGCGCGCGAGCCAATGGGCTCTTTAGGCGAGGGCGGAGGCAGGACTACCCGGAGTATCGGCCAGCCTGCTGGATGCATGACAGGGTATTGCGAAGAAGATGGCTGTTGGGGAGGTTGTTTACCCTTTCGGGAACCAGACGGTGCGGACCTTGCAAGAATCACCTTGCGATTCGCTTTTTATTCGCTATAATGCGCCCATGGCTGTCACACGAAGGCAAAAAGAAGTTCTCGATTTTCTGGATTCCTTTGTCAACCGCAATGGTTACTCGCCCTCCTTTGAGGAGATTGCGCGCGGCATGGGGCTGAAGAGCCTGGCCACCGTCCACAAGCACATCACCAATCTTGAGAAGAAGGGATTGCTGGACCGGGTGCATAACCGGAGCCGCTCGATCGACGTGGTGCCGCCCGGCGCGCGGACCCGGACAAGCGACCGGTTGCCCCTGGTGGGACGCATTGCTGCGGGCCTGCCGGTGGAAGCGACCGAGTCGGCGGAGAGCATTTCGCTGCACGATGTGGTGGGTAGCCGCGACTGTTTTGCGCTGGAGGTGCGGGGCGACTCGATGCGCGATGAGCACATCATCAACGGAGATTATGTGCTGGTGGAGCGCACCCGGACGGCCCGGCAAGGCGAGATTGTGGTGGCGCTGGTGCGGGGCGCGGAGACGACGCTGAAGCGGTTCTACCCGGAAGGCCAGATGGTGCGCCTGCAGCCGGCGAATATCGAAATGGAACCCATCTACGTGCCCGCCGCACAGGTCGCCATTCAGGGCCGCGTGTTGGGTGTGTTGCGCAAGTATCGCTGATCGCACTCGTGCAAAAGGAAAAGGCCGGGCGCTGAGCCGGGCCTTTTCTGTTTTGAAGCGATGAAGCGGGTTACGCCAGCAGGCGCTGCACCTTTTCTTCGATCACATTCTGGGGGACGTAGCCCACGACCTGGTCGGCGACCTTGCCGCCTTTGAAGAATAAAAGCGTAGGAATGCCGCGGATGCCGTAACGCGACGGCGTCGCGCCGTTTTCATCCACGTTGACCTTGGCCACTTTCAGCTTGCCTGCGTAGGTTGCCGCAACGCCCTCAACGATGGGCCCGATCGCCTTGCACGGGCCGCACCATACGGCCCAGAAATCGACCAGCACGGGCTGCTCGCTGCGCAGCACCTCCTGATCAAATGTTGCATCGCTTACTTCAAGAACTCCCGCTCCTGCCATGTTCCTCCCTTGCGGTGCGTGTCTCAGGGGAATGAGACCGCAACCAGCCTCTTTTAGGATGCGGCACCCACCCCTAAAGTCGCAAGTCAACGGGCTCCGGGGCGTTAAGCCGCCTGGTGGGATGTCTTTGCGCAGAGGGAAAATTTCATGCAAGGTGCACTCGCGCTTCAATCAAAAGCGCCCGGATCCAGTTAGGATCACGGGCGCTAGAGCAGCCCTCCCCCAGAACTGCTCACGGAGCGAATCTAGGCGTGATTGGCTGTAAATGCAAGAAAACTTCGGTACTGCGGGAAGTAATCACGAATGGGGGATAACGGAACAAGGGCCTGAAGCGAGGTGCGTTAGCGATTTTCAGGCGTACCGTTCGTCGCGTACAAGGCTTTCCGCTCCTTCAATCTGGAAGGAGCAGAGCTTGAGTTCCGGTTGGGGATGGCCCTGGAGCGCGTGCAGGATGGCAGCGGTGGCAGGTCCCAGACTCGCGTCGCCATCAAGAATGACCAGGACCGCCGGCCCTGCGCCGCTGAGGGCAACGCCGAGGATGCCGTGACTGCCCGCAAGCGGCAGCAGAGGCGGAAGCAAGGGACACATGGCGGCACGATAAGGCTGATGGAAGCGGTCGCGCATGGCCATGCGCAGCAGGTCTCCCCTGCCCTGCGCGAAGGCAAGTCCAAGCAGCAACGCAGCCTGGACGTTAGCCACGGCATCGGCACGAGCGTAGGTATCCGGAAGCACGGCGCGGGCTGTGCTGGTGGCCAAAGGGTCGGCAGGCAGGACCACGAGTGCGCGCCAGACAGCAGGCGGAACCACGCGGGCAAAGTGGACGGCGCGGCCCTCAGCAGCAGCGGTGATGAAACCACCCAACCAGCACGATGCTGCATTATCGGGATGGCCCTCAAGGGCGCAGGCCTCTTCGAGAACCTGTGCGGAGGTCCATCCGAGCTGACCGAAGTGGACAGCGAGGACGATCGCGGCCAGCCGGCCTGCTGCGGACGAACCGCAGCCCATGCCGAGCGGGATTTCGTTGTGCATCCGGATGGCGAGCGGAGTGATGGGCTTGCCATGCTCGCGCAACAGGCGCTCATAGATGCCGAGGATCAGGTTGTTCTCAATGCGCGCGCAACGTTCGGCGTCGCGGCCCGTGGCCTGAATGGAAAACTCCGCTGCAGGCTCCGCCTCGATGTCGAGAAAGAAATCGAGCGCAACGGCCGCAGCGTCAAATCCCGGGCCGAGGTTGGCGGAAGTGGCGGGCAGCTTCAGGCGGAGCGGTGCCGTCATCCCGCTTGCCCCTTGATCGCGGCGAGCACGGCCGACGCGTTGGCTTCGACGACGACGGCGTTGCGTCGCAGTTTGCCGATCTCGGCTTCGTGACCGGCTTTTTCCTCGTCTGAGAGTAGTGTGTCGCGATGGAAGTCGATGGTGTAGTCGGCGTCCTTCAGCGTGTGGCCGGTAAGCACCAGCACGACGCTTTCGCTGGCGGCGATTCTGCCGTCGGCGCGGAGTTTCTTGAGTCCGGCGAGAGTGACGGCCGAGGCTGGTTCGCAGCCCAGACCTTCCGCGCCGATTTCAGCCTTGGCGATGGCAATCTCGGCTTCGGTGACATCGAGGCACCAGCCGCCGGTCTCCTGAATTGCGCGCGCCGCCTTTCGCCACGAGGCGGGATTGCCGATGCGGATCGCGGTGGCGCGGGTGTGCGCTTCCACGGGCTCGAGCGCGGTGCCTTTGTTCTCGCGGAAGCTGCGCGCGAGCGGATTGGCG
>JBAUTX010000059.1:0-3718 GCA_049582405.1 Occallatibacter sp. | reverse complement strand
ATTTGGAACTGCCATCGTCTCTCATTATTCGGGCACCGGGCAGATATCTCCGGGCGCAAATCGTGCAAATTCATCGGCCTAAGAATGTCAAAGATAACATGTTAAACCCACATTTTGCATCTCTTCTGGCCCGCGAGACCCATTTCAATGCAGCGACCGCCCATGAGGAACATTAGAGTCCAGCGTGTCGCAGATATGCTCGTGGCCCGAATTAGTACCGAGGTGTCGGCCAGTGTGGAGGAATCTGCCGCTTGGATTGAAGGCCCCGGATGATCAGGCGACGGGGAGTTCGGGTGTGGCGGCGAGGAGTTGGCGGGTGTAGTCCTCGCGGGGGGCGGCGCAGAGGGCTTCGGCTTCGCCGGTTTCGATGAGGCGGCCATGCTGCAGGACGGCGATGCGGGTGGCGAGGTAGCGGACGAGCGGCATGGAGTGGGAGATGAA
This sequence comes from Occallatibacter sp., assembly GCA_049582405.1. Lineage (GTDB taxonomy): Bacteria > Acidobacteriota > Terriglobia > Terriglobales > Acidobacteriaceae > Telmatobacter. Next base: position 3,277 of record JBAUTX010000059.1, on the reverse strand, counting down.
GAGGTAGGTGAGGCCGTGGTCGCGCTGGAGCGCGCGGAGCAGGTTGATGATCTGCGCGCCGACGCTGACGTCGAGGGCGGAGACGGGCTCGTCGAGGATGAGCAGGCTGGGGCGCAGGGCGAGGGCGCGGGCGATGTTGATGCGCTGGCGCTGGCCGCCGGAGAACTGGTGGGGATAGCGCGACAGGGCTGACTCGTCCAGACCCACCTCAGAGAGCAGCTCGGCGGCGCGGGCGCGGCGGGCGGCGCGGGAGCGATTGACGCCGGCGGCTTCTCCGTGGATGGCGAAGGGCTCGGTGAGGATGTCGCGGATCTTCATGCGGGGGTTGAGCGCGGCGTAGGGGTCCTGGAAGACGGGCTGCATCTGGCGGCGGAGGGCGCGCAATTCGGCAGGCGTGGCGCGGGCGAGATCGACGCCGTGGACGCGGATGGAGCCGGAGGTGGGCGCGATGAGGCCGAGGATCATGCGGGCGAGGGTGGTTTTGCCGGAGCCGGATTCGCCGACGAGGCCGAGGGTTTCTCCGGGAGCGATGGAGAAGGAGACGCGGTCGACGACGGTGCGGTGCTCGATGCGCGTGCCGCTGCGGCGCGGATAGCTCTTTGAAACTGCATCGACTTGAACGATCGCTTCGGGCTGGACCATGAGTGCCTGGACCATGAGTGCCGGGGCCATGAGTGCATGGTACATGGCGCTGGAGATGCGCTAGGTGGTGAGGCGGTCGGGCGAGATGGGCTTGAGGGGCCACTGTGTGAAGCTGCCGGAGCCGCCTGTGCCGAGGGAGACTTCGAGCGTGGTGGCGCCGGGGCGGACGGTGTAGCAGCGCGAGGTGATGGCGACGGTCTCGCCGAGGAAGGCTTCGAGTACGGAGCCATCGAGGAGGAGGCGCACGGCGGAGGGCTGCGCGGGCAGCGGGAAGGTGCGGCCGGCGCAGTGGCCGGTGCCGGTGCGCAGGTCGAGCAGCATCTCCCATGCGGACTGGTTGTCGACGAGCAGACGCAGGGTGGCGCGCTGTGTGGATGGGGCGAGAGTGAGCGCGAGCTCCTGCTGCAGCGCGGGGACAGGAAGCGATTGCGAGCCGCGTTTGAGAGAACCGTGCGTGGGCTGGCCGCGGAGGGATTCGGCTTCGCGGGCGCGGCGCATGGTGAGCTCGCCCTGTGCGTTGACGCCGAGCACGCGCGGCAGGGCCATGCAGCCGGCCCAGCCAGCGGCGGCGTACTCGGCCTGCGGGCGCGTCTCCTGAATCCATCCCCACTGGATGCGGCGGCCATCCGGGGCGAGGAAGCTTTTGGGCGCGTAGAAGGCGCCGTGGTCGACGATGCCGGTGCGGCGCGGCGTGTAGAGGTGCGTGTGCGGGTCGTAGTCGCCGGTGGTCCAGAAGACCTTGTTCTCCGTGGAGTAGAGCAGGCAGTGGTGGCCGTCGAGGGTGAAGAAATCGGGGCACTCCCACATTTCGCCGCTGTCGCAGGGGTTGGCGGCGACGAGGCCGTTGGGCTTGCCCCAGCACATGGGGTGGAGATACTGCCAGTGGCGGAGATCCTGCGAGCGGTAGAGAAGGATGCAGCCGCCGCGGGCACGCTGGCCGGAGCCGATGGCGAGGAACCAGCCGTCGGCTTCCTGCCAGAGGCAGGGATCGCGGAAGCCGGTGACGTGAATGTCTGGTGGCGGCGTGGCGAGGACGGGCTGGGCGCGCCTGGTCCAGTGGAGGAGCTGGTTGTCGTCGGCGGTGGCGAGGAGCTGGGTTTCGCGCAGCTTGTCATTGCCGTCGCGGATGGTGGCCTGATCGCGCGGCGCGTTCTGCACGCCGGTGTAGAGGACGGTGGGGACGCCATTGAAGACGACGGCCGAGCCGGAGAAGCAGCCTTCGCTGTCGGGGCCGCCGGGCGTGGGTGCGAGCGCGATGGGCAGGTGGCGCCAGTGGATCATGTCGGTGCTGATGGCGTGGCCCCAGTGCATGTCTCCCCAGACGGCGGCGTGGGGATTGAGCTGGTAGAAGAGGTGGTAGTTGCCCTTCCAGAAGATGGGACCGTTGGGGTCGTTGATCCAGTTGTGAGGCGCGAGGAAGTGGCAGGCGGGACGGAGCGGGTCATTGGCGATGGCCGCGGCGGAGGGGGATTGCGCACGAGCACTGCGGAGCGAGGCGGCAGCGGTGGTGGCGGCGAGCAGACCGAGAAAGCTGCGGCGAGGCATGCGCATGAGGCGGGTTCCTCCTGGGCTGGATGAAGTGCGACTCCCCATGCTGCCACGCGGAGTGGTGCTTCGCCAAGGTGAGTCGGAGAAAGAGGCGCAGGAGATGGCGAGCGGCGCGGACCCTATCGAATGCCGACGAGCTTGTGGGTCTGCAGGCTCAGGCGCCACTGCGGATGGCTCATGCAGTAGCGGATGGCTTCTTCGGTGTTGGTCTTGAGATTGGGGCCGTCCATGGGCTGCAGGAAGAAGTGGCGGAAAGACAGGAGTTCGAAGGCTTCAGGCCTCGCGTCCGCTTGAGGAAAGACCAGCTTGAGCTCGTCGCCCCAGGTCTGGACGAGCGTGGAGCCGCCTTTGGGGCTGACGCAGATCCAGTCGAGTCCGCTTGGGGCGGCGATGGTGCCGTTGGTTTCCACCGCGATTTCGAAGTTCCTTGCGTGGAGCGCATCGATCAACGCGGCGTCGACCTGGAGGAGCGGTTCGCCGCCGGTGAGGACCACGAATCGCGTTCCCTGGGGCGAGGCAGCGTGCCAGGCGAGCGCGATGCGATCGGCGAGAGCAGACGCGGTGTCGAACTTGCCGCCGTCAGGATCGGTGGTGCCGACGAAGTCGGTGTCGCAGAACTTGCAGATGGCGCCGGTGCGATCTTCCTCGCGGCCAGACCAGAGATTGCAGCCTGCGAAGCGGCAAAAGACGGCGGCCCGGCCGGCCTGCGCGCCCTCGCCCTGCAGGGTGTAGAAGATCTCTTTGACGGCGTAGCTCATGGACGCACCTCGGGCGGGGCGTTTCTGTAGTGCAGCGGATCGACGAGGCCGTTTTCGCGGAATCCCTTTTTGCGGAGCAGGCAGGAATCGCAGGCGCCGCACGGCTGGCCCTCGGGCGATGGATCATAGCAACTGCTGGTGAGGCTGTAGTCGACGCCGAGTTCGAGGCCCTTGTGAATGATCTCAGCCTTGGTGAGGGAGATGAGAGGCGTGTGGACCTGCAGCTTCTGCCGGCCCTCGACGCCGGCCCTGGTGGCGAGGTTGGCAAGCTGCTCGAAGGCGCGAATGAATTCGGGCCGGCAATCCGGGTAGCCGCTGTAGTCCAGTGC
>JBAUTX010000058.1:0-17594 GCA_049582405.1 Occallatibacter sp. | reverse complement strand
GCGCCAAGGAGACTCGAGACAACCTCCCCGAAATGCTGCGCGCCGCCAGCCTCCTCATCCGCAGCCACGGCCCTGCGCAGTTCCTCATTCCGCTGGCGCCCACGCTCACGGCGGAACAGCACGAAATGGCCCGCGCGCTCGTCGCCCGGCACGGACCCAACCTGCCTGTTCGACTGATCGCCGACCGTGGCGCCGCAGGCGCGGTTAGCCCCACCGCAGGTGGCGCCCGCGCCACGCTCTTCCATGCCCGCGCCTCCATCGTCGCCAGCGGCACCGCCACCGTCGAGGCCGCCCTCATCGGCAATCCATTCGTGGTCGTCTATCGCGTCTCGCCACTCACATACGCGATTGCCCAGCGTGTCGTCACGGTGCCTCACGTCGCCATGGCCAACCTCATCGCCGGCCGCCGCGTCGTCCCCGAACTCATCCAGGGCGACTTCACCGCCGCCCGCATCGTCCAACACCTTGCGCCGTTGCTACCCGAAGGCAAACCCCGCGAGTCCATGAAGAAAGAGCTCGACAGGATTCGCGAGCTGCTCACGTCGCACCCCGCGCGGGGCGCGCCATCCGCAGGCGCCATCGATCGGGTCGCAGACATCGCGCTTGCGAAGCTCGGCCTGGCTTCCCCGGTTCCGGAAACCGTGTCATCCTGAATCGGAACCCAAAAGGGCCTAGCAATGTAAAATCAGTGACTCCCGCATGAAGGGCTGCCACACATGAAGACTGCTTCTGGTTTTAGGTTCGTCAGTCAGACCTCAGCTTACCCATCGCACCGCCTGCCGCTCTTTGCAGGCATCCTTGCCCTGGTTCTCTCGGCTGTTGCGCCCGCGATCGCTCAGCGGGTGGAGCGTCCCGCGCTCAACATCACGGCCTACAACATCGACGCTGAAATTGACACCACGACCCACCGCCTGACCGCCAAGACCATCGTCACCTTCACCGCGCCTGACAATGCACCCGACGTCAGCTTTGGCTTCCATCCCGCGCTGAAAATTACCCAGATTACCGATGACGCCGGCAAGGTGCTCACCGGCGACCGCCTCGCTGATGGCACCATCCGCGTCACGCCAGCCACGCCGATTGACCACGCAAAATCCCTGCACTGGACCTTCCAGTACGAGGGGGTCATCACCGGCAATGAGGACGGACCCGTCGAAGGACTCAAGCTCGCGGCCATCGAGGAGCCCATCACCTACCTGCTCTACCCCGGCCGCTGGTTCCCCATGACCGGCTACCTGACCAACCGCTTCACTGCTGCAATTCACATCCGCGTGCCCCAGGGCATGAGGGTTTTTGCCAGCGGCGCCCAGGGAGCATCGCATCCCGTCACGCTCGCCAGTGGCAAGCCGGGCGATCAGTTCGACTTCAACTGGACCAAGCCCGGCTTTCCTGGCACCATCATTGCCGGGCGTTACCTGGGCCCTTTCACAGCGGGGGCCGGCAACGTAAAGGTCTACCTGACCGTCGCCCACCAGTCCTTCGGCAATCAGTTCGCGCAGACCGCATCCAAAGAGTACGACTTCTTCAGCGAGAGCTTCGGGGAAGCGGAATCCTCGCATCTCAACGTCGTCGAACTGCCCGATGACACCCTGCCCGCCGTCTGGGCCCCGGAGCTCGCCGCCATCCTCGGTTCCCGCGTCGGCGATAAATCCGGCGTTCGCCTGCTCTCAAACACCATCGCTCACCAGTGGTGGGGCTCCGAGGTCAGCCCAAAAACCCTCAATGACGCCTGGATCACCAACGGCATGTCCCGCTACGGCGAGCTCATGTATCTCGAGGACGAAAGCGGGAAAAACGCCCTGCAGGCCGCACTGCAGGACGTAGCCGCCGGGGCTCTGGCCTACGACACCATCCCGCTTTCCAGCGCAGGCCGCCTCGGCGCCTTCACCCCCGAGTTTCAGTCCATGACGCTCGAAAAAGGAGCCATGATCTTCCACATGCTCCGCGGCGAAGTGGGCGACAAGGTCTTTCTCTCCATCCTCAAAGGTGCGCTCAGCCAGTACACCGACGCCTCCATCACCGCTGCGGATTTTGAAAAAGTGGCCGAAGCACAGAGCCAGATGAACATCGCTCCATTTTTCGCGCAGTGGATTGACGGCACAGGCGCGCCCACCTTCAAGAACAAGTACAGCGTCTATCGCCTTGGCAATAACAAGGGCTTCCGCACCATTGGCGACATTACCCAGGACCTTGACCTGTTTAACATGCCCGTTGAAATCCGCGTCGAGACCGAAGGCAAGACTGTCACCCAGAAGATCGACGTCGTCGGCACGGACTCTCAGTTTGTCGTGGACACCTTCGGTCGCCCCCGCCGTATCGCCATCGACCCCGACAGCTGGGTCCTCAAGGCCACCCCCGACCTCCAGGTCCGCATCGCCATCCTCAAGGGCCAGCAGCTTGTCGCGCAGGGCGACCTCGTCGGTGCGCTCGCGCAGTATCAGAAAGCCCTGCAGGCCAATTCACAGAGTTCGCTTGCCAGCTACCGCATCGGCGAAGTGCTCTTCACCCAGCGCAACTACCAGGCCAGCGTCAATGCCTACCGGGATGCGCTGCGTGGCGACGGCGAGCCATCGTGGACCGAGGTCTGGAGCCACATCCAGATTGGCAAGATCTTTGACATGACCGGCCAGCGCGACCGCGCTGTGAACGAATACCGCCTGGCCATCCAGACCAACGACAACACCCAGGGCGCTCTCAACGAGGCCCGGCTCTACCTCACAAAGCCCTACAAGCGCCCGGACAACCAGTAGCGTGGCCAGCCAGCGCCTCGCCATCCCCATAAACACTAGCGGCCAGCCCTTGTAGGCTGGCCGCTCATCCCCCATTTGCCAGGAATGTTAGTTGTGCGCGCTGCCGGACTTCCCGTCCTTCAGGACCTCGATCGTCACCGGCGCCAGACCTTCCTGCACCATGTGCAGTTTGGCCGCCGCCTCATACGACAGATCGATCACCCGTCCCGGCATCAGATCCCCACGATCCGTAATCCGGACGACAACCGTCCGCAGGTTTTCCAGGTTCTTCACCCGTACCACCGTCCCGAAAGGCAGCGTGGGATGACAAGCCGTCATGGCATACATATCGAACCGCTCTCCGCTGGCCGTCAGACGGCCGTCGAAGTGTGGCCCGTACCAGGACGCAATCCCCTTCAGCATCGGATCGAGTGAGTACTTCTTCGCCTTGCCCGCTTCCTCCAGCGCGGGTGTAGGGCTCAGGGCCGGAGACGCTGGAGCCGTCGCCGGCTTGGACAGAAGCGCATCCGCCAGCACTGACACCCTTGGAAAGGTCAGCGCAGCGGCGATCAGCGCAACACCGGTCACTGCCACCAGCACCCAGAAGTACGGTGAAGTTTCCGCGTTCACGTTGCTTGCGTTTCGTCTTATTTGCATTGGTCCATTTTACTAGCCAGAAGCCAGTATCCTCAAGGAATTACAGGAGATAAGTCGATTTTCCGCAAAGAATAATGGTAACTTCAAACTAATTACCAACTAAGCCTTTGCCTAAGTTCAACTTACATTTTGCACCCGAAATGGTGCAAATACCTGCAGTTCAGGTTGTGGGATGCGTTTGCGCTGTGGAGGGAGGAAAAACGCAGCGCGCCGAGGGCCCGCGCGAGCGACTTTCAGATTGGGAAAGACTAGCACAAAGTGGGTGGGAATAACTTCAAAAATCTGAAGCAATCTAAGTTTGTCAAGTCCAGGCATACTGTTGATTACCTATAAGTAGTTGTTTTTAATAGAGTTAAATCTATCATTCGATTTGCATGTTATTTCTTTGATCTTGCTAACCTTGAATCAGGGTCAAGGATTGACCTTCAAAGGGGGCAGCATGCAGTTCAGCGCGGCAGGACTGGCGGTCTTGAAGCAGGCAGAGGGGCTTCGAGCACAAACGTATTTAGATGCAGCAGGTTACCCCACCATCGGCTACGGGCACCGGCTGGTCCATCCCGAGTGCTATCCGCATGGCATCACAGAGGAACAGGCAAGCGTGATCTTGGAATGGGACGTTCGCGAGGCCGAGCAAGCTGTCGAACGCCTGGTCAGAGTGCCGCTTACGCAGGGTCAGTTCGATGCGCTTGTCGACTTCACCTTCAACCTCGGCTCCGGGCAGCTGGCCTCATCGACGCTGTTGCATGACCTCAACACTGGCCTCTATGAGGCTGCCGCCGAGCAGTTGCTTCGCTGGGATCACGCGGGAAATGAAGTGGTTGCCGGCCTGAAAGCCCGGCGTGAGGCCGAATTCAACCTTTGGCAAACCAAGACAGAACCACAACAGGCTGCGGCATAAAGCATCGGCGGAACCCGCCTCAACGCCCGAGCTCAATCACTTCCAGCTTGTCTTCCGGTGTCAGGTAGCCTTTCCGCCGGAACCAGTCCTCCATCGAAACAGCCAGCCGGTCCAGCGGAACCCGATGCCCAGCCTCCAGCAGGCCATCGCCAATCGGCAGCGTATCGTCGAAGGCTGTGTCGTTGGTAAAGTTCCGCATCGCGAAGTTGTCGATCCACCGCAGTGGACAGGCCTGGCGGGATCCGCTGGCATCAATGCGGTGGATCGAGATGCGGCGCGCAAACATGAGTCCATGCTAAAGGGTCTTCGGCCCCTCTGTATTGCCCTCGGCCGTGCGCTCTCAAGGCTCAAGAAGGGACGATTCACACTTTTCAAACACCTTTGCAACGGCTTCCGGAGTTCGCTCGGGCAGCATATTCAGCTCCTGGATGAGCAGAAAGATGCGCGGCGCCATGACAACCAGGAACCGTACAGGAGATTTCCCGGGATTCCAGAAGGTGTGCGGTGTGCCGCGGGGAATAAAGACGCCACTTCCTGCCGGATGCTGGACGACCTCATCGCCAAGCTTGATGGTCAGGGCCCCTTCCAGCATGTAGATCGCTTCATCGTCCAGATGATGCACATGCAGTGGGACCAGAGGGTGCGGAGCATTCGGCTCGCCGCCCGGCGCATGCACTTCCATCACAACAAAATTCGCCTCGGGCGAACCCAGGATCCGGCCTTCCACAAGGGAATCAATCACAGGCACCTCGAAAACGTGACTATAGCAGAATCGCCTTCCAAGCAAGCGAGCGCCCTTGGGGAAGTGGAGGTATCCATGCAGATGACATTGGTACTCTAAAACGTAGAAAAGCGGGGTCAATTGCCCTGCGTTATGGCATTCTACCTTCACGCTCGTTTTTCAGGCAGTGGAAGCAGGCAAGAGGAGATTGGCTGCATGTTTCGTATGATCGTTCAGTGGCTGCTCAGCGCGGTTGCCCTGATGATTGTTACCCGCGTGGTTCCCGGCTTCTACATCACCGGGCTGACCGCCGCGCTGATTGCCGCCGTCGTCATCGGCTTCCTGAATGCCACTCTGGGCTATTTCCTGAAGCTGATTACGTTCCCCCTGGTCATCCTCACGTTCGGGCTCTTCGCCCTCTTCATCAATGCGGCGATGATTGTGCTGGCCTCAAAGTTCGTGGACGGCTTTTACGTCTACGGCTACACGCCCGCCGTGTGGGCCGCAGCGGTTCTGACCGTGCTCGGCCTCATCATCCGGTTTGTCATGCAGCCAGAATAGTCCGCGATTCCCCCAGGAAGCTCAATGCAGGCGGCTGGCCTTTTCCGCCGGTCGGGCTTTTCCCTTATGCGGAGCCTTCCCCTGCTTGCTGGGGTCAGATCCCGGCGTCGTGACCGGCTTCTGCGCGCCTGACGACGCAGGATTCACTTTGGGTGCAACCAGCGTCTGCGGTGTGCGCATCGCTCCTGCGCTGGAAAAGCCGCCGGGGGTGGAGATCCGGGGCGGCATGACAGTTGCCGAAGGGGCCTTGGCCGGCTGCGTATGTGTATAGATTCCCCAGCCACCACCCGCGACAACCGCAACAATGGCTGCGGCTGCGGCGCCGCGCAGCCACTCATTCATCTCGTGCCTTTTGCGTGTTTGTGCAGCGAGCGGCCAGGCAAGGACGGTACCGGAACTCGGCGCCGCTTCCAGGGCCGCCTTGATGCGGTCCTCAAGGCCCTCGGGGGCAGGCAAACTGGCAATCCTGCCCAGTGCAGCTTCAGCCTCGGCCACGCTGGCAATGCTGTGCGCGAAGCGATCAGAGGTGGAGGGCTTCATCGCAAACTCCTTGGATGCTCGAGTAAGTCGGCCATCAGGTTGCGTGCCCGGAAGAGTCTCGACCGGACACTGGACTCGGTGATCCCAAGCACCTCGGCGATCTCCACGCTGGAGAGTTCTTCAAACGCAGACAGGATCAGCACTTCGCGCTCTTTGGCCGGAAGCTGATCCACCAGGGCCATCACCCTGGCATGCTGCTGGGCGGCAGCCGCACGCTCTTCGGCGCTCAGCCCGTGGGCAGGCAGGACGCGCGCAAGTTCTTCGATGTCATCGGTTTCAGGCCGGGTCTTGGCGCGGCGCTTGCGGTCCAGAACGATATTCCAGACAATCCGGATCAGCCACACGCGGCGGTCGCGAACTTCGCTCAGCGTTGCACGATGGCGCAGCACGCGCAGAAATGCCTCCTGCACGGCGTCTTCGGCATCTTGGGGATTCTTGAGAACGGAGTATGCCACCCGATACAACGTAGCGGCATACTCATCCACAAGGGCAGCAAGCGCACTCTCATCGGCGTGCTGGCGCGCTTGGTCATGCATGGCGATTGGAGTGATCTCCATCCATCCTGCGTAGGCTACGGAACCGGCGCTCATACTTGTACTGGACGCAGCCGAATCCCGAAGTGCTCATGCCCAGACAGCCGGCCCCGGGTCGCACGAGCCCTATCCCATTTATTGTCCGGATGCGAGCCTCTGTGCCGCGATGGACCCGGCCATCCCGTCCTTGTCGGCGTCCTTGACCTTCGCCCAGAGGGCGCGCGCCTGCTCCTTCTTGCCCATCGCCGCATACAGATCCGCAAGGTCCAGCTGCGCCACGGTGGCAGGAACCGTCACGGACGGCTTGGCCACCAGATCGTTGTACAGGCTGATCGCGTCCGTATCCCGTCCAGTCTGATGGTAAAGTCCGGCAAGCGCCAGCTTGGCCAGGTTCGCCACGTTGCGATTCCAGGAATCGGCGGCCGTCTTCAGCTCCGTCTCAGCCTGGCTGTTCTGCCCCAGGTCGGCGTAGGTCACGCCGGCAAAGTAGTGTGCGCGTGTTCCCTGCGGCAGCCAGCTATATTTCTGCGCCACGGCGAGAAACTGCTGATTTGCGGCCTTTGAACGCTCGCTGGCGGTGGCGTAGACGCCTTGTTGAGGCGGCGCACCGGGAATCGCCAGCGGAGCCGTGTAGGTATCCAGCGCCGAGCCCAGCGCAGAGTCCGCCGACGAGGTCCGAACATTCCAGAAAATCACAAGCGCGATGGCCACAACCACGACCGCACCCACGCTGACGACCCAGCGCACTACACCCTCGCGATGACCGCTGACCCAGCTGACGCCGGTCCTGGTTGCTTCGGCAAACTTATCGCCCTTCAGGGCGTGACGGGTTTGAGTATCCACGGAGTCTCGTTGTCCTTCTAAAATCGGTGAACTTGCAGGCGGGTCCGCACAGGTTGGAGGCACAGCCACTGCAACCCTATTAGTCTACCAGCGCCTCAAGACGAGAGTCCACCGCCCGACGGAATCAAGATTACGTTACGGCCCGGAATTCTTCGCGCCAGCCCGCAACGCACGGATTCGCTCAATGGCGTTTGAAACCACCGTGGCGTCATGCGCAGCCTGTCGCCCCCTGGCAATCAGCATTTCCATATATTCCATCACCGGAAGACCATGGCTCTCCGCCTCGCGCCGCATCTCCTCTGTGACCTCCACCGATACCCGCATGTCGATTCCCCTTTAGCCCGCTTATCGGCCTCACCTCCGTATGCATGAAGTGTGCGAAAACGAGCCACCCGCAGCGCCGTTTGAGGAGTGCATGCAAGGCACGCGCAAGAATGCTCCGCCGAAGCTGGCTTGCCCTGGCCGCAGCGGAGAGATAGGCTAAAGGCATGTACGAGGACTTTCACGTAATCGACCGCTGGACGAACGAGGACCTGCACTGCCGCTGGAAGGCCAACATGGTGGCCATTGCCACCCGCCACGCCGATGCCGTGGATGTCCGCTACGACGTCAACGGGCGCCCCATGTGGATCGCACTGCCGAACGAAGCCTGGGTCGAGCAGAAGCGGCGCAGCGGCAAGGTCATCACCGACGAGCTCGCCGCGCAGATTGCCGGCCACTACCTCAAGCAACTGGTGGAAGAAGGCCAGGATGCGCGCCGCGAGATCTACACCATGAGCACGGCTGAGGTCCTCGAGCATCTGGACGCCGTCGTCGCGGAGGCCAGGACGCAGGGTGGTGTCCCCGTGCTGCCCCTCGTCTAGAGTCCGCACACCTGCTTCGACGAGGAACACCGCAGTTCCCGCAACCTGCGGAACCCGCCCGGCATCGAAGCCGTAAGGACACGGAGGGATTTCAACCTCGTGCGCTTTTCTTTTGCTGCATCTTTTCTCTGTTCGGCACTCTGCCTCGTCACGCCGGGCTTCAATCAGGCGCAAAGCCGCAGCGCCGCCAGTCCCGCTCCTTTGCCCAACGCAACCGAACTGATGCAGCGCGCGCTGGCCAACCAGAAGAAGCTCGCCGCCCAGCGCGAGCGCTATGAGTGCCGCGTCTCCGACGAAACCATTGAGACCGACAGCAAGGGCAACCTGAAGCGCAAGACCGACGAGGTCGACGACCAGTTTTATGTGAACGGAGTTGCGATTCAGCGAACCCTCTCAAAGAATGGCGCGGATCTGTCTGGCGACCAGGCGCGCAAAGAAGATGCGAAGGTGATGAAAGAGACGCTCAAATACAACAACGAGGCCAACGCGAAGAAAGAGATCGACAAGCAGGACCAGCAGGTGGAAGACCTGCTCGAAGCCATGATGCTGACCAACGGGCATCGGCAACAGGTGAATGGCCGCAGCGTGCTCTTCTACGACATCCTCCCGAATCCGCACTTCCAGGCGAAGAACATGAACCAGCGCTTTGCGCAGGTGATGCAGGGAACCATGTCCGTCGATGAAGAGACAGGCGAGCTCATGGACCTGAATATCAAGTCCATGCAGGATTTGAAGATCGCGGGCGGCCTGCTGGCCAACCTGCACAAGGGCTTCTGGCTCCATGTCCACAACCAGCGCCAGCCGGACGGCGTGTGGCTCACGGACCTGGCGGAAGGCTCAGGCGATGCCCGTGCCATGCTCTTTGTCCATCCCTACTTCCGCTTCAAAGAGACGACAGACAACTGCCATCTCTACACCGCCACGGCAACCCAGGTGGGCTCGGCAAACCCCGTGCAGTAGAGGCAAGCAGACCGAACGACACCGCGACAGCTGAGAGCCGCGGGGGACACCGGCATAGGAGCACCGCCGCCTCACAGAGTGGCTCGCCTCTGCGTGACTATCGGGCAACAATCTGAACACCCAGGACAGACAGTGGCCAAGGCAACGGCTATACTCCACTTGACTGCAAGTTGCCGCAGGTCAGAAGAGCCTCCATCGAGAAAAGGAATCATCCCCATGGAAATCAAGAGAGCCGGCACACAACCTTCCACCAAAGGGCCGTCTGACTGGTTCACGGGCGTCGTGCGCATCGACCCGCTGTTCCAGGCTCCCGACCCGGCAATCGTTCAATGTGCCAGCGTGACATTCGAGCCGGGCGCACGCACCGCCTGGCACACGCATCCCCTTGGTCAGACTCTGATCGTCACGGCGGGTTTCGGTTGGGTGCAGCGCGAACGCGGTCCGATTGAAGAGATTCGACCGGGCGACGTTGTGTGGTTCGCGCCGGGTGAAAGGCACTGGCACGGCGCCACGCCAACCACGGCCATGACCCACATCGCAATTCAGGAGAAGCTTCACGGCAAGGTCGTCGATTGGATGGAGCAGGTCACCGACGATCAGTACCGGAAGGGATGACGCAACCCGGCAAGCGGCAACGAACTGGCAGGGTTTGGTGCGGAGTGGTAAACCCGGAAGCGACCCGATGATCTTTCGCAAGCTGATCAACTGGGGTCAAATGCACCGCACGCACGTGTTGCCGTGCCTGTCCCGCCAGCAAGAAGGCAGCTTGCTGGCGGAGCGGGCGCGACAGTTGCTAGAACGTAATCGTCTGCTGCAATGGCAGATCCCGCGAGGAGCCTCCAACCCGAAGCACATAGGCTCCGGGCACGAGTTTCCAGGAATCCGACGGCTCATCGTAGATTGTGAGCTGGTCGCGGCTCACGGGAACAGTCACCTGCTTTGATTCGCCGGACGCCAAACTGACCTTTCTCCATCCGACCAGCCGCTTCGGTGGCTCGCCTGCGGCGCCGGGCAAGGACGCGTAGACCTGGGCCGTCTCAGTGCCCGCGCGGCTGCCGGTATTCTTCACCGTGAAAGTGACAGTGGTAGATTCGCCAGCCGTCACGGTAAGTCCGGTGTAAGCAAACGTCGTGTACGAGAGCCCATAGCCGAACGGAAAGAGCACTTCCTTCTTCTCCGCGTCATACCACTTGTAGCCCACCTTCAAGCCTTCGTCGTAATGCACATCGAAGAACGGACCAATCCCCATCGCCATGCCAATCATGCCGGGAGCCCCTGGAAGCTTCGGTACCGGATGATTTGCATCGGGCGCTGGCGGACCGACGTGGACCGGATGAGGCAGATCGGCTTCGCTCTCCGGGAATGTCAGCGGCAGCTTGCCAGATGGATTCACATCGCCGAACAGCAGATTGGCGATTGCCTGAGAACCGCGAATCCCCGGATACCAGGCCTCAATGACTCCCGCGACCTTGTCGATCCAAGGCATGAGCACGGCGCCGCCGGTCTCGAGCACAACAATCGTGTGTGGATTGGCCGCGGCGACCGCTTCAATCAACGCATCCTGGTTGTCCGGCAGCGAGAGATCCTTGAGGTCCATGCCCTCCGATGCATGTTGTACTGCAAACACAATTGCGACCTGCGATCTCTTCGCGAGGGCAGCGGCCGACGCAGGATCGGTACCGGGATCGAATTGCACTGCGGCTTTTGGTGCTTTCTCCTGGATTCCCTTGAGTGGAGCCGAGCGGTGGTATACCGCAACCAGCATGAAGCTCGCCAGCGGATTCTTCAGCAGCTCTGGTGGAGGCGGAACGGGATTGCCACCCGCGGGTGAGACCTGCGACGATCCTCCGCCCGACATCACGCCTGCATCCGCGTGGCCGCCAATCACCGCGATCGACTGGACTGACGAGGCGTTCAACGGCAACAGATTGCCCTCATTCTTCAGGAGCACCGCGCCCTTCTCCTCAGTCTTCTGCGCCACCTCGAAGCCGCGTATCACGTCCGGGGACTCCGGCTGCGGCGGGTCATCCACAATCCCCGCATCAAACTCCGTACGCAGGACGCGGTGCACCATATCGTTGAGCCGCGTCATGGGCACTTTGCCCGCTTCCACGGCCTTCTTGAGGGGTTCACCAAAGGAATCATTCCCCGGCATCTCAACGTCAAGCCCCGCCATTGCCGCATTCACCGTGCTTTGCGTGGCGCCCCAGTCTGAAACCACAAATCCCTTGAAGTCAAAATCCTTCTTCAGCACATCGGTGAGTGTGTACGGGTTCTCGCAGGCGTAGGTCCCGTTGATGCGGTTGTAGGAGCACATGATTGCGCCCGCCCCTGAATCCTTCAGCGCAATCTGGAATGCAAGAAGATCGCTCTCCCGCATCGCCCGCTTGCTGATGATCGAGTTCACCACAATGCGGCCTGCATCCTGATCGTTGACCGCGTAATGCTTGAGGTCTGTGATAAGGTGCAGAGCCTTTTCCGCTTTCAATTCCTGGCCCGCCAGTGTGCCCGCAAGCAGCGGGTCCTCGCCCTTATATTCGAAGGTCCGGCCATTGAGCGGCTCGCGGATCATGTTGATGCCTGAGCCCAGCGACATATTGAATCCCATCGCACGCATCTCGTGCCCGAGCATCGTGCCGATCTCATAGGACAGGGCCGGATCCCACGCCGCCGCCATCGCTTCCGCCGATGGCAGCGCAGTCGCATAGCGGCCCTTCATGCCGGCTCCGGAAACACCCTCCACAGAGTCCGTCATCTGCAGATCGGGAACCCCCAGTCGCGGGACACCCGGGATAAATCCGCCAGCTGAGATTGCACGCGTTCCGGGGCCGGATTCCGGCTGCATGAACATGGCATTCCAGCCGAGGCCATGCAGCAGTTGGATCTTTTCATCCAGAGTCATCTGCTGGATGACCATATCGGCGCGCACATCGGGCGAGAGGCTTGCATCGGACCAGGGATAGTGCCTGGGGGTGGACATGCCAGGGATTTGAGCGTTCGCCCACGCTCCGAAAATAAGAGCAGCCGCAAGTGCGGCCAGTCCAGCAATGGATTTCCTCATCAGTCGACGTCCCTTTCTCACGCAAGTCCTATCCGCGATCCGCAAGGGGGTGCTTCCTGCTCTGCGTCGCTCCGATCCTTGGATGGCTTCTCCGTCGATCGCGAGCCAGACAGAAGGTGCAGTCCTCATGGCTTTCCTCGCCTGCGACGCTATCGTAACTGGCGCAGAAAAACCGGACCAGACGGTACGGCTTGCGATTCTACGCGACCGGTCCCAGGCGCGTCACAGCCCCTTCGACGATCTGATCGATGCGAGCAAGAACCTCGTCGGGCAAAGAGAGCCCGACAGCACCGAGATTCTCCTCGATTTGTGCCACGCGCGTTGCGCCGATAATCGCCGAAGTCACTTCGCGGCGGCACAGGACCCAGGCCAGGGCCAGCTGCGCCATGGAAACGCCCAGCTCCGCAGCCATGGGCTTCAGCTGCTCCACCGGCTCCAGGACAAAGTCGGACCGGTAGTGACGTCCCGCGGTCTCCATGAATTGGTTCATGTTTGCGTTCGCTGCGCGGCTGCCTGGTGGCGGCTGCTGTCCCGGCCGGTACTTGCCGCTGAGCACGCCATGCGCGAGCGGAGAGAACGCAAGAAATCCCATGTGTTCCCTTGCACAGGCCTCAAAAACGCCGCGCTCCGGCTTGCGCCAGAGCATCGAATACTGCGATTGCACAGAAGCCGGAAGAATCCAGTGGTTGGACCCGGCCAGACTGGCCGCCGCGTGGATCTGCTCCGCCGTCCATTCACTGAAGCCGATTGCTCTCACTTTGCCAGCACGCACTGCCTTGTCGAGTGCGAGCAGTGTCTCTTCAAGCGGCGTCTCCGGGTCGTAGCGATGGCACTGGTAGAGATCAATGGACTCCACCTGGAGCCGCCGAAGCGAGTTATTCAGCTGCTTCTCAATCTGGGCTGCGGAAAGACCATGGTCCGGATCGTCGCCGACAGGAAAGAACAGCTTCGTTGCGATCAGATAGCGATCCCGGGGAAAGCTGCGCAGCGCTTCTCCCAGGACCCGTTCCGCCTCTCCGGCGCCGTACTGATTGGCTGTGTCAAAGAGATTGATGCCGTGCTCGAAAGCTGCATGGATACAGCGAATCGCTTCCCGCCGCTCAATGCCACCGGCAACCGTGAGCCAGGTTCCATAGCTCAGTTCCGAAACCTCAAGCGGACTGTGACCGAGTCTTCGCTTCTGCATGTTTCCTTTGTGCAATCGAAGTCAGTATCCTACACCAGCGCCGGAGGCTTCACGGGTTGCCTGTGTTCACAATAAGACCCAGCCACAACCGAAAAAAGCAAAGCCCGCTTGTTGAGCGGGCTCTAGAAAATCTCATTTGGTAGCGCTAACGGGAATCGAACCCGTGTTTTAAGATTGAGAATCTCACGTCCTAACCCCTAGACGATAGCGCCACTCTTTTGAATCACTTACAGGATGGAGTCGACATTCATGTCCATTTTACTATCCAATCTGCTGGAATCCCATCCCAGAAACGCTCTGAACGACAACCTCTTCACTTGCCGTCGCGCGGGAGGGACGCAGCGCGGGATGGATAAGAACCCCGGACATGCAGTCAACCTGAATCAGTATCGCCGTTCAGGCGAAAAATGGCAATTCGTTCCCGTCGTCAAGGAGAACGATTTCCTCGAATGAAAAATCCCTGAAGTGCAGAAAAATGGGATGCAGCAGTAGGCGTGCTGCACCCCAGAGTGCTGTTAGGCGTATTGTAGGAGGTCTATTTATCATCTGGATAAGACACGGCAGCAACGCTGTCCGGCCATGCATCATCCGTGGCTTGCCAGGTCTTATCCGGATTGTAGAGTGCGATATCCTTCGCGGTTTTGAGCGAGTCGGGCCCGAGGTCCTTCTGGTAGACAATTCCCTCCGGACCAACCATGAAGGTCTTGACGCCTGTCACGTGATATTCCGCCGGGACCGCGATCAGGGCGAAGCCGCCAATCATGGCGTCCTGAATGACATAGTCGAGTTTGCCTAGCGGGGCCGCAGGGCCCTGGCCTTTGAGAATCTTGAAGTAGTAGCCGTGGTAAGCGGTTGGCTTGTCCGTCGTCTTCTCTGTGCTGTAACCTTCTGCGAGTGCCTTCGCGACGGGTTCACTGATGGGACCACCCGGTGCGCCATCGGCATTGACCCAGTAGAGTCCGTCTTGTTTTCCGGGTGTGCTGATGATCCTTTGCGCGTATTGATTGACGCCGGAATTGTCGTGAATTGTTGAAGCGTATTCGCGCTGCGCCTCAACGTAGCCGCGACATACCTGGATCGCATCCAGTTCGTTTTCCCCAATGCGCCGGTAGAGAATTTCGGACCGCCCCGCTGCGGAGTCAAAGTGCCACTTGCCACTCTTCTTCACAAGCGGAACAGCGAATGGGAAATCATCGCTACCGACCACGAGGAAGACTCGGTTCGCATTTTTGGGATCTTTTTGTATTGCATTCTTCGTGCGGGCGCGATCCGCAAACGCGGTTGCATAATTCTTGTCGCGAACGGGGTCTGCCGATGAGATGAAGGGTTCCCCATCCGGCCCGAAGATGCTCATCAATGTGGGCACATCATAGTCGGCCGCTGCCTTGATGAGTTGCTGAACAGCGGCATCAGGCGTCGCGAACGTCATTTGCGCGGATCCCTTTGCGGTGGCTCCGGAGTCAACCTGCGATTGCGCCGTACTGGCCCAGACAAGAGCTCCCGAACAAATCAATGCAAGTGTGAGCAGCGTCCTTTTCATCGTCATCTGTCCTTTCGGGATCAATTGCTTGCTCTCCAGTCGGCGTTCTACCTGCGCCTCCCGCCACCGCCACCGGAGCGCCCGCCTCCGCCTCCATAGCTGGAAGAACCACGTGAGCTGCTTGCACGAGCCGCGCTGCTGCTACCGCCACCGAACGCGCTGCTGCTCTTGGCGGAAGAACTTGGGACGCTGCGGTTACCCACCTGGTCGCCACCCCCGGAGCCGGCCGAACCCCTGCTGGCGCTCCTGTCCATGGTTCCCGCTGACGGAGCAGCCCCACGACTGCCTCCGCGATCCATGGTCCCTGCTGAAGCACGGCTGCCACCCCCCGCAGGTTGCCGGGCGCCTCCAGGATTTCCCGAAGTGCCCCCGCGCGTGGTGCCTCCGTATTTATTCGCGGTCGCCTTATTTGAGTACGGAGCACTGCCGCGATGCTGCGAGTTGTGCTGCCAATTGGTATTGCCGCCCTGCGCGTTGACTCGGTTACCGCCCTGGATATTCGAATTTTTCACGAAATTGTTGTTGTTATTGATGTAGACGTTGTTGTTGCCGCCCCAACCGCAACCCCATCCGCCACCACCCCATGCCGCACCCACCATCATGCCGACTCCGAAGGAAATTGCCATGCCCGCTGCATAGTATCCCGGAGGCGGATAGTAGACCGGCGGGTATGGATACGGAGGCGGCCCGTATACAACCGTCGGATTGTAGCTAGGAACGTATACGACTTCCGGGTTGGTAGGCTGAATCACAATCACTTGTTTACTCTCAATAACCTTGGTTTCAACCTTCTGCTGCTCACTACTTTTGAGATTGCCCTTTTCCTGTGCCTTTGAACGCATGCGCTGCACAGCATCCATCACGTCGCTCTGTTGCGCCAAAAAGGCATTGCCAAGATCCGTGGTCCACTTGATGTTACTTGCCAGTTGCTTCACTAGGTCGGGGAGCACCGCCATGGCCTGCACGCTCGGATCCCAGGGCTGCTTCATGGCCGCATCGGTGAGCGCTTTGTCTTTCAGATTCTTGTTTTGCTCCAGCCATTGCTGCAGTTGCACAATCTCGAGGGGATATGTAGAGGCTACGAGCGCCTGGCTAAGCAACGAATCGGGATAGAGAGCGATGGGTGCTACAAGGGAATCAAGCTCCTGGGGAGGTACCTTGGCTTCCGCCTGCTGTGCCTGTGCGCCCTGTGCGGAAGCCGCTGCCCACGACGGGTCGCCCGGCGCGATCAGGAGAGAACAAATAACCGCCACGATGCTCCGGCAAAAATACCTGCAAATGGCAAAGTGTGAGCCTCTGCATCTCATAACATCCCAGTCCTTCCCACGCGCCGTGAGGTGGCGCCCACGCATGGCTTTCAACACAGCTCGAAACTTCCTCAGGGCAACAGGCAGAATCGATCCCTGAGAGAAGGGTGCGCTGCACTGCCTATAAATCTAGAAAGCAAGAAGAGGGGCAGGTACTGGGAGAACTACCAGTGCTGCGCACCTAATTAGTTTGCGACAATGCCCTGTAAAAGAGCGCTTTGCGCGATTTTGTGGAAAGACAGAGTGACCGGCCATGCCCAGGACCTTGAGACTTGAATGGATGCTGGATTGGTCTTTGCAGACACTTCAAAGAGTTGCATTCCTGGTGGTAGTGACTTTTCTCTTCCTTGCCGGAACTCGAGACCTGAGAGCTCAAGCGCAGCCTGGAAATTCAAGCGCCGGGCAGCCAGAGGTGGCCGCAGGCCAACAGGCTTCTCCTGGCGATGTGATCATCGACGGCCAAAAGGTCCTGAGCGTCTATCAGACCATCGGTAGCTACACGCCCCAATACAGGGCCGACAGAATTACAGAGCGAATCGTGTCGGCGGCGCAGGAAGGAGTGGGCCCTGAATCAATTGTCCTGACGCCGCGTGACGCATGGACTGAGATTTCGAGCAACGGCAATCTTCTTCTGGCTGTCACCGATGAGGATGCAAAGCTCGCTGGGATAACAAGGGCTGAGCTTGCGGCCGAAGATTTATCCAATATTCGCGAGGCATTGCTGACGTACCGTCGAGAACATAACTGGAAGTTTGTTCTCCGGTCTATTGCTTATACGCTCCTGACGACTGTTGTGCTTTTCCCCTTTGCCTGGATATTAAGGCGAGTTCGATTGATCATCCGTCGCCGCCTGGAGAAGTGGATCGAGAGACGCCCCAAAGTGGAAGAGAGGGAGACGTTTCTTCATCTCTCCGTCACGTATGCGGTTTCACTGTTGCTCGCTCTTGGGACAGTCCTTCGCTGGTTCGCACTAATCGCACTCTTTGAGATCTACCTTACAGTGGTTCTGGGTTTTTACCCGCAGACGCGCGCCGTCTCGCATGCGGTAACCGGCTGGATCTTGGCAACTTTAAAAACAATTGGCGACTCGGCAATCGCGTATCTGCCTAAGTTATTTGTGGTCGCAATCATTGTGATCATCGCGAGCCAGGTCTTCCGGCTCATCCACATGATCTTCAACGCAATCGGAAAAGGA
>JBAUTX010000057.1:0-3332 GCA_049582405.1 Occallatibacter sp. | reverse complement strand
ATGGTTGCGCGGCTCATCGGAGTTGACGAGTCGGGTTCGGAGAGCCTGCTCGGCGAATACACCTTTTGCCATACCCGGACTCTGCCTGGCCCGGGCGCATGGTAATTGGGGAGCGGCACAAACAGTCCCACAGAATTGGCATGACTTTTGGAGTTCTCGAGGGTTGGTACTCAGGAACACCGTACGGTCCTGGAACATTTCTGGAATGATGCATAATCGCCAAGTCGCTCGCCGAACTGTTGCGGACCGACGGCTGGCTTTGCTTTGGGGACGAGTGGGTCCGCATTTCGTAGGACCGCTGGTAAGGAGGGTGCCGTGTATTCGACGGGCGGCTGCGGGATGCGCGGCCTTTTGGCGCGGTAGGATAGGGAGTGTTGAGGGCGCGCATGTTTGTTGTGGTGTGGCAGTTCGAGGTGGCCGAGGAGAAGATTGCCGCATTTGAGGCGGCATATGGCGCGGAGGGCGCGTGGGCCAAGCTGTTCGGCACGTCGCCGGAGTATCGCGGGACGGAGCTGCTGCGCGATGCCTACATTCCGGGCGGCTATGTGACGATCGACCGCTGGACGAGCGAGGATGCGTTTCGGGCGTTCCGCAAAGAGCACGATGCGGAGTATGAGGCGCTGGACCGCTCCTGCGACGCGCTGACGAGCGGCGAGCGGCGCGTTGGTGCGTATACGGCGTAGCGCCTCCGGGTGATTCCGTTAGTGTGTATTCCCCTTCTTAGAATCTGACTTGCCTTTGTCTTTCGGCATGGGAGCCGTGCCGGGGGTGGGCTGCAGGTAGTAGCCGGCGGTGGTGCGGACCTGGAGGTCAGCCTTGTCGAGCTTGACCTGAATGGCGTGGAAGTCGTCGGGATGAGACGCGGCCGGCTGGGGATAGCTGAGCACATAGTAGGAGTTGGCATCGCGCTCGACTTCGTTGAGTTCGTCCGTGATGCCGTGGCCGGTGACGAGGACGCGCCCGCCGGATTGCTCAGACAAGACCTGCAGGGAGAGATCGGGATAGATGGCCTGGCCGGCGTCGCGCGCGGGCTTGAGGTAGATCTGATAGTAGAACGGGTCGACGTGGCCCTCCCGTCCCAGTTCATAGGGCTGCAGGGTGTAAAGCGTGATATTGCCTTCGCGGAGTCCGTCGGCGACCTGCTCGACCGACTGGAAGGTCCAGCGGCGCTCGGGCATGTCTTCCTGGATGCCGATCCAGTCGAGGAGCGGCCAGCCGGGGCTGATGACGAAGAAGAGCTTGCGGCCGGGCTGTGCGGCTTCAACGGCGGCGAGCTGGCTGATCTGGCCGAGGGAGATCTCCATGCGCTCGACATCCCCGTAGTATCCAGCCGTGCGGCCGAAGGTGCGGAGGATGGAGTTGGTGCCGTTGAGGTCGGTCTGGAGGGCGTTGCCGTCCTTGGTGGTGAGGCGCTCAATCTTGAGGCCGTCGGCGGAGAGCATGGCGACGGAGGTGGGATGGGCGAGGTGGCCGTTGTCCTGGGTAAGGAACTCCATGAGCTGCTCGCGCTCGCGGGAGACGGTGTCCCAGTCGGCGTTGAGCATGTCGAGGACGACGACGACGCGGACCTGGGAGGCGGCCGCGCGCACGGCGTCAATGGGTTGGAATGCGGTGAGGTGCTCGGGCTGGTTGTTGTCGAGGAGGGTGAAGTCAGAGGCCTGCAGGCCGCGGATGTGGTGGCCGAGCTTGTCGGTGACTTCGACGTTGAGGGTCATGGCATGGCCGGCGGCGGTCGCGGCAGAAGGCGGTGCGCTTGGATTCTCGGCAGCGGCGGATGGAGTGCCGGAAGAGAGGGCGAGGCAGGCGGAGAGCGCAAGAGCGCAGGTCAGAGTTGGGTGAGCGGTGCGGAGCATGCGAGCGATCCTTTCTGGGAAGGGATGGGTCTGGAAGGGACGTGATGGCTTGCGTGAGGCTGATTGGGGGAACTCTTGCGGTGGTTCGCGGGGAGGGGGAGTTTATTCTCTTTTTCTTCGCCGAATTGCCTGTCTTTCCGTGTTCGGCCCTGCTACAATCCGAACGAAATCCAATCCAGGCCGCAGCGTGTTTTTCCATGTTGTTGATCCCCGGGGCCGCGCGGGCCGAGCATGTCTTGAGGAGCCTGAATGGCCATCGCCGACGACCGCGCAAAAGCTGTAGAACTTGCCCTTTCACAGATTGAGAAACAGTTCGGCAAAGGATCGATTGTGCGACTTGGGTCGCGCGAGGCCCTGCTGCCGATTGCGGTCATTTCGACCGGCTCCATCAGCTTTGATGCAGCACTTGGGGTTGGGGGTATTCCGCGGGGCCGCGTGATTGAGATTTTTGGACCGGAGTCGTCGGGCAAGACGACGATTACGCTGCAGATTATTGCCGAGGCGCAGAAGCTGGGCGGGCTGGCGGCCTTTGTAGACGCCGAACACGCGCTGGACCCGGGCTACGCGAAGAAGCTGGGCGTGGACGTGGACAACCTGCTGGTGTCGCAGCCGGACTCGGGCGAGCAGGCGCTGGAGATTACCGAGGCGCTGGTGCGCTCGGGCGCGATTGACGTGCTGGTGGTGGACTCGGTGGCGGCGCTGGTGCCGAAGGCGGAGCTGGACGGCGAGATGGGCGACAGCCACGTGGGCCTGCAGGCGCGGCTGATGTCGCAGGCGCTGCGGAAGCTGACGGGCACGGTATCGAAGTCGCGGACGGCGCTGATCTTCATCAACCAGATTCGCGAGAAGATTGGCGTGATGTTTGGCAATCCGGAGACGACGACGGGCGGGCGCGCGCTGAAGTTCTACTCGTCGGTGCGCGTGGATATCCGGCGCATTGCCGCGATCAAGGAAGGCGACGCGGTGACGGGCAACCGGACGAAGGTGAAGATTGTGAAGAACAAGGTGGCGGCACCGTTCCGCGAGGCCGAGTTCGACATTCTGTATGGCGAGGGCATCAGCCGCGAGGGCGATGTGCTGGACCTGGCGGTGGTGCACAACATCGTGGAGAAGTCGGGCGCGTGGTACAGCTATAGCGGCGAGCGAATCGGCCAGGGACGCGAGAACACGCGGAGCTTCCTGAGGGAGAACAAGGATATCTTTGCCAGGATGGACGGCGAGGTGCGGAAGAAGCTGGGCATCGGGCAACAGAAGGTGGAAGCGCCGGAGGCCCCGGCAGGCGGTGCAACCGAGGCCAAGGAAGCGGTGCGCGGCCGACGGGGATAAAGCTGACGTGGAGGAGTAAAAAGGGCGGCGTGACGGCCGCCTTTTTTTGCTTGACAGGAAATGTATGTATGTATATATGTAATGTATAAAAGGAGGAATGAATGAAGCCAACAGACGAAGCCAGGAAGTATGTCATCTCCAAGCATGTTGAGC
>JBAUTX010000056.1:0-2590 GCA_049582405.1 Occallatibacter sp. | reverse complement strand
GCGGTGAAGGGGCGCGAGCCGGCGTAATACTCGGACGCGGTGCCGTGGAGATTGTTGCTGCCGGATTTGGTGGTGATGTTGACGGTGCCGCCGGAGGTGTCGCCGAGGGCGGCGTTGGCGGCGAACTCGTCGACGTGAACTGCATTGACGGCGTCGAGCTCAGGGCTGAAGCCGGAGGTGCGGCCGGAGTCTTCCATGTTGGGGACGCCGTTGAGGAGCAGCTCGTTGGAGGACGAAGCGCCGCCGCCGAGGGAGAAGTCGTCGCCGGTGGAGTTGCCGAAGGGCGTGACCTGCGACTCGGAGTGCTTGCCCTTGGCGACCGCACCGTACTCAAGATGAGCGAAGCCGATGGGCGAGCGGCCATTGCTGGGCAGGTCTTCGACCTCTTCGGCGGTGAGTTCCTGGCCGGTGGAAGCGGTGGCTACGTCGACGAGGGGTGTCTCCGCGGTGACGGTGACGGATTCATCGACCTTGCCGATGGTGAGGACGATGTTCTCGACGACGGTCTGCTCGGTCTGGAGTTCAAGACCGGTGTGGATGTAGGTCTTGAAGCCGGACATGGAGGCCTGAACCTTATAGCGACCGGGAACCAGAAAGGGCGCCGTGTAGTTGCCGGTGGCATTGGATCGGAGGAGCGTCCTGGCGCCGGTCGCGGTGTTGGTGACCTCGATCCGTGCGTTTGGAACGATGGCGCCGGTCTGGTCGGTGACGCGGCCGGTGAGGGTGGAGCGCATCTCCTGCGCGGCGGCGAAGCCGGCCAGGGAGATGACGGCGAGAGCAATTGCTAGCAAGCGTTTCATGGGGACTCCGTAGTTTGCGACTCAGGCTTGAGCCTTCTTGTCGAGGCTCAGCAACAATAAGAAGCGCTTATGGGAGTGTCAAGGGTGTTTTGGGAAATAACGCTCAGTTTTTGAAAATTAGTTGCAGACCGTTGCAGGCAATTGAAAAATAGGGGCTTTCCTGAAGCCCGCAGAGCGGTGGGTGCGGAATGGTGCCGCCATGCGGAACGGAGTCTGGCGTGCCGCTAGTTGGAGGCTGCGATGCGGTCGGCGGCCTGAAGGACGGCCTTGCGGGTTTGCTCGTCGCGCTCGGGGGTCATGCGAAGGATGGGCGTGGAGAGGCTGATAGCGGCCACCACCGGTCTGCCTGCGGGGCGAATGGCGGCACTGTAGCAGATGCCGCCGAGGATGGACTCTTCGCGGTCGGCGGCGATGCCGGATTTGCGAATCTCACCGAACTGTTCGAAGAGCTGCGCGCGGTCTGTGATGGTGTGCTCGGTGCGGCGGGAGAGGCCGTAGGTTTCGAGAATCTGCTCGGCCAGGGCGCGCCCCTGAAAGGCAGTGATGGCCTTGCCCATGGCGCTGCAATGAGGCGGCAGGACGCGTCCGATGCGGTTGGACATGCGGATTTCATGGAAGGTTTCGACGGAATCGAGGACGTGGATGCGGTCTTCGTACAGATAGGCCACGCTGGCGGTTTCATTGAATTGATGGGCGAGGCGCTCGAGTTCGGGGCGGATGGCGGCGCGCAGTGCGTTGGCCTCTTCGACGAGCCAGCCGAAGCGGAGCTTGGGCGCGAGCTGGTAGGTTCCATCGACGGCCTGCTCGAGATAGCTGTGTTTTTCAAGGGTGAGCAGGACACGAAAGAGCGTGGACTCGGGCAGGCCGGTTTTGGCGCCGATGTCCTTGAGTGCAAGGGCGGCCTTGCCGTCGAAGCAGTCGAGGACCTCGAGAGCGCGACCGATGGAGCGCAGATAGTACTGCTCGCTGGAGGGTGTGTCGGTGGCCGATTGAAGAGCCCATTTGGGGATGCGGCGGCGGATCGGCCTGGCGGCCTGGGATGTGGTGGACTTGCCCTTCATGAACGGTGCTGCCTTTCCCCTGGAGAGACGTTGCAGTGCGCGGTCCAGAACCGACGCACGGACAGTGCTGATGTTTCCTGCAGTGGGCCTTACTATACGGGAGCGTAGATGAAATGTGCAATAATTTTCACTTTTGCAGGATTAGTTTGACACTCGGAATGAAGGTGTGTAGAACGGTGCTGCCTGCAGCCCTGTAAGAAGCGAGGAGAAAGCGTTGCTCCCTGCGAAGCAGAAGCTGCTGCGGGCTGAAGGTTGAGAGGCATGATGGATCGCAGAGAGGCGATGAAGCTGGGCGCGGGAGCGCTGGCGGCGGGGCTTGCATCGGCGGCGTCGACGGCGGCAGGGGCTGAGCGCCGGGCTGGCGCGACCGAGGCGGTGGAGCAGTGGGGCGTCTTTGAGGCGTCCTTTCAGGGGTCGTCGAACGGGAATCCCTTTGTGGATGTGACGTTTGGCGCGCGCTTCACGCTGGAGCACCGGACGGTGGAGGTGACGGGCTTCTACGACGGCGCAGGGGTGTACAAGGTGCGGTTTTCGCCGGACACGCCGGGGCGCTGGACGTATGAGACGACGAGCAGCGCGAAGGAGCTGGCGGGCCACGCGGGCGCGCTGGAATGCATCGCGGCGAAGGCGGGCAATCGCGGGCCGGTGGGCACGGCGCACCAGTTTCATTTCCAGTATGCGGACGGGACGCCGTATTTTCCGTTTGGAACGACGTGCTATGCGTATGGA
>JBAUTX010000055.1:0-7836 GCA_049582405.1 Occallatibacter sp. | reverse complement strand
TCTCATCCGCGCCATGGAAGGCTTCGCCACCAAGGGCCACCTGCTCCCCGAGCAGGTCTGGGACGAGCCCAACCGCCCCGCCATGGACTTCGTCATGGGACAGCCAGCAGGCTCCGCCGTCCCTCTCGTCTGGGCGCATGCCGAGTACCTCAAGCTCCTCCGCTCCGCCGCCGATGGCAAGGTCTTCGACCGCATTGACCCTGTCTACCACCGCTACTGCGAGCCGCAGGGCCGCCGCCGTCTCCGCCGCGATCTCGAGATCTACACCCTCCGCCGGCCCATTCAGCACATCGCGCCCGGCAAACCTCTGCGCATTCTCGACCCCGATCGCTTCGAAATCGTCTGGTCGCCCGACAACTGGCAAACCGTCCACACAGCGCCGTGCCGCAACTTCGGTTCTGCCGGCTTCAGCGTTGACCTGCCCACTGAGCCCGGCCAGACCGGCGCCCTCACCTGGACCCTCCACTGGACCGAACAAGACCGCTGGCTTGGTTACAATGTGGAGGTAGAGCTTTTGCGCGACGAATAGTACGCAACCAACCCTGACGAGTCCTTGCATGGACTCGACCCCTCAACATCGCGACGAAAGGATTTGGACTGCAGCAATGACTCCAGGCACCGCGGCCACCTCGCTTGATCAGCTTTCTATTGACACACTGCGCCTGTTGGCCGTCGACACCGTCGAAAAGGCCAAAAGCGGCCATCCCGGCGCGCCTCTCGGCTGCGCTCCCATCGCCTACCTGCTCTACCACAAGCTCATGCGCCACAATCCCGCGCATGCCCGGTGGGCCGACCGCGATCGTTTCGTCCTGTCCAACGGCCATGCTTCCGCGCTGCTCTACGGCTCGCTCTTTCTCTCCGGCTACAAGCTCACGCTCGACGACCTGAAGAGCTTCCGCCAGTGGGGTTCCCACACGCCCGGCCATCCCGAGTACGGCGATACCGAAGGCGTCGAAGTCACCACCGGCCCACTCGGCCAGGGTGTCGCCATGGCGGTCGGCATGGCCATGGCGGAAAAGCATCTCGCCGCCACCTACAACCGCCCCGGCCACGAGATCGTCAACCACCACACCTACGTCCTGCTCGGCGACGGCGACCTGATGGAAGGCGTCTCGCATGAAGCTGCCTCACTCGCCGGCACCCTCGGCCTCGGCAAGCTCATCTGCCTCTACGACGACAACCTCATCTCCCTCGACGGCCCCACCGAGCTCAGCTACACCGAGGATGCCCTCGAGCGCTTCAAGGCCTACCACTGGCACGTGCAGCGCGTCGCCGACGGCAACGACCTCGCAGCCATCGAAGCCGCCATCACCGCAGCCCAGGCCGAAACAAGCCGCCCCTCCATCATCGCCGTCCGCACCGTCATCGGCTACGGCAGCCCCAAGGCCGGCACCAACAAGGTCCACGGCGAAGCGCTCGGCGCAGCCGATGCCGCCGCCACCAAGAAGTTCTTCGGCTTCCCTGAAGATCAGAGCTTCTACGTCCCCGACGACGCCCTCGCCAACTGGCGCAAGGCCATCGAACGTGGCGCCGCATACGAGGCCGAGTGGAAGCAGCGCTTCGCCGCCTACGCCAAAGCATTCCCCGATCTCGCCGCCGAATTCGAGCGCACCCAGCAGGGAACGCTCAAGGCCGGCTGGACCAGGGCCATTCCCAGCTTCCCCACCGACAAGCCCGTCGCTACGCGCAACGCAGGCGGCGTCATCCTCAACGCCATCGCGGCTGAGGTGCCGGAGCTCTTCGGCGGCGCGGCCGACCTCACCGCCTCCACCAAAACCATCTTCAAACCCGGCGCCAACTTCCACGTCGACCCTGTGGGCCGCAACGTCTTCTTCGGCGTCCGTGAGTTCGGCATGTGCGCCGCCGTCAACGGCATGGCCGCACACGGTGGCCTCGTGCCCTTCGGCTCCACCTTCTTCGTCTTCTCCGACTACTGCAGGCCCGCTCTGCGTCTTGCCGCGTTGATGCAGGTCCACGCGCTCTTCGTCTTCACGCATGACTCCATCGCGCTCGGCGAAGACGGCCCAACGCACCAGCCCGTCGAGCAACTCATGGCTCTGCGTGTCATCCCCGGCATGACCGACTTCCGTCCCGCCGACGCCAACGAGACCGCCGCCGCATGGCGTCTCGCCCTCGAGCGCTCCGGACCCAGCTTCTTCGCCCTCACCCGCCAGGATGTGCCCGTCCTCGACCCCGCCACGCGCGACATCTTCGCCGGCGTCAGCAAGGGCGCCTACGTCGTCGAGGACGCTGCCAATGCGAAGGTCGTCCTCATCGCCACCGGCTCCGAGCTCTGGCCCACACTCGCAGCGGCAAAGCTCCTCGCCGCGGAAGGCATCGCTGCCCGAGTCGTCAGCATGCCGAGCTGGAAGCTCTTTGACGAGCAGTCCGCCGAATACAAGGCCAGCGTGCTGCCCGCAGGCCCGCCCAGGCTCGCCGTCGAAGCCGGTGCCACCCTCGGCTGGTGGAAGTACGTCGGCTCCAACGGCGAAGTTCTCGGCATTGACCGCTTCGGCGCATCCGCCCCGGGTCCCAAGGTGCTCGCCGAGTTCGGCTTCACGCCGGAAAACATCGCCGCCCGCGCCAAGGCGCTGGTGAAGTAACCACATCCGGGCCGGCCTGCATCCACCGGCTGGCCCGCGCACTCGCTCCTCTTGGGAGGATCATCGTGAAGTTAGTTATCAGTTCCGATCACGCAGGCTTCCCGCTCAAGGAAGAGGTGCGCGCCTACCTCGCCAAGGCCGGTCACGAGGTCGTCGATCTCGGCGCTTACAACACGGAGCCCTCCGACTACCCTGACTTCGCCGAGAAGGTCGGCCTCGCCATCAAGCAGGGCGTCGCGCCGCGCGGCATTCTCATCTGCGGCTCCGGCGTCGGCGTCTGCATCGCCGCCAACAAAATCCCCGGCATCCGCGCCGGCATGTGCCATGACACCTACTCCGCGCATCAGGGCGTCGAACACGACGACATGAACGTCGTCGTCCTCGGCGCGCGCATCATCGGCCCCGCTCTCGCCTTTGAAGTCGTCGATGCCTTCCTCAAGGCCGAGTTCATCGCCAAAGAAGAACGCTTCGTCCGTCGCTTCAAGAAAGTCCTCGCCATCGAGGCCAAGTATCAGTGCGGCGACGGCTCCGGCAATCCCGCCTGACCCGCACTTGACTCTGCCGTCCAACCCTGCCGATGCAGGAGCTCGCACCGGCGCCGCGCCGCCAGTCTCACCCCAGCGCGGTCAACCTGACCCGGAGATACGCCGATGTTCCCCTTCGACGTCATCCTCTTCGATGTCGGCGGAGTCCTGCTCACCAACGGCTGGGACCGCCACGAGCGCGCCGCCGTCCTCGATCAGTTCCACCTGGACCACGCTGCCTTCGAGGCGCGCCACCCTCAGCCCAACGACGCTTGGGAGCGCGACGCCATCGCCCTCCGCGACTACCTTGACGCCACCGTCTTCTACGAGCCCCGCTCCTTCTCGCACGACGATTTCTTCGCCGCCCTCTGCGCGCAATCGCGGCCGCTCGCGGACAGCGCCCTGCCCATCCTTGAAGAACTCGCCGCCCTCGGCAGATGCGCCCTCGGCACGCTCAACAACGAAGCCCGCGAACCCAACAACTACCGCTTCAGGACCTTCGCGCTGCGAGACCACTTCGATTTCGCCTTCAGTTCCTGCTATGTGGGACTCCGCAAACCGGAACCCGCCATCTACAAGCGCGTGCTCGACATCCTCGGCTGCCCGCCCGAGCGCATTTTGTTCATCGATGATCGTGCGGAAAACGCCGCAGCCGCATCTAAAGCAGGTATGAGGGCGATTCAATTCCAAGGCGCCGCCAGCCTGCGCCAGACCCTCCAGCAACTAGATGTCCTCTAACACACCAGGCAGGAGAAGACTCATGCAACTTGGACTCATTGGCCTCGGCAAGATGGGCGGCAACATGGCCGAGCGTCTGCGCCTCGGCGGCCATCAGGTGGTCGGCTTTGACTTCAACGCCGAAGCCGTCGCAAAGCTCACTGCTTCGGGCAACCTCGGCGTCTCCTCGCTCGACGATCTCGCCCGCAATCTCAAAGGCCGCAAGGCCATCTGGATCATGGTGCCGCAGGGCGATCCCGTCGACGAAACCATCGCCAAGCTCGAGCCCCTCCTCAATCCCGGCGACATCCTCATCGACGGCGGCAACTCCAACTACAAAGACTCCATGCGCCGCCACAAGGAAGTCACCGCCAAAGGCTTCGGCTTCGTCGACGTCGGCACCTCCGGCGGCGTCTGGGGCCTCAAAGAGGGCTACAGCATGATGATCGGCGGCGACAAGGAGCCTGTCGAATATCTGCGCCCTATCTTCGAGACACTCGCACCCGGCAAGAATCAGGGCTGGGGCCACGTCGGTCCCGGCGGCGCCGGCCACTTCGTCAAGATGGTCCACAACGGCATCGAGTACGGCCTCATGCAGGCCTACGCCGAGGGCTTCACCATCCTTGAAAAGAAAGAAGAGTTCGCCCTCAACCTTCCGCAGATCTCTGAAATCTGGCGCTACGGCAGCGTTGTCCGCAGCTGGCTGCTCGATCTCACCTCGGACGCACTCGCCGGCAACCCCAACCTCGACGGCCTGCAGGCCTATGTCGTTGACTCCGGCGAGGGCCGATGGACCGTCTTTGAAGCCATCGACCTCAACGTCTCCGCGCCCGTCATCACCGAGTCCGTCATTCGCCGCATCCGCTCGCGCGAAGAGAACAACTTCACCGATCGCATGCTCGCCATCATGCGCAACGCATTCGGCGGCCACGCGGTCAAAAAAGGATAATAGGCCTGTATACAGGCCCACGCAGGAGGTTGGCACACGATGGCTACCGTGCAGATGAAAATCAGTCCCGAGGATCTCTCGCAGGTCCCGCGTGGCAATGAGCGCATCCCCGAGCCCGGCATCATGGTTATCTTCGGCGCTTCGGGCGACCTCACCAAGCGCAAGCTCCTGCCCGCGCTCTTTCATCTCGAGCAGTCCGGCCTCCTGCCCAAAGAGTTCGCCATCGTCGGCGTCGCGCGCCGTCCCATCGGCAATGAGTTCGCCGCGGACATGCGCGAAGGCATCGTCGAGTTCGGCGGCGTCGGCGCCTCCGATCCCAGGCTCGACCGCTTCGTCGAAAAGATCCACTACCACCCGCTCAGCTTCGACGACGCCTCGCACTACGCCGGCCTCAAAGCCGAGCTGGACCGCATCGCCGCCGAGCGCAACATTGGCGGCGACCGCCTCTTCTATCTCGCCACCGCGCCGGAGTACTTCGCGCCCATCATCGAGAACCTCGGCGCGCAGGGCATGGCCCAGCCCGAGCAGGGCCGCGTCGGCGTCGTCATCGAAAAGCCCTTCGGCCACGACCTCGACTCCGCCCAGGAGCTCAACCACCAGGTCAACGCCGTCTTCCATGAGAGCCAGGTCTTCCGCATCGACCACTACCTCGGCAAAGAGACCGTCCAGAACATCCTCGTCTTCCGCTTCGGCAACGGTATCTTCGAGCCCATCTGGAACCGCAACTACATCGACCACGTCCAGATCACCGCGGCAGAAACGCTCGGCGTCGAAGGCCGCGGCCCGTTCTATGAGAAGGCCGGCGCGCTCCGCGATGTCGTCCAGAACCACATGATGGAGCTGCTCAGTTTTGTCGCCATGGAGCCGCCCTCCAGCTTCGACGCCGACGCTGTCCGCCGCGAGAAGGTCAAGGCCTGGCGCGCCATTCCGCCCGTGCCCATCCACGACGCCGTCCGCGGCCAGTATGGCCCCGGCGTCATCGAGGGCCAGAAGGTCGTCGGCTACCGCGACGAAGAGCGCGTCAATCCAGAGTCCGGCACCGAGACCTTCGCCGCCGTGAAGTTAGGCATCGAAAACTGGCGCTGGGCCGGCGTGCCTTTCTATCTCCGCGCAGGCAAGCGCCTCAAGAAACGCGCCACCGAGATCAGCATCCAGTTCAAGCAGCCGCCTCTGCTCATCTTCAACCGCATGCAGAACGGCGGCCCATGTCAGGACATTCAGCCCAACCTGCTCACCATCCGCATCCAGCCCGATGAAGGCATCGCCCTCCGCTTCGGCGCCAAGGTGCCCAACACGCCCAACATGTCCGTCTGCCCCGTCAACATGGACTTCGACTACGCCGCCGCCTTCGGCACCTCCAGCGCCAACGGCTACGAGCGCCTGCTCCTCGACGCCATGCTCGGCGATCAGACCCTCTTCGCCCACCGCGACGGTGTCGAAGTCACCTGGGGCCTCTACACGCCCATCCTGCAGGCCTGGGCCAACAAAGAGCCCGAGGTCTTCCCCAACTACTTCGCCGGCACCTGGGGCCCCGACTGCGCCGACCGCCTGCTCGAGAGCAGCGGCCACGTCTGGCGCAACAACCTCGGCGCCAAAGCCTGACGCTTCGGCAGCGCCGCACACACACCCGCCAAACAAACGGGCCGGAACTCCATCAGGAGTCCCGGCCCGCTTGTTTTGGCCCCTTGCCCGGCTGTTATTGGCAACCGGTGAAGGCCAGGTTCCCCGTGCCTGCCAGCGTAGGCGCATTCAGGTTGAAGAGAATCGTTGCCTTCTCCTCGCCGTTGTTGGCGCAGTCGCTCGTCGTCGCGGAGTTCGGCACCGTTGCAATGCCGTCCACCACGTACGCGGGAACCACATTCGGCTGGGTCAGCGCCACGCCCGAGGACGACCACGCTCCCACATACGCGCCCGCGGCCGGCACCTGCAGCGCACCCGCGGACTGTTGTGTTCCCCAGTTCTGCGTGAGCGGACCGTAATCCGCGCAGAACGCTGACGTCGGATTACACGCCGGTACCTGCGTCGTATACGTCGCCGTCGTCACCGTCACTGCCGTCCCGGCTTCCTGCGTTGCGGTCATCGGCAGCGGAATCGTGTACGTCCCGTTCGTGGATATCTCCAGCACCGTCAGCGCCGCATCAATCGCCGTGCCCGCGCTGGACGCGTTCACTGAGGTCACCTGTCCCGAAATCAACGCGGTCGATGTCGCCGCCGTGATGTTTGTCCCCGCTGGCAGATTCAGCGCCACCGTGCCCACCGTGCTGCCAATCGTCACACCCGTCACGATCGACGGTGCATACAGGATGCCCGTCGAGTCCGCGGCGGTGATCACCACGTCATACGGCTTCGAGGCGTTGCCTTCCATTACTGGGCAAATCACCCACGTGCCATCCGAAGCAGTCGTCGTCGACGCCAGAATCCGATCCACGCCCGTCGCGTCCGGCTGTTCCAGCGACACCACCGCTCCAGCAACCGCCACGGGAGTGGTGCCCGCCGTCACAACTTTGCCGTTCATCGAGACCGAGGTCGTGCTCACTTCGCCCGCATGCAGCACCGGCTTCAGCCGATACCCGCCGTTCCCTTGCTGCACAATCGACTCGCATGTATTGAAATCGATATCCAGATCCTTCGTCTGTCCGGCGTTGATGTTGAACGCGCCGCCTGCAATCTGTCCCGAAGGAATCTTCAATCCGGTCTTCGCTTCGCTCGAAAGCAGCAGCGCATGAGGTGTATTCGTCGTGTCCGAGGTCAGCATCACGCAGTTCGCCGACGTGCCGCAGGCATTCGTCGTCAGCCCTGTGCTGTTGTCCGCCAGCATCAGCCGGATCTGCTGATAGCTGCCCGCCTGCAGTTGCATGTTGTCGCCCAGCGAGGCCAGGAAGCACTGGTTATTCGCCTGCGCCAGCAGGTCCACCTGCTTGGGAGCCGTAGAGAGCCCCGGCGTCAGGTCCACCCAGGTGTTGTCCGTCGGCGAGGCCGTTGCGCTCACATTCGCCTGCACGTCGGTGATCGTCACCCACACGTGCGAATAAGGCCCATCCGG
>JBAUTX010000054.1:0-6839 GCA_049582405.1 Occallatibacter sp. | reverse complement strand
GAACTCTTCCGTCCTGCTTGATTCGATGAGTGACGAGCTCCATCGCGCCCTGCTTTCCCTCGGCAAGCAGGGCGACGAAAAGCAGCTCCCGCCCTATTTCCTCAGCTACTCCGTCGCAGACGCTGACATGGTCTCCATCCGAGCCCAATTTGGCGCCGTCGTCGGTGCCAATGCAAACCACATCCGAACCGCCGATGTGCAGGTCCGCGTCGGCTCGCCCGCGCTCGACAACGCCCATGGAGGCCATCGCGAATCCGCCGTCAACAGCGTCCAGCTCCCACTCACGGACGATCGAGAGGCCATCGCCCGCTCCCTTTGGCTCGCCACAAACACTGGCTATGGCAACGCCATTGATAACTACCTCCGCGTCAAAACCGAGGCCCAGGTTCGCGCCAAAGAAGAAGACTCTTCGCCCGACTTCAGCCAGCAGACTCCGCAGGTCGCCCTCGGCAAGCCCGCGCCCTCTGTCGTCCTCGACCGCGCCGCCTGGGAAGAGCGCATCGCCGCGCTCTCCCGCGTCTTCCGCCAGTTCCCCGATGTCTACCAGAACCTTGTTTCGCTCTCCGTCCAAAACGAGACCGATTACTTTGTCTCCTCTGAGGGCTCACGCATTGTGCAGCCCCACCTTGAAGCGCGCATCGTGATTCTCGCTCTCACCCGCGCCGACGACGGCATGGATCTCTTCCGCGATCAGACCTTCGAGGCCGAAACTCCCGACGGCCTGCCCAGCCAGACCGACCTGGAAGCTGCGGCGCGCACTCTCGGCCAGAGCCTCGAGGCCCTGCGAAAGGCCCCCGTCACGCAGCCGTTCGACGGTCCAGCCATCCTCTCCGGCCGCGCTGCCGCCGTCTTCTTCCATGAGGTTCTCGGCCACCGCCTCGAGGGCCAGCGCCAGCGCGGCGACGACGAAGGCCAGACCTTCACCAAGGACATCGGCAAGGACATTCTGCCCAGTTTCCTCTCCGTCACCGACGACCCCACCCGCACGACCTTTGAGCACACATGGCTCAGCGGCACCTATGACTACGACGACGAAGGCCAGAAGGCCAAGCGTGTCGACCTCATCCAGGACGGCGTCCTCAAGACCTTCCTCATGTCGCGCCTTCCCATCGCCGGCATTGCCACGTCCAACGGCCACGGCCGAGCCGAGGCAGGCCGTGTCCCCACCGGGCGCCAGGGCAACCTCATCGTCACTTCCACCAGGACCGAACCCGAGGCCGATCTCCGCAAGCAGCTCATTGAAGAAGCCCGCAAGCAAGGCAAGCCCTACGGCCTCTACTTTGAAGACATTTCTTCCGGCTTTGCCGTCACCACCCGCAGCTCGCCGCAAGCCTTCCAGGTCATCCCGCTCGTCGTCTATCGCGTCTACGTCGATGGCCGTCCCGACGAGCTTGTTCGCGGGGTCAGCATCGTTGGCACGCCTCTCGCCGCCTTGAAGCGCATCCTCGCCACCGGCGACCGAAGTGAAGTCTTCAATGGCGAGTGCGGCGCCGAGTCCGGCACCGTCCCCGTCAGCGCCGTCGCTCCCGCCATGCTCGTCAGTGAAATCGAAACCCAGCGCCAGCCCCAGGGCACCGCGCGGCCGCCCATCCTGCCCATCCCCGGCGCGCCTGCCTCAACCCCCGCCGTCAAGGAGGCCCAATGACCCGTTTCGCCGCCTTTGCTGCCGTTGCGCTCTGCGCAAGCCTCACTCTGCCTGCCTGCGCCGCGTCGCCGGCCTCACGCGCGGATGCCGAAAAAGACCCCGTCCTCGCTGCAATGCTCACCGAGCTTGACCGCAGCATGAGCCAGCTCCAGCTCCCCGGCTTTCAAAAGCCCTTCTTCATCCAGTACCGCGTCGAAGACGTCGAAGACTTCCAGACCAGCGCCTCCTTCGGCGCCACCACCGGCACTGACCACAACCACGCCCGCCTCGCCCGCGTCACCGTCCGCATCGGCGACTACAAGACCGACAGCTCGAGCCGCCGCGGCGATGGAGCCATCCAGCTTGCCGCGCTCGACAGCGACCCCATCGCCCTGCGCTCCGCCCTGTGGTCGGCCACGGATATGGCCTACAAGAACGCACTCGCCGCATACGCGCAAAAGCAGGCCGCGCTCAAGCAGGTCCAGACCCCGCCGCAGGCCGACGACTTCAGCCAGGAGCAGCCTGCGCTCGCCATCGAGCAGCCCGTGCGCCTCAACCTCGATGAAGCCACATGGATCGCACGCATCGCACGCTCCAGCGCACTCTATCGCACCGCCGCTTCCGTGGCTGCGCTCAAGCACGATGTCCAGTACACCTCAGCCGTCTTTCACGCCCGCGCCGTCACCACCTGGATCGTCAACAGCGAGGGCTCCATCGTCCGTACTTCCAAATCCAGCTATCAGGAAGGAATCGCCGTCGGCACGCAGGCCGACGATGGCATGCATCTTGACCGCTCCTACGCTTCCACCGGCCCCACCCTTGCCGACCTCGACAAGCCCGAGGTGTTCGACCAGCACGTTGTCTCTCTCATTGCCTCACTCGGCGAGCTTCGTCGGGCGCCGATCGTCGAACCCGAGTACCACGGCCCCGTCCTCCTCACCGCCGACGCCAGCGCAGACACCTTCCGCGTCCTGCTCGCGCCCGGCATCGCCGCCACTCGTCCCCCGCTCGGCACAGAGGCGCGCACCAACGGTCCCTTCGCCTCCAGTTACCACACGCGCATCCTGCCCGACACCTTCAGCGTCACGGACGACCCATTGCTAAAGACCTACAACGGAGCCGGCCTCATCGGCGCCTACTCCATCGACGACGAAGCCGTTCCCGCGCAGTCCGTCTCCCTCGCCACCCATGGCGTTCTCCAGAACTACGTCATCGGCCGCGAGCCCGTGCGCGACTTTCCTCACTCCAACGGCCACGGCCGCGCGGGCATCACCGGCCCCGCGCACCCCTCCAGCGGCGTGCTCAAAATCACCGCCTCCAACGGGCTCACCGATGCAGAACTGCACAGCAGCCTGCTCGCGTCCGCCAGGGACGCCGGTCTCAAGAATGTCTATGAAGTGGAAACGCTCGGCCCGGACATGAGTCCCCGTCTGCTCTATCGTATCGGTACGGATGGCAGCCGGCAGCTTGTCCGCGGAGCCTCCCTCGACGACCTCGACCAGCGCTCTATGCGCTCCAGCATCCAGGCCGCGGGCAAGGACCTTTGGGTCGCCAACTACTATGGCGATATCTCACAAACCATCCTCGCACCTGCTCTCCTCGTCAACGACGTCACCATCCGCCGCGCCAACGAGAAGAACGAAAAACTCCCCTTCTACCCCCCGCCGGACTAACCCGGAAAACTCAACCCCGGCGGGCTTTTGCGGCCGGCCCCGCCACGTCATCACCGGGCAAGTTTTTCCCGGTCTCTGCAATTTCTTCCTGCCATTTCCAGCGTGACGGAATGCCATCCCTCGATACATCTTGCACTTACGCCTTGTGCGCAAGTGGCATTCCGCTTGCTGTATCTCCCAGTGAGTTCTGTGCCCAGTCGCGGCACTCGCTCCGGAGGAATATATGGACGGTTCTCTCTCTCCCTGGGTAAAGTTCGGACTCCCCGCGGTTGCCGCCCTCGCCGGCATCGGCGGCTACGCCGTTCACGAGCGCAACAGCGCACAGGATCTGGCGGCACGGAACACGCAGATCGCGGCCCAGCTCGGCGCAACCAACTCGCAGATCCAGGCGCTCTCCGCGCAGGTCAGCGCCCTCGCCACCAGCAACCAGGCCCGCGCCGCTGCTGAGTCCGCCCCTGCCGGCTCCGCGCGCTCTGCCACGGGCCGCCCGCGCGCAGGAGTGCGTGCCGGTGCGCGCGGCTCCGATCCGCGTTACAGAAAGCTTCAGTCGCAGCTTGACGCCCAGGGGAAGGCCATCGATCAGGCCCGCGCCGATATCGCCGGCACGCAGTCTGATCTCTCTAACACGCGCACGGAGCTCACCGGTTCCATCGCCCGCACGCACGACGATCTCGTTGCCCTCCAGAAACGCGGGGAGCGCAACTACTACGAGTTCGACATCGACAAATCCAAGCAGTTCAAGCGTGAAGGCCCCATCGGAGTCTCCCTGCGCAAGGCCAATATCCGCCATCAGTACGCCGATCTGGAGCTCATGGTCGGCGATAGCAATCTCACCCAGAAACACGTCAATCTCTATCAGCCGGCGATGTTCTATCAGCCCGATAGCCCGCAGCCCATTGAGATTGTCATCAACTCCATCTCAAAGAACCACATTCACGGCTACATCAGCGCGCCCAAATATCGGCAGTCTGAACTCGCCGCCATGTCCACGCCCACGCCGAATCCCGCGCAGGCCGCAAACCAGCAACCCGGCGCAAATCAGCAGCCGACCGCAAGCCAGCAGCCCTCAACTCGGAAGAAGCTGACCATCTCCAGCAGCGACGAAGTTCAGCAGTAACCCGGCTCTCCCGTACTCTCTGCTTGAGTGCGGGAGAGCCACATCGCTTCGGACGGAAAATCAGGCCCGCAACTCGGCCGCCCGACGACGTCACCATCTGCCCCGCCAACCCGAAAATCGAAAACCTTCCCTTCTATTCGCTGCGGCGGACCTCCGGCTCTTACGCCTTCGCCTTCCACCCGCCAACAATAGACCCCATCAGGATCATGCCCAACAGCCAGAACCCCGCATTGATCCCAAAGAGGCTCCAGGGCCTGAGCTCGTAGATATATTCAAGCGCCCACACCGGCATCACGAAACCTGCCCACAGCATCGCTCCCACCCGGATGCCCCGCATCGCCGATTGCTCTCCTGTGGCCTGCACCACGCACGACAGGCTCATCGCCACCAGCGCCGTCACCACCACGGCCACCAGGTGCTGCACCCACGGGCTCATCCCCGCCGCCCGATACCATTCCAGCGTCCGCCCCGTGCCCGCCATCCACGGATTGATGAACGCCGCGTACCACACCACTTCGAGCAAGAAACAGGCGATCGTCGCCACCCCGATGGCCCGGTAGTTCATGTGAACCGTTCTCTCTGCCATCCCGACCTCCTTGGCTTTCTCTGCCAGGTGTTGAATCCTCCCTTTGAGATTCAACCGCCGACACGCGCTCTATCCTGCCACGAACAGGGACTGGAATCACAATGTCTGCTGAATCGCTTCGCTTTTTTCCGGATTTTTCGGTCAGTCCATCCGCGTCAGGTAGGCATCGCCCTCGGAGGGTCGTAGATGCCGCGCAATCGACTCGGCCTCCTGGCGGCTGTCGCCCTCCGGCCGGATGCGCACCCAATAGCTCTTTTCGCCCGAAAACTCGATCACATGCGAGTCCGGATACTTCCGCAGCAGTTCCTGCTTGAGCTTCTCTGCCTTGCGCTCGCTCGTGAAGGCCCCAATCTGCACACACCACCGCCCGCCACGGTCCAGCGGCTTCGGCGCTCGGTACACATCAATCCGCACCCGCGCCATCCCCGTCAAGTAGATCCCCACCGCCTTCGCTGAAGCAGGGCTCAGGTCGATGATCCGCCCCGGCACAAACGGCCCACGGTCGGTCACCCGCATTGCCGCCGTCTGCCCGGTCTTCAGATTCGTCACTCCAATCAGTGTCCCCATCGGCAGCGTGCGGTTGGCTGCCGTCATCGCCTCGGCGTCAAACACCTCGCCATTGGCGGCCCTGCGCCCCTTGTACGGCGCCCGATACCACGTCGCATTGCCCTCAAAGGAGTAAACCGGGTCATGCGACGACACATACTGCAGGTCATCGTCGCTCACTCCGCCCTCCGGCGTCGGCGTCGCTGCAATCCGTCCCGCAGCCATCGTCGGCGGAGTCGGTGCCGTCACTTCTGGCTGTTCGCTGCCCTGCGCAGTCACCGTGGGAGGCGCGGCCTGCGGAGCCGGCAGTCTGGCCGTCTGGTGGTGTCCGCAGCCTGCCGCCAGCAGCGCCATGCTCAGGCCTGCCCCGGCCCAATACCTTGTCTTGCCCCGCTCCATCCCTGCCCGGTTCATCCTGCTCGTGGCCCCTTTGGCTGCTCCATGCGATCCGCCAGCTTCTGCAGGCTCTCGGCCAGCTTCCGCATCGCGGTAATGGACTCTGTCCGCACCTGCGGCACCACCGCGTCATTCATGTACGCAACCGCGTGCCGCAGTTCCATCTCAATCAGCTCAATGGCTTCTTCTATGCGCCGGCCCACACCCGGCCCTGGCGGAGGATTTGTGCTCATGGCAAGACACCTCTCCTCAAGTCTGGGAGGGTCGCACCACCCCGTCAATGTCACCAGAGTCTCAGTGTGCCTCCCTCGCCAATAGTCCGCTCAACGCCCCAAGCGGGCCGCCAACGGAGAATGCCACACGACTCTCTGCCCCATTCGGCGTTAACATCCAGTGAAATCTGTCGTCTCATCCATGGGGTAACGAAACAGGCCGGAATCGCCGGCCTCATCAGAACGACGGGCCCGCGACGGAAATCCAGTCCACGCACCTTCCGTCAGGCCATGCTCGCAACATGCACCTTGTAACCCGTTTCGAACCGACGTTGGCAAGTGATGATCGGGCGATTGCAACTGCGGCACAACGAACGAAATTACGACCACCCCGCTGCTGCTCCTGCGGGCCTCAGGCTCCTGCCCTTCCGGATTGCCGTTCGCGCCGTCGCATCCCTCTTGCTCCTGTTCTGCTCCCTCGCCGCGGCAGGCCAGGCTCCTCCTGAGCAACCCGCAGGGCCAGACCCCGCGCCCCTGCCCGACGCGCCTCCATCCCAATTGCCCGCGCCGACCCCGACGCAATCCGCGCAACCCTGCCCTTCGCAGCCCACGGAGCCGGTCACCGCACAACCCCATACATGCCCCACCACAACAGATCAGTCCACACCCCCATCCGCGCCCGCCG
>JBAUTX010000053.1:0-3052 GCA_049582405.1 Occallatibacter sp. | reverse complement strand
TCAATGACCTTTGGCCTGCATCCCTGACGTGCCGGCATAGCGCAGAAGGATGCAGAGACAATCAAAATTTGGAATCGGATTTACCAACGCATTATATCGAGAAATGCCTGCTGAAACCTTTTTGCAGACATATCTCCGTCAAACAAGACGAACAGTTTCCCAGAGCCTCTACACTGTGAGTAGACCATGAGCGAGCAGGCGGCAATTGACACAATCGCTGCAGTCTCCACGCCACCAGGCCGAGGCGGCATTGGGATTGTGCGCCTGAGCGGCCCCTTGGCCGCATCGATTGCGGCGCAGCTTGTTGCACTTCGCCAGCCACTGGAGCACGCGCGAGCGCGCCTGGCCGATGTGCTGGATGCGCCTGAAAGCGGCAGCGAGCGTATCGACGAGGCAATCGTCACGTGGTTTGCCGAGCCGCACTCTTACACCGCGGAAGATATGGTGGAGATTGCCGCGCATGGATCGCCCGTGGTCCTCGACCTGCTCCTGCGACGCGCCCTTGCGCTGGGAGCGCGCCTTGCCGAGCCGGGAGAGTTTACGCAGCGCGCTTTTCTCGCAGGAAAGATCGACCTGACCCAGGCAGAGGCTGTGCGTGACCTGATTGACGCCCACACTCTGACGCAGGCTCGACAGGCCGCAAGTCAGATGGGGGGAGCACTCAGCCGGCGTGTGCTGCCCATGAAGCAATCGCTCGTCGAACTCATCGCGCTGCTTGAAGCCGGTATCGACTTTGCGGAAGATGATGTGGAAGTCACTCCGCAGGCCGAGATTGCGCGACGCATCGCGGAACTGATCGCACCGCTCAGAGCGCTGGAAGCCTCCTCGACGCGCGGTCGAATTGTGCATGATGGGCTGACGCTCGCCATCGTGGGACGGCCCAACGCGGGCAAGAGCTCCCTCTTCAATCGACTCGTCGAGCGAGAGCGAGCCATCGTGACGGCCACACCTGGAACCACACGCGACCTTGTCACAGAGCGGATTGCGCTGGACGGCATCCCGCTTGAGCTTGTGGACACAGCCGGCCTGCGGGAAGCACAGGAAGAAGCCGAGCAGATGGGCATCGCGCGAAGCCGTGAGGCTCTTGCGGATGCGGCCCTGGTGCTGGTTGTGCTGGATGCCACGCAACCACTCAATGATGAGGAGCGCGGATTACTCGCTGCAGTGCAGGGCCGGCCCGCCATCGCTGCCGTAAACAAATCTGATCTAGCGGCGGAAGGCACTTCGACAGCTGAACATGCGACGACGTCTGCTGGCATTCCAGCGTTGCCCACTTCAGCGCTTACAGGAGAGGGCATTTCGGAGTTGCGGAGGCGCATTGTTGAGCTGGCCACGGGCGGCGCCGCGCCGGAGCCAGGGATGCTCACCAGCCTGCGTCATCAGCAGGCCATCGCCACGGCAAGCCAGGGGCTTAGGGATGCAGACCGCGCGAACAGCGAGTCGGTTCCGCACGAAATGATCTTGATTGATCTCTATCGGGCTCTTTGGGCGCTAGACTCGCTCACGGGCCAAACGACACCCGACGACATCCTGAACCTGATCTTCTCGACCTTCTGCATCGGCAAATAACGCCGCTTCCTGCGGTATCCGCTGGAGTCTGCGAATGTGGTGTAAATACACCACATTCAGCAGGTTCAGTGTCCGACTCTGTCCGGTTGCTTCCGTTCAAAACCAGCGCGAAAAATGTCCACCGACATGTACACTTTTCCCGTTTTCTGCCGAAAAGGTCTGCGTGGACATGTTTGGAGGCCCACCATGCTGACCGAACTCGCGATCAGAGCGCTGAAGCCGCGGGCTATTCGCTACTACGTTTCTGATTCCCGTGGGCTGGCGCTGGAGGTGTTTCCCAGCGGCGCAATGGCCTGGCGGTACCGCTACAGCCTGCATGGACGGCCGGAGAAGGTGG
This sequence comes from Occallatibacter sp., assembly GCA_049582405.1. Lineage (GTDB taxonomy): Bacteria > Acidobacteriota > Terriglobia > Terriglobales > Acidobacteriaceae > Telmatobacter. Next base: position 1,146 of record JBAUTX010000053.1, on the reverse strand, counting down.
CGCTCGGCCCCTATCCGCAGATCAGCCTGAAGGAAGCTCGCCAAAAGCGGGATGAGATGGCTGTCATGGTGGCGCATGGGAAATCTCCTGCCAAACAGAAGCAGGCTGTTCGAGTCGGGTTGGCGAGTCAGACCGTGATGCGCGAATTCGGGGAGCGCTACTACCGCGAATGCATCAAGAACCACGTCAAAGATCCAACGCACCTGCGGCGCTATTTGGACAAAGAGATCTTCCCCGCACTTGGGAACAAGGCTCTGTGTGACATCACGGCTGCGGATGTGCAGGCGATTGTATTTCGCAAGCGCGACCACGGCTTCCCTTCTGCCGCGGCGCAGATCCGCAATCTGATCAAGCGTATCTTCGATTACGCGATCGTTTGCCAGATTGCGCAGGTGAATCCGGCGCTTGCTACGCCGATGCGTTTCATTACTCGGGTGCGTACGCGGACACGCGCGTTGTCGCCTGACGAAATAGCCGCGTACTTGCGTACGCTTTATCAGTCGAATATCCGGCGTCAGTTCAAGCTTGCGCTGCACATCATTCTGCTCACGCTTGTGCGCAAGTCGGAGCTGCTGCTGGCGCAGTGGAAGGATGTGCATTTTGACACGGCGGAGTGGCATATTCCGCCGGAGAACTCGAAGACGACGCAGCCACATATTGTCTACATGTCCCGCCAGGTCATGGAACTCTTCGAGGAATTGAATGCGTTGGCTAGCGACTCCGACTGGGTGCTGCCGGGCCGCAGCAGCTTGACGCGTCCGTTCGCGAAGAACGCCATGAATAAAGCGCTGGAAGGCGTCAACTTCCCCATCGATCCGTTTACCATTCACGACCTGCGTCGGACAGGATCGACCCGCCTGCACGAGATGGGCTTCTCATCTGACGTAATTGAAAAGGCACTCAACCACACCATCGGCGGCATTCGCGGTGTCTACAACCGCGCCCAGTACGCCGATCAACGAAGACAGATGCTGCAGGCCTGGGCAGACTTCGTCGAGTCTTTGCAATCAAATGGAAAGTGATCGCGGCAACGATGCCGAGGGAGGAACAAGATGAGCGGCGGCAGACCATCAGAAGAGAAGCGGAAGGAGTATGCCGAGAAACTAAAGTGGCTTGATCTCGCGACATACAAGGGCATCCGGGACC
>JBAUTX010000052.1:0-22138 GCA_049582405.1 Occallatibacter sp. | reverse complement strand
CCTCAAATCCGAGACAATACCGGCATGGAGCAAAAGCAGCCAGTGACGCCCTCCGCACTTGCAGCAGAGGACTTCTACTTTGAAGACCAGTACATCGTCTTCACGGCTGCCTACCATCTCAAGCGGGGCACTTGCTGCGGCTGCGGCTGCCGGCACTGCCCCTATGGCACTGGTTCCTCAGAAGACGCGACGGAATCGGGTCCCTGCCCCGGGAACGATTAGGTCTCGCCCAATTTTTGGTGTTCATGCCGGCCAATCCGGATGTAAGCTTGCTGCGCAGGCTGGCGCGGCCGCTCTGCCTGTCTCAGCGATGCGGCCTCATTTCAACAGCGCACGGATTGCCATGAAGACTTCACCGCGCACTCTTTTTCTAGGAGCATGAAGGGGGGACTTATGCACCTGCTTGGGTGGATTTTCGTTGGCCTCATCGCGGGCTGGGCAACCGGAAAGATTATGAAGGGGGGCGGCTACGGCTTCTTTGCCGACGTTGCTCTTGGAATCGTCGGCGCGCTGGTCGGCGGCTTTCTCGCGGGCATGATTGGCCTCTCGCGCTCTGGCGGCTTCATCTATACCATCGTGATTGCCCTGTGCGGATCGGTGCTGGTTGTCTATCTATTCCGCCTGATTACGAGCAAGAAGGCCTGATCGCAGTAGCTTGACGCTGGGTTGCTTGCCCATCGCCTCGACGAACATCCGGAGGCCGCCGCTGATGCTCTGCGGCGGATGGATCGCTTTTTTGCAACCGAACTGAAGCACCAGAGCTCGCGCAGACTCACCGCTCGAGATGACGAATTCTTCATTCGCGCAGGAGGAATTTTTACTTGCAATCGCACATCCGGCATGTTAACGGTTAAGTCAATACCTTTCTGGTTGCTACCAGACCAGTTAATAAAAACGGGCTACGAGCAGGAGCGAGCACATGATGAAGATTGGCACCACGATCCGCACGCACCGCCTTCAGAAAGGTCTCTCGCAAGGTGACATCGAGAAAAAGACTGGCCTTCTGCGCTGTTACCTGTCGCGTGTCGAAAATTGCCATACCGTGCCTTCCCTCGACACGCTTTCGAAGATCGCAGTCGCGCTTGACCTGCCGATCTCGCAGTTCTTCTCAGAGGAAACGCCGGGCCGTCATCTGAATACACAAAAACTCTCGGATGACGAGCTGCGCTTTCTGACGCAGATTCGCCGCTACTCCTCAAACTTGAATGAGAGCGACCGCAAGCTGCTGCTCGCGATGGTCAGGAAATTTGCGACTACCGCTGCACGGTAGCCGCGCTTCCTCTCGCCGTCTGACTGGTCTTTCGCTTGCGCGAGCCTGGTTACACGTCGTTGCCCAGGTGGAAGATGGGCTCCACGCCGTGCCCGCCTGCGAGCAATGCCTGCTCTTCATGAGCTTCCAGCGGCTTATAGTTCTGCGCCACATCCATCGCCAGCCGGAAATACCGCTCTTCGCCGGGCGGGATGGCCGCTGTAATCGGATGGCTCAAGGTCCAGCGCAGGCCCAGTGAGGCTTCATCCGGAAATGCCGCCGGCTGATACCAGCACTTGGGCTCGGGGTGGTTCTCCTTCTGGCCCGCTGGCCACACCGTCTTGGCCATGCTCTTCAGCGCGAGGATGCCCATCTTCTTTTCCTGCGCTTTTTTCAGAATCTGCGGACCAAAGCCCGCCTGCGAGAACAGGACCCAGTTGACCGGAAACAGAATCGTATCGAAGTTGTAGCGGTCCATCGCGGCCACCGCCGTCTCGGCGGAGTGGACCGAGAAACCGATGTAGCGGATCTTGCCTTCTTTTCTGGCCGCTTCCATCGTTTCCATGGCGCCGCCGGGGCCCAGCACGGTGTCGAGTTCGCTCATCTTCGTCAGCGCGTGGAACTGGTACAGGTCCACGTGGTCCGTCTGGAGCAGCCGCAGCGAATCCTCGAGCTGCTTGCGCGAGTCTTCTTTCTTGCGGCCTTCCGTCTTGCAGGCCAGGAAGCAGTTCTTGCGATAGGGCGCCAGTGCCGGCCCCAGCCGCTCCTGCGCGTTGCCGTAGCTTGGCGCGACATCGAAGTAGTTGACGCCCCGGTCCACCGCCTCGGCCACGATATTCGTGGCCTCCGTGGTCGACTCGTTCATCACCACGATGCCGCCGAAGCCGATGATGGAGAGTTGCTCGCCCGTGCGGCCGAGCGTGCGGCGCGCGATGGGCTGTGAGGGCGTCTTCGCCGACGCCTGCAGCTTGCTTGCGGATGCGACGGCCGCAGCCGTCAAAGCGGCAGATTGAAGAAATGTGCGACGTTCCATGAAGAGCCTCCTTGGGTTGGCGTCAGATCACCTGCCGGACGACCTCATTTTCGCACGAACCAGAGTGTGACCGCCATCGCGCCCACTACCTCAGCGTGCTATCCGGGAAGCTGTGCCAGAAAGAATCCGAACAGCACAAGCAGGGCAACCACCATTCCCACTGCGAGGCGCATGCGCGTGGTGAACAGCTTGCGGGGAGAGCCCAGGCGGGGCACAAGCGGCATGGCAAAGAGCAGGCCCGAGCTGAAGCCGCCGAGGTGCGCCATGTTGTCGATGCTCAGTCCCGAGCCGATGACACGCGTGCCTAGGCTGATGGAAAAGCCGATGACCAGGTTGATCGCAGCAAAGGAAATCACTGACTTGCGCAGATTCTTGAGTTCCCTGGGGGGCACGGGCAGCCGTTGCGACTTGAGCAGCACAATGAGCGCTCCTGCAATGCCGAACACCGCGCCGGATGCGCCCGCGCCAACAGGTCCGTAGGCGACCATGCCCAGGTTGCCCTGTCCGTGGTACACCACCCAGTTCACAAAGGTCGAGAGTAGATTGCCTGCTGCTCCCGTGAGAACGTACACGACGAGCACGCCGAATGATCCGAGCAGTGGTTCAGCGAGCAGGCCCAGATTCCACAGGCACCACATATTCGTCGCCAGGTGCAGGATGCCTACGTGGACAAACATCGCGGTCACAATCCGCCACCACTGACCGCCCAGCAACACAGCACCCGCGTTGTCCGCGCCCCAGGTCAGGAGCTGCTCGGCGTTCGGACTCGACATACTCACGCCGCGGAAAGCCATGCCCAGAAATACCAGGCAGTTCAAACCCACGAGCGCGTAAGTGGCTGGAGACGTGACCCACCGCGGACGCCGGCGCATGGGCTGTGGCGGCGCATCAGGACTCTGGCCAGGAGGCAGAACCTCCGGTTGAGGCATGGATGAAGGGCTCTCCATTCCTTCAATCGTAAAGCATTTTTGCTTTGCCGGTTGTGATGGCCGAGATGACGATTCAGCAGCGAACCGAGGGATGATATGCAGGTCACTCTTTCGGTTTACTCTGTTCTTTGGCCTTCTTCGCTGCGAGCGCAGCTGTGAGCCGCACAACGCGGCCGCAGGGCCACAAGGAGCAAGCACGTGGGTACTGAAAAACGCATTCGTCGCGCCCTTCTAAGCGTTACCGATAAAACGGGACTGGTTGATTTTGCGCGTGTTCTGGCGAGCTTTGAAGTGGAGCTGGTCTCGACTGGCGGTACGGCGCGAGCCTTGCGCGACGCCGGATTGCAGGTCCAGGACATCAGCGACCTCACCGGCTTTCCGGAGATGCTGGATGGTCGCGTGAAGACGCTGCACCCGCGTGTTCATGGCGGCCTGCTCTATATCCGCGGCAATGCAGAGCATGAGGCGGCTGTCTCAGAGCACGGCATTCTGCCCATCGATATGGTCGTGGTGAATCTTTACGCGTTTGAGAAGACGGCGGCCCAACCTGACGTGCCCTTTGGCCATCTGATTGAAAACATCGATATCGGCGGGCCCTCGATGGTGCGCTCGGCAGCCAAGAACTTCGAGGACGTGGCCATCGTCACCCGAGTCTCCGACTACCCGGAACTCAGCGAGGAGCTGCAATCCTCGCATGGATGCTTGAGCCGAGCCACGCGGTGGCGACTGGCGCGGCTGGCCTTTGCCACTACGGCGGCGTATGACACAGCCATCGCCAACACGCTGGACCGCATCGTGGAAGCGCCCGTGCCCGGCGAGCCCCCCGCGACGGATGCCGCTGCCCTGCCCACGACACTGCGCATCCACATGCCGATGGCCCAGTCGCTACGCTATGGCGAAAACCCGCATCAGCGGGCGGCGCTTTACGCCGATGGCTCGGGGTTGGGCATCGCAGGGGCCACGCAACTGCAGGGCAAGGAACTGAGCTACAACAATCTTGTCGATCTCGACGCCTGCTGGGACCTGACGCGCGAATTTGACGAGCCCATGGTTGCCATCATCAAACACACCAATCCCTGTGGCGCGGCAACCGGCACATCGATTCTGGAGGCGTATCAGAAGGCTCTGGCATGCGATCCTGTGTCGGCCTTTGGCGGCGTCATCGGCATCAATCGCACGGTGGATGGCGCAGCCGCCGAGGAGATCGCCAAGCTCTTTGTGGAGGCTATTGCCGCGCCAGGCTTTACCGCGGAAGCCCGGGAACGCTTTGCAACCAAGAAGAACCTCCGCCTGGTTGAGGTGCGGGCGGCTTCTCCCCGATTTGTCATCAAGAATGTCTCGGGCGGTCTGCTGGTGCAGGATGCCGACACGGCCAGCGTCACCGAGTCCGAACTGAAGGTTGTGACGTGGCGTCCCCCAACGCCTGGGGAGATGCGCAGTCTGCTCTTCGCGTGGCGCGTCACCAAGCACGTCAAGTCCAATGCGATTGTCTATGCGCGCGATGGCCAGACCGTAGGGATTGGGGCGGGCCAGATGAGCCGGGTGGATGCGGCGCGCTTTGGGGCGCAGAAGGCCGTCTTGCCGCTCAAGGGCACGGTTGCCGGGTCGGATGCCTTTTTCCCGTTCCCTGACGGTCTGGAGGCTGTGGCTGCGGCCGGAGCGACGGCCGTGATCCAGCCCGGCGGGTCGGTGAAGGACCAGGATGTGATCGCCGCTGCCGACCGTCTTGGGATGGCCATGGTGTTCACCGGAATCCGCCACTTCCGCCACTAAAGCGAGTCTTTTCAGGTGGCAAGGACCTCGCATTGGGACGCTGCGCTGGGCATTTTCCGCCCGGCGCCGTGTCGCCCTGAAGCGCTCAGACTGCGCCGCATGCGTGTCCCCGAGGGTACACTCCGGTGACCAAATTGCTGGAGACCGCCAAGCAACCGCGACAAAACACAGGTAAAATCGTCATTAACAGTGGGCATGGTGCTCTCGAACCCTGTGCCGTTGTCCTTTCTGTGCTCAGAATGGATCGGTTTGCGGTTCTTCCGGCTCGAAAGGCATGGATTCCACAGGAATGATGAGATTAATTCGCCTCCAAACAACGATTTGGGTCTTTTTTGCCGCCGCATCGCTTTTCGCGTTCCGTGCGGCCTGCGCGCAGGCCCCTGTTGCCAAAGCAGCCTCCAGCGCCGCGCCTGCGGTTGCCTCCACCAAGACTCAGTTGCCAGCGGACGCCCAGCTGACCGACCGCGCCAAGGCTTATTTCCACGACGCCATGGCGGCGGTATACGAGGATGAGGCTGTTTCTTCAGGACGGCCTGAGTATGTGGCGCATGCCATCGAGGAATACAAGTCCGCGCTGAATGCGGACCCCAAGTCGCCGGCCCTGAACAACGCGCTGGCTGACCTCTACCTGCGCACTGGCCGAGCCCAGGAGGCAGAGGCAACGGCTCGCGCGCTGCTGAAGATCGCGCCCGACGATCTGGATGCGCACAGGCTTCTCGGCCGCATCTATCTGCGGCAACTGAGCGAAGCGCAGAATGCCGTCTCTTCTTCCTCTCCCTCGGGCAATGTCCTTGACGAAGCAATCGCCGAGTTCGAGAAGATCATCTCGCTCCAGCCCAAGAGCGTGGAAGACCACATGGTGCTGGGGCAGCTTTACAACGTGAAGCACGATTCCGCAAAGGCCGAGGAGCAATTCAGGATTGCGCGCTCGATTGAGCCCGACTCCGAGGACGCGATTCTCAATCTTGCCCGGCTCTACGCTGAGAACAATGACATGGCGCATGCCGCCAAGGTCATTGCAGATGTGCCAGAGGCAGACCGCACCTCGAAGATGGAAGCTGCGCTCGGCGCTGCGTATGACCAGCTGAAGCAGCCTAAGCTGGCAATTGCGGCCTACCAGCGTGCGGCTGCACTTGATCCGGGCGATCTGCGCGTGCTGAATGCGCTGGCGCAGGCCCTGCTAAGCGACGACCAGCTTGACGCAGCGCTCAAAGCCTACCAGAACGTTTCTGACGCGGACCCGGACGACGCGGGAGCGCTGATTCACATCAGCGAGATTCAGCGCAGGCAGGGAAAGTATGCAGATGCATTGACCACCATTCGCAAGGTCGTGAAGAAGGATCCTGACTCCCTGGAAGCCGGCTACAACGAAGGGCTCCTGCTGGACGTCCTCGGCCGCTACGACGAGGCAGTGCAGGTCTACCAGCACATGGTTGATCTGACTTCCCACGCCAACGGCGCCTATACAACGGAAGAGAAGAATAACCGCGGCATCTTTCTCGATCGTCTCGGCGCTCTCTATCACGAAGAGAATAAGACCGACCTTGCCATCGCGACGTATCAGAAACTGATTGATCTCGGTGGCGACCAGGCCCTGCGCGGCTATCAGGGACAGGTTGACACCTATCGCGACGCCAAGATGTTCGACAAGGCCATCGAGGTGGCGCACAAGGCCGTTGCGGCCGACCCCAAGAACACCGACCTTAAGCTGATGCTGGCCGGCGAGCTGGCCGACAAAGGCGACCCCGACGAAGGAATCGCACTGGCCAAAAGCCTGCTGACCAACACGGACAAGGACCGCACGATCTGGCTCACGCTGGCACAAATGGAAACACGCCTGCACCGCTGGAAGGACGCCGAGGAGGCGCTCAACAAGGCGGAGGCCATGACCGCCAAGAAGGAAGACCGCGTGTACGTTCTCTTCCTGCGGGGCGCCCTGGCCGAGCGCCAGAAGCACTTCGACCAGGCCGAGCAGTACTTCCGCCAGGTGCTGGACATCGATCCGGGCAACGCGATGACGCTCAACTACTTCGGCTACATGCTTGCTGACAAGGGATCTCGCCTTCCGGAAGCGCTGAAACTTATCCGCAAGGCCGTGGACGTGGATCCCATGAACGGCGCGTACCTCGACTCGCTGGGCTGGGCCTACTTCAAACTCGGGGAGTACGAGCTCGCGGAAGAGAACCTGCGCAAGGCTGTGGAGCGCGACCAGACGGATCCCGCCGTCCACGACCATCTCGGCGACCTTTACGAGAAGACGGGGCGCATCCGTCTTGCCGCGGCGCAATGGGAGATGTCGCTCGCGGAGTATGCCAAGTCAGCACCGGCAGATGTCGAACCGTCCGATGTAGCCAAGGTGCAGCACAAGCTGGAGAGCGCTCGCGTCAAACTGGCCAAGGAAGACAGCTTCGCGGCACCCAGCAAGCCGGAGTAAGCCAACTCCCAGCCGAACTCCGCAGCGTAGACACAAAGGCGGCGACCTCTCGAATGAGGTCGCCGCCTTTTGCGTTGCATGTGCTGGCTGCCCGCTTATTTGGCCTGGCCAGCTGCCGCCTGGTAGAGATCCAGGTTCTCCTTGTCGACAAGCGTCGTCCCCGTATCGACAAACACTGGATAGGGCGAGAACGGATCAGAGCCGTAGTCCTTGCTCAAGCTTGCGGGCGGTTCATGGAACAGCTCATCCAACGCCTTCAGCCCGTAGTAGCCCATCGTGAACGGCTTCTGTGCAATGGTCGAGTCGATCGTGCCTGCCTTGATGCCATCGAGCGTATCCTGGTTCGCATCCCAGGCAATCAGCACGCGGTCCGTTACGTTGGCCCTCTTGATCGCATCGGATACGGGCTTGCCGCCTGCTGACTCCAGGCAAACAAAGGCGTCGATCTTCTTGGGGCCAGTGAGGGCAAGCATTTCCTGCGCCTTATCGAAGGCTACGCGAGCGTCGCTCTTGATGTCGATGACATCCACGATATGCATATCGGGACGCTCCTCCAATTCGTCCTTGAAACCCCTCAATCGTTCTTCGACGTTCGGCTGCCCGGCCAGGGTGAAGAACACGATGTTGCCCTTCCCACCCAGCTTTTGAATCAGCCGCTTTCCGCCCATCCGCCCGGCTTCAATGTTGTTCGTCCCGATGAAAAACAGGCGATGGCTCGCGGGGTCATCCGAGTCAATCGTGATGACCGGGATACCCGCCTGCACGGCTGCGTTGATGCCGGACTGCAGGATGCCAACATCAGCCACGGAAATGAGAATCCCGGCGGGCTTTGCCGCAGTCGCCTTCTGAAGCTCGCTCATCTCAGCCTGCGGATCGTAGTTTTCCGGTCCTACAACCCTGGCCGTCACCTTAAACTGCGATGCGGCATGATTGAACCCAGCAGCCGCCGTCTGCCAGTAGGGCAGCGCAGTGTTTGCGCTGACAAGATAGAAGATTTCCTTCTTTGTGTGCCGGTCGCACCCTGACGTACATGCAACTCCAAGAGCTAGAATGCTCAACCCAATTCGCTTGATCGTGTTCATCTGCGCCTCTCCTCATCAAGACATGGGAAATCTGAAGGCCGCAAGTGGACTCGAGCCGCTTGCGCGCCCCTTGAAAAGTCCGGGTGGATGGTACTCCGGATTACCGCCCATTGTCCAATGCAACTCTTTCAGACGTGGTTATAACGCGCATGTGTCGAAGTTCTTCGTGATTCCGCTCACCACATATGGGTCAGCCTGCACCAGCCGCCCGGACTGCGGTATAACCAGACGTAAGCTCAAATGCGCACCGGCTATGTCCGCGACCTCCAATCCGCCCGCCAGGATGCCCGTGGCTCTTGCCGTTGAAGACAACGGCGCCCTGGCAGCACGCGCGCACCCTGAACCGCGGCACCCCTACCGCACGCCCTTTGGCCGGGACAGCGCACGGATTCTGCATGCGCGGGCATTTCGGCGCCTCGCCGGCAAGACCCAGGTCTTTACCCGACTGCCCGCGGACCAACCCAGCGACCACTTTCGCAGCCGGTTGACGCACACGCTTGAAGTCGCGCAGATCTCCCGGACCATCGCGCACACGCTCGGCCTCAACTCCGAACTGGCGGAGGCTCTGGCCCTTACGCACGACATCGGTCATCCGCCCTTTGGCCATGCGGGGGAAAAGACCCTGGACCGCGCCCTGAGAGCGCATGGTCTGAGCTTCGACCACAACCTGCACGCGCTGCGCATCGTCACCTGGTTTGAGGAGCGGTATGCCGGCTTCCGGGGCCTGAATCTCACGCTCGGTGTCCGCGAGGGCATCGTCAAACACTCCCGCGACTATTCAATGGCCAGCCATCCGGAGCTGGCCGAGTATTTCCTCGACCTGCGGCCGCCGCTTGAAGCGCAGATCATTGACCTTGCGGATGAGATTGCCTACCTTACGGCGGATCTCGACGACGGACTCGACTCAGGGATCCTGAAGCTGCCGCAGGTGCGAGAGGGCGTGGGTCTGTTCCGGCGGTTTCACGATGAGGTGCTGGAGCTGTATCCTGCCGCCGCGCCGCGCCTGACTGCCTATGAAGCGCTCAGGCGCATGTTAAACGCCCTGGTGACAGACCTGCTGGATCAGATTCGCCTTCGCGTGGCGGAGATGGGCGCAACCACGCTCGACGACATTCGTCGCGCACACGCACGGCTCGCTGCGCTCGGCCCGGCCATGGAAGCGGACCGGGCCAGCGCCAAGGAATTCCTCTATGCGAATTTCTACAATTCGCCCGGCATGCTGGAGGCGCATAGCCATGCGGAGGAGGTCATCAGCAGCCTGTTTGCGCATTTCATGGCCGACCCTGACCGATTGCCCGAGGACCACCAGGCGCACATCGCCTCACAGGGCCTTGCACGCACCGTGGCGGACTATCTGGCCGGGATGACGGATACCTTTATTGAGCAGTGTTGGCTTCGCAGCGGCGCCGCTTAACGGGCTATTGCACGGTCCCCTGCGGACGCAGCTTGCGCAGGTCCAGGGCACACTCCACGGCGTTTTGTGCGGCGAGTCGCAGGTTGTCCGACGCCGCCCACATCCAGAGCCGCGAACACTCAGCGGGATTGCGGGCGCCTGGCTCGGCGCGAAGCCTGACCAGCACATCGTTTTGCCCGGTTGCAGCGAGGTTCGATGGCGAGTCCGTGTCTTCCAGCACCAGGTCCAGATGTTCCCCGCCCAGTGCTTCTTCCAGCGCCGTAATGGCCGCAGGCCGGTCAAGTTCGACGGAGATGGAGAAAGTGTGGCCGTGGAAGACCGGCGCGTGGATGGCCTGCAAGGAGAGAGCCGGCAAACGGCTGCCCGCGAGTGCCGCGTAGTGACGGCGAATGCGGGCCTCGACCGACTTGAGGCTGGCAACCGCGCTTTCTCCCAGTCCCGAGAGAAGGTTGTAGGCCGCCTGCGCGTCATAAATGGCCCTTGGCAGCCCTTGAAAGCTGAGCAAGTTTACCGTCTGCTGGTGCAACTCATCCATGGCGCCACGGCCAAATTCACTGGCGGGCAGCAGGACAGTCGCCGAGGCAGATCGTACCGCGGCAACTTGCTGCAGACGCTCCATGATGAGCGCCAAAGCCAGCGCAGCTGGATGGGCTGGGACGATTGCAGGCGTGAAGAGATCCGCGGTGGCGGCTTCCTGGTCCACCCAGGGCGCCCGCACGAGCACGCCCGTCTCATGGTCCAGCGCACCGGTCAGGTCCAGCACTGTGGATCCCGCGCGCAAGGCATGATGCCAGTGCTTGCGCGTCAAGGCCTCCGTGCCGCAAAAGAAGGTGAAGTCCATATGACCAAAGGAGTCGGCGTCAATGGTCCGCAGAAACGTGACCTCGTCGCCCACCTGGTCAAGCTGGCCTTGTGCCTCTTCTTCATCCAGCAGCGTGAAGGTGGCCACCGCAAGCGGCGAGTCAGACAGTGCATCCTTCAATTCCTTGCCCAGCAACGTTGCTGCACCGGCAATGGCAATCTTGTACACGGGAATCCTCTTCAGGTTCTGGAACGCTAGGAGTGTGCAGCGGAGTGCGGTTCGCTTGGAGGAGCGCCAGCGACGCCTCCAGACTCGGCGGAGTAGCGGCGCCGGCGCGACCACGAATATGCCGCCCGTGCCCAGATGCCCGAAAACATATACACAAGGGCCACGGCAAAAAGGACCACCTGCGAGTATCGGATGCTGACATAGAGGACGACCGCAAGCACCAGCAGCAGTTGGAAGGGATGGCTGCGGGTCAGGTTGATCTCCTTGCCGGACCAGAAGCGCCACGTGCTCACCATCAGGAAGCCTGTGAGCCCCACAAGCAGCAGCCACGGAATTGCCACCCACCATGCCTGTACGGGAATGCCGTAGCAAAGATGCACCGTGGACGCCAGGAATCCCGCCGCAGCAGGAATCGGCATGCCCACAAAGTATTTGCGCCCCGGCCTGCCGGGGTTTCTGGGCTGGGCGTCGTGGCTGATATTGAACCGCGCCAGCCTCGAGGCCCCGCCGATGAGGTAAAGGAAGCAGATGAACGCGCCGCCTTGTATCAGGTGCGTGCGCAGCGGTGGGTTGATCGAGTCTGGCAGAAAGTGAAAGCCCCACACAAACGCGAGCAGGCTGGGAGCCACGCCAAAAGTGATGACGTCGGCCAGCGAGTCGAGTTCTTTGCCAAAGTCGCTGCAGGTATTCGTGAGCCGCGCAATCCGGCCATCCAGCGCGTCAAACGGGATTGCAAAGAGAATTGCAATTGCCGCCCAGTCCAAGTGCGTTTCCGCATTCCCGCTGATGGCGGCCAGCGTCTGGGTAATGGAAAAGTAGCCTGCACCGATGTTGCCTGCTGTAAAGAGGGACGGAAGCAGGAACATGCCGCGCCGCAACCGGGCGTGCGCCCTTTCCATGGCCAGAGCAGGGTCACGGTGGTTCACTTTGCGCCTCCCTGCTGGCCCGGCCGCGCACCTGCGCCAATCTCCTGCCTGGTGGCCGCCGCGGCCAACTCTTCCTCGTCAGGCATCGCCGCCAGCACGCTGGCGCCCCCGCGGACGCGCTCGCCTACCTTCACGCGCAGCTCGGCTTCGGCAGGCAGGATCACATCCACACGCGAGCCGAACTTGATGAGCCCGACGCGCTGCCCGCGCTCGACGCGGTCCCCCTCACGCAGATTGAAAACAATGCGCCTTGCCAACAGCCCGGCAATCTGCTTGAAGGTCACATCGTAACCGGCACCGCGGACCGTGACGACGTTCTGCTCATTCTGGTCGGCAGAGGCAGGATTCATGGCGTTCAGGTAGACGCCTTTCTGGTAGCGCACAGAACGGATCTCGCCGGCAATGGGAGAGCGGTTCACGTGGACATCAAAGACGCTGAGGAAGATGCTGATGCGCTGCCGGGGGCCCTCTGGGGTCTTCAGAGCGATCGTCTCGGTCACAAGGCCGTCGGCCGGGGACACGATGAGGCCGGAGCCAGTGGGAATCGCGCGCTCCGGATCGCGGAAAAACCACAGGAAAAATGCCGCCAGAAGAACGGGCAATACCGCCCACATCCAGCCGTGCGTAGCCCATGCCACTACCACCGCAACCGCCAGCAGACTCAAACCGTAGATGTAACCGTCACGAACCATTGTCCCCAACGATTATACGGTTGAATCGCGTCGCAGTGGCACTCTCCCGCACACACCCAACGTAACGAGGGCGGCACAGAGTGCCGAACCGTCCGATGCACGCACGCGCCAGTTGTCCGGGAGAATACGCTACACCGCTACGGCGGCGCGATGCTCCAGGGCATAGATCAAGTCCTTCGCGTGAAGCTTGAGCTTCTTCAGGCGGACCTCTTCGAGCTGCTCTTCGGCGGACAGGTAAGGCTTTTTGAGCAACTCCTCCAAACGCTGAGCGTAGCGACGGTGTTCGGCGTGCAGGCGTTCAATTTCTTCGCTCAGCGTGGAATCCTTGATCTCATCCATCAAGCACCTCCATGGTTTCCAGAACATTAAGGTATAGCTCCGCCTGCCACCTGAGGGCAAGCGGCAATCCGGCACAAAATTGCTTTCGACTGTGGATTTTTGAAGTTGGAACGACGACCCGTGATATGCGTCACCCGAAACCCTCGCGACAAGGCGCCACCGCCTCATTCCTGGTTCATCGCAGGCTCACACGCATGATCACCGCATCTTCCACGGGATCAACGTAGTAGCAGGCTCGCCTGCCCGCCTCGACGAAGCCCAGCCCCAGATAGAGGGCCTGTGCCCGGAGATTAGACGCACGAACCTCAAGAAGGGTTTCTGAGGCCCCGCCAGCCCGCAAATCGGCCGCCAAAGCCGCCCATAACGCGCGCGCTGCCCCCCGCCGCTGGAAGGACGCATCCACGGCAATGGTTTCCAGCTCAGACTCGGGCAGCGTGAGGCTGGCCACTGCAATTCCCGCAAGCGATCCGGTCGCCTGATCCTCTGCGACGAAGGCAATCCGCTGCGGAGCGGCTTGCGGGTCCAGCGCAGCCAGATAGGCCTCTCGCGGCCACTGTGGAACCTCGCGCAGGCTTGCGGCAATCTGCATGACCCGGTCCACATCGGCCGTCATCATCTTGCGCACGCGGAAGGCAAGCTTGTGGGCGCTCATGGCTGCCCCGGTTCAAGAGAGGATCCGGAGGATGCATTGCCGAAGATCTCGGCGTCCGAGCGGCGCAGGTAGTGGCCGTCCAGCGACTCGATCTCGTCGAAGGCGCCCGCAGCAATGCGGAGCTGGGCGAATTCCAGCGCATCCGCTGCAGTTGGCGGTGGGGTTGAAAGCTGGATGGTCCCTGGCCACACGGTGCGGAGCAGTTCTGAAGCTTCATCGCACACGGCAATTTCCGCGGGCGGATCGATGGCAGCCAGGTCGGCACTTCCGGCCAAAAGTTCCCGTGGCTCCATACCGGACTGGGTAATCCGCAGGAAGACCTCGTGCCGGTGCGCGTCGAGCGCTGCAGTCACCGCCCCAGCTTTCCGAGCCAGAACGGCAAGCCGCGAGACAGCCACAACGGGCAGGCCTGCGGGCTGGGCAAGGCCCTTGGCGGCACTCAGACACACGCGCACTCCGGTAAAACTGCCGGGGCCGGAAACGGCGACCAGGACGGCCACGTCACGGAGCGTTGCGCCGTGCTGGGCGAGTAGCGCGGCCACCGCACTGACAAGCGTCGCGGAGTAGGTGCGCCCGGCAAGCTCTGTCTGGCCGAGCAGGTCGAGGCGCCCCGCCTGCAGGCGCGCCAGTGCCACCGAACCCGATGGTCCGCAGGTGTCGATGCCGAGCAGGAGGCTGGCTTCCGGCATGGCGCCTCGCTAAGCCTTGGCCAGTGCCTGGTCCAGGTCGGCGATCAGGTCTTCCTTATCCTCGATGCCGATAGACAGGCGGATAATGCCTTCCGTGATGCCTGCGTCGGCGCGTTCGGCGTCAGTGAGCGCAGCATGGGTCGTCGTGGCCGAGTGCGAGGCGAGTGACTCCACCCCTCCCAGGGACTCTGCATTGATGAAGATTTTGAGCGCACCCAGGAATCGCCCGGCCGCCTCGCGCGAGCCGATGTCAAAGCTCATCATCGAGCCGAATCCCTTCTGCTGGCGCACCGCCAATTCGTATTGCGGATGGCTCTTGAGCCCCGGATAGGCCAGTTGGCTGACTTTAGGGTGGGTGGAGAGAAACGCAGCGACGGCACGGCCGTTCTCTTCATGCTGCCGGATGCGCAGAGGCATGGTCTTGATGCCACGCAGGACCAGGAAGCACTCAAAGGGGGACAGAATCGCTCCGACCGCCTTCTGCACCAGGACAAATCGCTCCTTGTGTTCCGGCCTGGAGCCAATCAACGCACCGCCGATGCCGTCCGAGTGGCCGTTGAGATACTTCGTCGTCGAATGCATCACGATATCCGCGCCCAGTGCCAGGGGGCTCTGCAGGGCAGGCGACATGAACGTGTTGTCTACGCTGACCTCCACACCACGGGCATGGGCAATCTGGCTGATGGCGGCAATATCGCTGAGCACCATGAGCGGATTGCTCGGCGTCTCAAGATGGATCAGCTTTGTGTTCGGCCGGATTGCGGCCTCAACTGCCTTCAGGTCGCTTGTGTCTACGTACTCGACCTCGATGCCGTAATTGCAGACGACCTGATTGAAGAAGCGCACCGTGCCGGCATAAACATTGTGCGAGCAAATCAGATGGTCGCCGGCATGCAGCATGGCTACGAGCGCGGAAATGGCCGCCATGCCACTGGCGAATGCGTGGCCGCTGTAGCCGCCCTCCAGTGCTGCCAGGGCTGTCTCCAGGCGGTCGCGGGTTGGGTTGCCGGCGCGCGAGTAATCCCATCCGCGATCCGTGCCAATGCCGGTCAGCTCAAAGGTCGAAGTGAGGTATAGGGGCACATTCACCGCGCCCGTCTGCGGGTCAGGATGCTGCCCGGCATGGACGGCTAGAGTCGCGTACTTGTAAGAGGACATGATGGGTCTTTTCAGAAGCTCCTGATTTCTAGCTTATCGCGGCAAAGACGCGCGGACCACCCGACCATGCCGCAGAGTGGCACCGGCAGAGAGCCTCGGCGAACAACAAGTGCCGGCCATAGCGGGCAGGGCCTACCGGGCAGACGAACTGGCCTTCTTTGGCATGTGTACCGAGGGGAAATAGCCGGTTCTGGTCCGCACGGCCAGTTTCCCCATCCCGGAGGCCTGCGCCGTGACCAGTACGCGCCGGAAGCCCGGCGCACTGGTCGGCTTGGTCGAGTGGTAGCCGATGGTGTACTGGCTGCGAATGTCGCGGGCGACCTCTGCGGCGATGTCGTCCACCTGCTCCATGGAGCGGGGAAAATAAGCCACGCCGCCCGTCTCTGTGGAGAGCATTTCCAGGGCGCGGCGCGCATGGCGCACTTCGGCGCGCGTCATCTCATCGCCAAAGAGCAGACCGATGGAATAGATTTCCGGGCCAGACAACTGCTGCACACGGCGGATTGTCTGCTCCAAGGTCAGTGTGGAGGCATTATCTTCGCCATCCGTGATGAGAATGAGCACCTGCTTGGGCCGCTTGGCGTCCGCCACGAGCTTATCTGCAGAGGCCACGACGGCGTCATAGAGCGCCGTTCCCCCGCGCGACTCAATATGCGAGAGGCCGTCACGCAGTCTGTTGACATCCGACGTAAAGTCCTGATCGATATACGCTTCATCTGAAAAATTGACCACGAACGCTTCGTCCTGCGGATTTGAAGCAGCAATCAGGTCCAATGCGCTTTTGTTCACGGCAGGGCGCTTCTTGGACATCGACCCTGAGTTATCCACGACAAGCGCAATCGAAACGGGCAGGTCGGTGTGCTGGAAGCTGATGATGTTCTGCTTGACGCCATCTTCAAAGACCTGGAAGTTGTCCCGTTTCAGATCCTGGACGAGCCGCGAGCCCTCAAGGACCGTGGCGTTCAGCACCACCTCTTCCACGTCGGCGTGCAGGACGAACTGGCCGCCTTCCTTTTGCAGCGGCTGGCCCGCCGCGGAAGGAGCACTCTCCACATCCGGCGAGCGAACCGGGTCGCGGTCCACAGTCAGCGGCGGAGCCTGCGAAGAAGCCGCGGGGGCTTGCCCCTGCTGGGCACACAGCGGCAGCGCCGTTGCGAGGAGAATTAGAGTATAAGCAGCGTTACTGCAAAGGCGCATAGTATCCCGTGCGTGCATGAACAGTGAGAGGCGGCAGTCCCGGAGGGGGATTGAGCTTCACCTTCACTTTACGCCACTTGCCGTCGCGGGTCAGGTTCTTTGGCGTGTAACCGATCACGTACTGGTTGCGCAGCTCAGTCGAGATCTTTTCCGCAATATCACCCATCTCAGAGATATCATCCACGCGGTACATACGCCCGCCTGTCTGCTCGCTGATTTCATTCAGCAGCGTGGGGCCGGCCCGTTCCTCTGGAGTGGGCGCATAAGGATCGAAGATTCCGATGGAGTAAATTTCCACGTCCGACTCACGCACCTGAGCGCGCACTTCACCCTCTGTATAGCGTGACCGGTTGTCCCCCCCGTCGGAAACCACCAACAGGGCCCTGCGCTCGTGCTTGGCATCCTTCATCTTCATGAGGCTGTAGTAGATGGCGTCGAGAAGTGCCGTCCGGTGACCGCTGTGCACCGTTGCCAGACGGGACTGGATGTCGTCCACGGAGTTTGTGAAGTCCTCGATCAACTCGGGGCGATCATTGAAGCCAACGACAAAGAACTCATCCTCGGGATTGGCTGTCTTGATGAACTGCAAGATGGAGGCGCGGGCGCGCATGAGCTTGGAACTCATCGAACCGGAGAGATCAAAAATGATCCCGATCGAGACAGGAGCGTCCTCGCTGGCATAGGAACGGATCTTCTGCTCTGAACCGTTCTCGTAGACCTTGAAGTCGTCCTGTTCTAGCCCGGTCACGAGACGGTTCATCGGGTCGGTCACGGTTATCGGGACCAGCACCATGTCCACATCCATCCGCAACAGGGCTCCAGGCCGTGCGTGAAGCCCAGCCGCACCGGTGACCGGAGCAGCCTCTGCGCCGCGGGGCGCGGAGGTCGCAGGGGTCGCGGAAGCGGGCGGCGCCACGTGTGCTTTATTGAGCGGATCTTCCTGCGCAGTCGCACCCAGAGAGAACAGTGATCCGGCCAGAAGCAGCACACACAACAACCCGTGCGGGCCCTGCCAGCCCCGAACCGCGCACCAAGTGGGAAGCGTCCTCATTTCACACACCTGAGTTTGTGGCTGATACTAGCACGCCGGAGCGCTCATTTGCTCTAATCTGCTGTCGCATCGCCAGCCTTTTTGCATCGCGTCAAACACGGTCCCGGCTGCACCACTGGGATACAATCGAGCCTGAATGCCCGGCTCGAACACAAGTGGCGGAGGGCCATCCAGGGCGCAAATTCCGCCATTTCAACGGAGAGCAAGACAACAAGGATGGCCAGCACCGATCCATTCCGCGCCTCAAACTGCAATCAATCGACGGTCTGGCTGGCAGACGTCGTCACGCGGCCACGCGACAAGAATTCACCACGCCTGCGGCCAGCCCATTCCGCACGGAGCCCGTATCAATTGCTCCGCTTCACTCTCGGGCTGCTCAGGGTGTTTGACGCCGAACGGCGGAGAAATGTCTACACCTTCGTCCCCCGCGACTTCGACGACCGGCGCCAGCGGGGTATTCCAACGCGGGAAAAAGACCCCTGGATTTTCGCTTGCGCTCAGCGCTTCAAGGTGCCCGGTGCAGATCTTGTGTCGGCTCAACACAGCTTTACCACGGTGGGCAAGCCCCATGAGCATTGCGCAGCAAAGCGGCAATGCCAGAGTTGCATGTCTCGCCAATTCCATCGGCAAGGAGCAACTGAGAGACGTCGCCGGGCCGGTAGAGGGATGCTGCAAGAGTGCACCGAGTCTTCCCCCAACCTGCTGAGCTGCCTGACTCCCTATGCGCTGGATTGACCGGGCTTTCATTTGGACCGCGCTTGCGACCTTGCCGGTCGCCGCGCAGCAGCCGCCTGCTGCGCCATCGGTACGGTATGTGGCAGTGCTCGACCCCGCTCACGGCGGCACAGACGCCGGCGGAAGGCTCGCCAGTGGCCAACTGGAAAAGACAGCCGCCCTCACGCTGGCGGTGCGGTTGCGCTCGCTGCTCATGGCGCGAGGCATCAGCGTCGTCAGCACCCACGAGTCCGATATCACGCTTGACCCCAACCGACGCGCTGCGATTGCAAACCATGCCAAGGCCCAGCTCTGCCTGATCCTTCATGCGAGCGAGAGCGGCTCTGGCGTACACCTGTTTGTTTCGTCGCTGGCACCGGCACAGCCTGTTCTCTTCCCCCCGTGGAAGACCGCACAGGCAGCCTGGGTGCCGCGCAGCCTGGCGCTTGCCGGCTCCCTTAACTCTGCCGTGGGACAAGCCGGCCTGAACGTCGCCCTGGGACGCACGTCTCTGCCGGGCCTCGACAGCATGACGTGCCCGGCCGTCGCAGTGGAGCTCGCTCCCCTGCGTGCGCAAGATGGCACGGTGACTGCCGAACCCGACGACGCAAGCTATCAGGCCAAAGTCGCGGCAGCGCTTGCTGCGGCAGTGCTTGCATTCCGCTCGGAGCCGCGCCAGCCATGATCCCTCGCTACCAGAAGATCATTTTTATCGTCCTGCTGGCGTCGTCGCTCGCAATGGCAGGGCTCCTGTGGCACCTGCGGCAGCGGGCCCACCAGCGATTGCTGGCCGGAGAGGACTCTGCGCCCACCCAGGCACCTGAAGTGGAACCCGCCGAGCAGGCCACGCTGGTCGCAGCCAACGATGCAGACGGCTCCCTGCTGGCACAGGAGCGGTCCCTGCCGTTGCCCGCTGATCCGGGCACGCGCGCCCGGGTGCTGCTCGGCAAGCTACTTGACCTCTACGCTGCCGAGGATTCCGCACATCCGGTGCCAGGTGGCGCCAAAGGCATCACCCAGGTCTTTCTGCTTCCCGTTCCCAAGCCCACGGACGCCTCAGTTCCAGACGCTGAACTTGCGGTCGTAAATCTGACGGACACGTTCGTCGCCAGCCATCCTTCGGGCATTGAGACGGAAAGCCTGACCGTGTTGTCCGTCTGCGCTACCCTGCGCGCCAATTTCCCGCGCATCACGGAAGTGCGGTTTCTGGTTGATGGGCAGACGCGTTCAACACTCGCCGGGCACGCCGACCTGACACAGACCTACCTGACCGCGAACGCCATGCCCACAGGAGGAGCCAGCCAATGACAGAAGCTTCCGCGGCCCCCACCATCGGCGTGTTTGACTCCGGATTTGGTGGGCTTACTGTGTTGCGCGCGCTCATCGCTCGCCTGCCGCGTGCGCGATATGCTTTTCTCGGCGACACGGCCCGCCTGCCCTACGGTTCCAAGTCCCGCCGGACCATCGCCCGCTACGCCATTGAGAGCGCGCAGTTCCTTGTCCGCGAGCAGGGTGCAGAGTTCCTCGTGATCGCGTGTAACACGGCCAGCGCGCTCGCGCTCGACGCCATTCAGGACGCCGTTCCTGTACCCGTTCTGGGCGTCATCGATCCCGGCGCACAGGCAGCGCATGACGCATCAAAAACCGGCGATGTGCTGGTCATCGCCACAGATGCGACCGTGCAAAGCCACGCCTACGCCGCCGCTTGCAGCGCCCGCGGCCTTCGTGCGCTGGAAAAAGCCTGTCCGCTTCTGGTCCCCCTGGTCGAAGAAGGGTGGACCAACCATCCGGTTACAGCCGAGGTCATACGCATTTATCTCGACGAGCTCAATGCTGAGGCCGCGCAAAGAGGCCTGCTGCCCGATGCGCTGGTGCTCGGCTGCACCCACTACCCACTGCTTCGACCGCTGATTGAGGCGGCCGTTCCATCGGGCATGCAGGTCATTGACTCTGCCGCGGCCGCTGCTCAGGCCGCCGTGCAGGTTTTCAACGGCCGCGCCGCGCCTCTCGGACAATCTGACAGTGGGCGGGAAACGGAAATTCACTGTTTCGCTACGGATTCGGTTGAGAAGTTCGAGCGACTCGGCTCGCGATTCCTGGGCCGCCCTGTGGGCAGTGTAGGCCTTGTGGATCTAGGCGGCTGAGACACCGCGGCTGAACAAGGGCAGCGCTGAGCCTCTGGTATTCTGAAAGACGGCTGGCCGGGGACTTTCCCGCACAAAGCAAGCTGCATATGGAAGGAAAAGAAAATCGCATGATCAATCTGGCGGGTAAGACGGCTGTCATATTCGGGCTGGCGAACAAGCGCTCCATCGCCTGGGGCGTTGCGCAAAAGCTGCATGCGGCCGGCGCCACTCTTGCCATCTGCTACCAGAATGAACGCATGAAGCTCGAAGCCGAAGACCTCATCAAGGATCTGCCCGGCGCCAGCGGGTTTCAGTGTGACCTCTCCGTTGACAGCGAAATTGAATCGCTCTTTGCTTCGCTCAAGCAGAAATACGGCAAGCTTGACATCCTCGTTCACGCCGTGGCCTACGCGCTCGCCTCGGACCTCCGGGGCGAGTTCATTAACACGAGCCGCGAGGGTTTCCGCACGGCGCTCGACGTCAGCGTGTACACGCTCATTGCGGTCACACGAGCGGCAGTTCCGCTTATGAGCGAAGGCGGCAGCATCATGACGATGAGTTATTATGCCGCGGAGAAGGTTGTGCCCAATTACAACGTCATGGCCGTCGCCAAAGCAGGGCTGGAAGCCACGGTGCGCTATCTTGCATGGAATCTGGGGCCAAAGAACATCCGCGTGAATGCCATCTCTGCCGGCCCCATCAAGACGCTGGCCGCGCGTGGTGTGGGTGACCTGACAGAAATGATGAAGTCGCACGCCGACCGCGCTCCGCTGCACCGGAATGTGGACCAGCTTGAAGTGGGCGGCGCCGCCTTGTTTCTCGCAAGCGACCTTTCCAGCGCCATCACGGGCGAAGTGACCTATGTCGATTGCGGCTACAACATCATGGGCTTTTAACTCCACAACGCTTTGTGCCCGGAAACCTTGGGGATGCCAACTTGGCATCCCCAAGCTATTTGCCTGCAGCTTCTCTAAGTATCGCTGCCAGCCGTTTGACACCGACACGCCAATTCAGGCGCGTCTCGTACTCCGCGAATGCCGCCCGCGCGAAGCCTTCGTAATTGTGCAACACGTCCAAGGCACGGGCCGCAAACAACTCCCCGCGATCTTCCACCGGCAAGGCATAGCCGGATCGGCCCTGCTTCACTGTCTCCGCAAGCCCACCCGTGGCACAAACAAGCGCGGGCAGACCAAACGCAGCGGCTTCTCCCACGACGATGCCAAATGCCTCCGCTCTTGACGGAAGAATGAAGATGTCAGATGTCCGATAAAGCTCCATCAGCCGCGCTTTTCCTTCCGGTTCGCGCTTGCTCACGAATCCAATCACATCCACAAATTCCGGCACCGGCTCATCCGGAGTGCAACCCACGACTCGCAATGTCGTCTCGATCCCGGCTGCATTCATGCGCCGTGCCGTCTCTACTGCCACCTTTCCGCCCTTGCGGACCCAATCCACACCCACAAAAAGGAGCACGCAACGATTCTTGACTGTAGCCTTGCGCTCTGCAGTCCAGCGTTCAACATCTTCGCGCGTGTGTTGAATCTCCAGGTTCACGCCGAATGGGATCACGTGGATGCGTTCACTACTTGCCAAAGTCCTCGCCGAACTCGCTGCCCATTCCGACGCATAACAGGCGGCGGTCGCCCGCTT
>JBAUTX010000051.1:0-8862 GCA_049582405.1 Occallatibacter sp. | reverse complement strand
GCGGCGGTGGGCAGGCCGGAGGCGACGAGCGCGGTGAGGGCGGCATTGGCGCCGGGGATGGGAACGACGGGGACGCCGGCGGCGATGGCCTCGGCGGCGAGCAGTGTGCCGGGGTCGCTGATGCCGGGCATGCCCGCGTCGGAGACGACGGCGATTGCGCTCCCGCGCTGAATCTCTGCGATGAGCTCGGCGGCGCGTGCGCGCTCGTTGTGCTCGTGACAGCTGACGGTGGGCGTGGTGATGCTGTAGTGGTTGAGGAGCTTCTGCGTCTGGCGCGTGTCTTCACAGGCGATGCGGCTGGCGCGGCGGAGCACGTCGAGGGCGCGGAGGGTGATGTCGCCGAGGTTGCCGATGGGCGTGGCGACGAGGTAGAGGCCGGGAGCGAGGGGTGCGTCGCTTGAGGCGGTCCGGGGTTTGTGCTCTCCCACCTTAGCCGATTCGCAAGAAGCGCGAATCGCCGAAGGTGGGGCACCCGGAGCTGGTGGAGCACCCGGTGCTGGTGGAGCACCCGGAGCTGGTGGGGCACCCTGTGCTGGTGGAGCACCCGGAGCTGGTGGAGCACCCGGTGCGAGAGGACTTTCAGGATCGCCGGACATGAAGAGGCTACTCGCTGGCCATTTCGCGCTCGAGGCGGCGCTGCTCGGCGAGCAGGGACATGGAGCTCATGAGGTTCTGCACGCTGACGATGCCGATGATGCGACCGCTTTCAGTGATGGGAATGAGCGAAAGGCCCTGGCCAGCATTGAGGCGGCGAATGGTGGCGCCAAGCGTGTCCTCGGGCCGCGCGACCTGAAAGGCGCGCGACATAACGGACTGCACGTAGCCGTTGCCCTCGTCGCGCAGGGCTTCCACGATGCGCTGGCGCGAGATGATGCCGACGAGTTCGGGGCCGCGGACGACGGGGAAATCTTCCTGCAGGGAGTGGACGCAGCGAGCGAGAGCGTCGGCGAGCGTGTCCGATGGAGAGAGCGTAGCGAAGTCCGTGAGCATGACTTCGCGCATGTGGACGGTGTCGACGACGGACTGGAAGAAGACGCCCTGGTCCTCAATCTGCGCGCCAATCATGATGAAGAAGCCGGCGATGATGAGCCAGGGGGTGTGCAAGAGCATGCCGGCGATCATGGCGGTGAGCGCGAGGAACTGGCCCACCCCGGCGGCGGCGCGACCGGCCGGTGCGAGGCCGTGCGTGCGGGAGAAGTTGCCGCGGAGCAGTCGGCCCCCGTCGAGCGGATAAGCGGGCAGCAGATGCAGGACGGCGAGCGAGAGCTGCATCCAGACCATGCTGCGCAGCAGATAGGCGGCGGTAATCCAGGGTTGACCGAAGAGCTGAACGCTGGGGCCCGCGGCGCCGAGCAGCGCGATGGCGAGAACGACCGCGGTAGTACCGTTGGCCAGTGGACCGGCGAATGCCATGGCGAATTGGCCGGCGCCCTGGTTGGAGCCCTCCTGGCTTTCAGGGTTGGCGTAGGCAAAGAGGCCGCCGATGGGAAGCAGCAGGACGGCGCGCAGGCGCAGGCCAAACCATGCGGCGGTGAGCAGACGGGCTGCTTCGCGCACGAGCACGGCAAACACGAGGACGAGGAACAGGCCGAGGCCGCGCAGCACGCCATCTTTTGCGCTGAGCAACAGGCAGACGCCGGCGAGCAGCGGAAAGAAGGCATGGATGCGGAGTTCAACACCCATCCACCGACCCATCGGAAGTGACCAGCCTCGCATACGGCAATTGTAGAGGGTGAGGGCTGAGAGGCGTGTGTCATTTATGCTGGTCGCGATGCGCATCATTGCGGGCAGGTACCGGTCGCGGGTGCTGGAGGCGCCGGCGGGGATGGCGACGCGGCCGACGAGCGACCGGCTGCGCGAGACGCTTTTCAACGTGCTGGCTCCTCGGATGGAGGGCTGCGCGTTCCTGGATCTATATGCGGGCTCGGGCGCGGTGGGGCTGGAGGCTGTGAGTCGCGGCGCGGCGCGCGTGGTGTGCGTGGAGCGGGCTCCGGCGGCGCTGAAGGCGCTTCGCGGCAATCTCGCAAAGCTGGGTGTGACCGAGGGGCTGCGCGTGGAAGCGGCGAGTGTGCCGGCGTGGCTGAAGCGAGCGCAGGGACCGTGGGACATCGTGTTTCTCGATCCGCCGTATGACGCGGAGGACGAGTATGAGCGCGCGCTGGGTGCGCTGGGCGGCGCGGCGGCGGGCTTGCTGGCCGAGGGTGCGGTGGTGATTGCCGAGCACCGGCGGAAGCAGCGGCTGGCAGATGCCTATGGTGTGCTGAAGCGCGTGCGGCTGCTGGAGCAGGGCGATGCGGCGCTGAGTTTTTATGAGGCAGCTGCTAGCTGTTAGCTTCCAGCTGTTAGCTGCGCAGAGAGATGGAGTCAGGAACATGGTGAAGTGGATTGCGGGTGCGGTGCTGGCGTGGGCCACGATGGGGTTTGGGCAGACAAGTGCTTCGTGGGGGATTGGGCCGTGGACGCGGCCGGCGGAGGGGAATCCGGTGATTACGCCGAATGCGGCGTCGACGTTTATGGATCCGATTGCGAAGAAGCCCATTCAGTGGGAGGCGCTGCACACGTTCAACCCGGCGGCGGTGGTGCGCGGCGGCAAGGTGATGGTGTTGTATCGCGCGGAAGACAACACGGGCGCGATGGCGATTGGCGGACACACGTCGCGGCTGGGGCTGGCGGAGAGCAAGGACGGCATCCATTTCAAGCGCAGGGGCGAGCCGGTGTTTTACGCGGCGGAGGACGGCCAGAAGGCGCGCGAGTGGCCGGGCGGCGTGGAGGATCCGCGCATTGTGGAGTCGCCGGACGGGATGTATGTGCTGACGTATACGCAGTGGAATCGCGAGACATATTCGGTGGGGATTGCGACGTCGCGCGACCTGCTGCACTGGACGAAGTATGGGCCGGCGTTTTTGACGGCGAAGGGCGGCAAGTATGCGCATCTGCAGTACAAGTCGGCGGGGATTGTGACGCGGCTGGAGAAGGGGCGGCTGGTGGCGGCGCAGATCAGCGGGCATTACTGGATGTACTGGGGCGAGGGCGCGATTCACCTGGCGACTTCGATGGACCTGATTCACTGGGAGCCGGTGGAGGACCAGCGCGGCGAGCCTGTGGAGCTGCTGCGGCCGCGGGCGGGGCACTTTGACAGCAGCTTTCCTGAGACGGGGCCGCCGCCGGTGATGACCGATGCGGGCATCGTGATGCTCTACAACGGCAAGAACGCGGCGACTGAAGGCGACCCGGCGCTGGGCGCGGGCGCGTATGCGGCGGGCGAGGCGCTGTTTGCTGCGAACAACCCGGCGCTGCGGCTGCGGCAGACGGACCAGCCGGTGCTGAAGCCGGAGCTGGCGTATGAGAAGACGGGCCAGTACGCGGCGGGGACGACGTTTGCCGAGGGGCTGGTGTGGTTCCACAAGCGGTGGTTTTTGTATTACGGGTGCGCGGATTCGCTGGTGGCGGTGGCGGAGGCGGAGGGGGAGTGAGGGGCTCGTTGGATCAATTCTTTGGCATTGAAGTGTCACGTTCGTCCAGCGTTCGCCTCAGTTGCCGCGCCTGTCCGAGGTTGATCCGGAAGTCATACCCATGCTTGCCGGGTGCCCCACCTTCGGCGCTGCGCGCCTTTTGCGCAGCGGCTAAGGTGGGAGGCGAATCGTTCGGCATCTTGCGGGCTTCTCCCCTGCCGCCTCTACAATCCCGCATGTGACTCAGGGCCTCAAACGTTACCAATCAACCGGCGATCTGCATTTCGTCACATTCAGCTGCTATCACCAGCAGCCGTATCTCGCATCAGCTACAGCGTGTGCGCGCTTTGAGGAGGCGCTGGAGCGGACACGGGTGCGCTACGTATTATGCGTCATCGGATACGTGGTGATGCCGGAGCACGTGCATCTGCTGCTGAGCGAGCCGCGGCAGGGAACGCTGGCGGGGGCGTTGCATGCGCTGAAGCTGTCGGTGTCGAAGCTTTCGCGCGAGCGGCCCTTCTGGCAGGCCCGTTACTACGACTTCAACGTCCACTCGGCGCGCAAGCATGTAGAGAAGCTGCGCTACATTCACCGGAATCCGGTGCGTCGCGGGCTGGTGAAGGAGCCGCAGGATTGGGCATGGTCGAGTTTTCGCCATTACGCGATGGGGGAGCGCGGGGTGGTGGAGATTGAGTCACGGTGGACTGGAGCGCTGCGGGACGCGCAAGCGAAAGAGGCGGGTTGAGGGTTGAGGATTCCCACCTTAGTCGCTGCGCAAAGACCGCGCAGCGCCGAAGGTGGGGCACCCGGCCTCAGTTCCGAGAGTTCGGGCAAATTAAGCTCGCCGTCATCGCGCCGAGGAGTAATGCGAAAGCGATGGAGGCTAGGCCGGTGACGTAGGTGTGGGTGGCCTGGTGGAGCCAGCCCATGAGGACGGGGCCGGCGAAGCCGCCGAGGTTGCCGAGGGAGTTGATGACGGCGATGTGGGAGGCGATGAGCGGGCCGGCCAGTTCGAGGGTGGAGGCGCTCCAGAAGACGGGCATGGCGGCGATGACCCCCGCGGCGGCGAGCGAGAAGCCGGTGATGGCGATGGCGGCATTGGGCGCAAAGGCGGCGAGCAGGAAGCCTGCGGCCGCGGCGATGTAAGCCCCGGCCAGGTGCAGGCGTCGCTCGCCGCGGCGGTCGGAGCGGCGGTTCCACCAGAGCGCGCCGAGGATTGCGACCAGATAGGGCAGCGCGGCGGCCCAGCTCAACTGGCGCAGGGTCATGCCGTGGGAGGCGAGCACGGTGGGGATCCAGAAACCGAGGCCGTAGATGCCGATGGTCAGGCAGAAGTAGACGAAGCTCCAGGCGTAGATGGCCGGCTGTGCGGAGAACATCTGTAGCAGCGAGTGGGATGCGGCGGGGTGCGGCGGCTCGGCTTCGCGTAGGTCGCGTGCAACTTGCTGCTTTTCTTCGGCGGTGAGCCAGCGGACTTCCTCGGGACGGCTGGGCAGGAAGGCAGGGACGAAGAGGCTGATGAAGACGGCCGGAGCGCCTTCCAGCAGGAAGAGCCATTGCCAGCCCTTGATGCCGAGCTGGTTGTTCATGAGCAGAATGTGCGCCGAGATGGGCGCGCCGATGAGGTTGGAGAGCGGAATGGCCGCGACGAAGACGGCGATGATGCTGGAGCGCACGGAGGGCGGCAGCCAGAAGGTGAGATAGAGGATGATGCCGGGGAAGAATCCGGCCTCTGCCGCGCCGAGGAGGAAGCGGAGCGCGATGTACTCGACCGGGCCGTGGACGAGAGCGGTGGAGATGGAGACGATGCCCCAGACGAACATGATGCAGGCAATCCAGCGGCGCGCACCGACGCGCACGAGGATGAGGTTGCTGGGGAGTTCAAAGAGGAAGTAGCCGAAGAAGAACATGCCTGCGGCGACGCCGAAGAGGCTGGCGCTGATGCCGATGTCGCGGTTCATGGTGAGCGCGGCAAAGCTGATGTTGACGCGGTCAAGGAACGCGACGAAGTAAAGCAGCATGAGCAGGGGAATGAGGCGCAGAGCGATGCGTCGATAGAGCGGGGTCATGGGGAGCGCGCGGGTGTCGCTCGCAGTATGGCACGCGGGCGCGGGCGGGGTAAATCGCTGCACCACTATACTGGCGGGTGGTGAGGGTGCGATGGAGAGACAGGGAACGGTGAAGCTGGCGGATGTGCTGGAGCCGGGCGAGGGCGTGCTGGATGGGACGGCGACGCATGCGGCGGGACCGGCGGGCGTGTTGCCGCT
Source organism: Occallatibacter sp. (assembly GCA_049582405.1). Taxonomy (GTDB): domain Bacteria; phylum Acidobacteriota; class Terriglobia; order Terriglobales; family Acidobacteriaceae; genus Telmatobacter. The sequence goes on along the minus strand of JBAUTX010000051.1, from coordinate 3,143 downwards.
GACGGCGGAGATGCTGCGGACGGAGCCGTCCGGCAATTTATTTGGCCTGAGCCAGAATGCGGGGATGGGCTGGGAGGCTTCTCGCCTTTTGGACCCTGAATTTTTGATCTTAAGTACACACGGCGGGCTGCGCGCCGAGGATGGACGGCCGATTGCGCTGGGCTTTCACACCGGGCACTGGGAGGTGGGTCTGCTGGTGGCCGAGGCGGCGCGGGAGTTGAAGGCGCTGAGGGCGGTGCCGTTTGCAGGGGCGGTGACGGACCCGTGCGACGGGCGGACGCAGGGGACGGCGGGGATGATGGACTCGCTGCCCTACCGGAATGATGCGGCGATGGTGCTGCGGCGGCTGATGCGGTCGTTGCCGACGGGCCGGGGCGTGCTGGGCGTGGCCACGTGCGACAAGGGGTTGCCGGCGATGATGATGGCGCTGGCGAGCGCGGGACGGCTGCCGGCGGTGCTTGTGCCGGGCGGGGTGACGCTCTTGCCCGAGCAGGGCGAGGACGCGGGCAAGGTGCAGACCATTGGCGCGCGGTTTGCGCAGGGGCAGATCTCGCTGGAGTATGCGGCGGAGGTGGGTTGCCGGGCGTGCGCGAGCCCGGGCGGGGGATGCCAGTTTCTGGGGACGGCGGCGACCTCGCAGGTGGTGGGCGAGGCGCTGGGGATGGCGCTGCCTCATGCGGCGCTGGCGCCTTCGGGGCAGCCGGTGTGGCTGGATATGGCGCGCCGGAGTGCGCGGGCGCTGATGCGGATGCACGAGCTGGGCATGGGCATGCGCGATGTGCTGACCGAGGCGAGCGTGCGCAACGCGATGGTGGTGCATGCGGCGTTTGGGGGATCGACGAATCTGCTGCTGCATGTGCCGGCGGTGGCGTTCCATGCGGGGCTCAAGCGGCCCACGGTGGAGGATTGGACGGCGGTGAATCGCGAGGTGCCACGGCTTGTGGATGCGCTGCCGAATGGGCCGCGAGGTTTTGCGACGGTGCAGGTCTTTCTCGCCGGGGGCGTGCCGGAGGTGATGCTGGAACTGCGTGCGGCGGGCCTCCTGGATACGAGTGTGAAAACGGTGACAGGCGAAACGCTGGATGCGTGCCTCGACTGGTGGGAGCAGAGCGAGCGGCGGCAGGCGATGAAGGCGCGCCTGAAGAAGCTGGACGGCGTCGACGCGAGCGAGGTGATTATGACGCGCGACGCGGCGCGGCGGAACGGGCTGACGGCGACGGTGTGTTTCCCCAAGGGGAATCTGGCGCCGGAGGGTGCGGTGATTAAGAGTACAGCGATTGATCCTTCGCTCATTGGGGAGGACCACGTGTATCGGCATCGCGGGCCGGCGCGGGTGTTTACGACGGAGGCGGCGGCGATTGCGGCGATCAAGAGCGGCGCGATCGGGCAGGGCGACGTGCTGGTGCTGGTGTGCGGCGGGCCGCGTGGCGCGGGGATGCAGGAGACGTATCAGGTGACGTCGGCCTTGAAGGCGCTGCCGCACTGCAAGCATGTGGCGGTGCTGACGGATGCGCGGTTCAGCGGGGTGTCGACAGGGGCGTGCGTGGGGCATATTTCGCCGGAGGCGCTGGCGGGCGGGCCGCTGGGCAAGGTGCTGGATGGCGACGTGATTGAGCTGGTGATTGACCGCGCACGGCTGACGGGGAGCGTGGACCTGGTGGGCGATGCGGCGGGGAGCTTTGATGCGGCGGAGGGTGCGCGGCGGCTGGCGGGGCGCGCGCCGCGAGCGGATCTCAAGCCGCATCCGGATTTGCCGGCGGATACGCGGCTGTGGGCGGTGCTGGTGGAGGCGAGCGGCGGCGTGTGGGGCGGCTGCGTGTATGACGTGGACCGGATTGCAGCGCGGCTGGAGAGCGGAAGCTAACTCTTCACCAGAGGAAATGCCGTGATGCGCAGCTTGGCTGCCGCGTAGGGAATCAGCTCGATGGTCTCTTCGGACTGCCCGCCGGTCAAGGGGCTTTGGGGCGGCGGATCGGCGACGCCGTCGACGGCACGCCATGTATCGAGCTTGCTGGCCTTGACGCTGAGGCGGACGGGGGCGTGGCGGCGCGTGAAGATGGCTTCGCTGGCGTCCGTTTCGGCGACGGCGATGCTGTCGGCGGCGCCTGCGGGATCGACGTGCAGCGCGTAGTTCCACGGGGTGGCAGGATAGACCTGCCAGTCTGCCGTCATGCCGCGGTCGCGCAGCTTCACCCAGCTCTCGCCGATTCCGAAGGAGAAGACGACCGGGCCGCGCTCGATGGCGACGGAGTCGTTGAACCATCGTGAGATTCGTGGCGGCATGGGAAAGTGCAGCTCGACGCGGTCGCCGGGGCTCCAGGTGCGCTGGATGCGGGCGAAGGAACCGGGTGAGGGCGCGGGCTCAGGCTTGCCGTTGACGGTGAGGGTGGCGCCGGTGGCCCAGGCGGGGATGCGCAGCGCGAGCGGGAAGCGGAGAGGCTTGCCGGGGTTGACGGTGAAGTGGACTTCGCCCTGGAACGGGTAGCTGGTCTCTTCGACGACGTGGAGGACGGTATCGCGGAAGGGGATGCGGAGTTCGCAGGGTGCGTAGACGGCGGCGGCGAGGCCATCGTTGGCGTCTGAGCCTTGGTCGCCCGAGAGCATGAAGAGGCTTGCGGTGAACTTGGGCCAGCCCTGATGGAAGTTCGCGGTGCAGCAGCCGAAGTTGGGCTCCAGGCCATAGAGGTTGGACTCCGGCCCGTCTGAAACCCAGGGCTTGTGGTGCAGGCTGCACTCCACCTGATTCGGCTCCTGGTTGTATTGGTGCGCCCACATATCGTCGGTGAAGGTGCCGGGCAGGGCGTTGAAGGCAAGCCGCTCCAGACGGTCGCCGAACGCGGGATCGCCGGTAATCGCGAGGGCGTGTTCGAGCGAGAACATGGATTCCACGACGGAGCAGAGTTCGGAGCCCTGCGAGGGGTCCCTGCCGGAGAGGTGCTCGTCGCAGGAGAACATGCCGTTGGGCAGGCCGTGATATTTGTCCAGCTCCGCAAGCATCCTGCTCGCGGCGGAGCGATCGGCCTGCGCGCCCGAGACGAGGGACCAGACGGGGCCGGTTTTGATGGCCTGCGCGTTGTTGACGCCGTGGGTGGCGAGCGCGAGATCCTTGAGGCCGCCGCCCTCGTTGAGCTTGATGAAGTCGG
>JBAUTX010000050.1:0-4979 GCA_049582405.1 Occallatibacter sp. | reverse complement strand
CCTCAGCACCGTCCCGCCACGCGTCGATCAGCTCCGGCAGAACCTCCGGTGGATCCTGAAAATCGCCGTCCATGAGGATCACCGCAGCACCCTGCGCAGTTTTGAGGCCGGCCGAAATGGCGCCCATGTGCCCCCAGTTGCGGGATAGTTCAACCACAACCACATGTGGATCACCGTGTTGCAATCCTCTGAGCAGTTCCAGAGAAGAATCGCTGGAACCATCGTTGACATACACTACTTCCCATTGTGTTCGAGCGGTATCCATGGCGTTTGCCACAGCCTCATGGAATCGAGCAATCAGTTCCTCTTCGTTATAGATGGGTACGACCACTGAGATCATATTCAACTCCTGAATTCAGAACTCTGTTGCGCTCATGGAAGTCGCTCAGGCGCGCTGTTTCCGGTACAGCAGATTGCACTACCACTGACTCATGGTCAAGGCATCATTCGGGGCCTGCCTGGAAGACCCGCACTCTCCAGCGAACCTCGGCGGGGGTAAGGACGACGATGTAGCGCGCGCTCATTCGCTGTGTCGCTATCACCTTGTTCTGGCTAAGGACCCGCACATCGTATTGGACCTTGTCTGAAATTTCGATAGATAGGCCCTCCGGTGAGTAGAAAATAATTTGAAGATCATGTTCACGATCAACATAGCGGGTGCGAATCCCTAGCGCAGTCTGCTCCTGGATCGTGTCTGTAAGTTTCTCTTTCGCTGTTCCAACGAAATCCGGCGCGAGAAGTTCTGCGCGATTCTGTTCGAGCGCAGCCCTGACACTCTGCCAGGATTGCAAGTAGTCGCGGATTGCCGCTGTCCCCGTTTGCTCTTGTAGAGGCCTTGGACCTTGCAAATTCGCTGGTTCCACATGCACCAACGCCTGTGCTGCCCCACGGTCAGATGCAGTGTTGACTACTATGCAGAGAATAAGGATCGATTTCAACATCATTACTTGCCCCATTCAATCTGGTTCCCCAGGACGACTCCGCTGGCAACGGAGATCGCTGCTCCGTTTTGAATGGGCATTTTCACCTCTGCAATTCCGCGTTTGATGGGAACATCGACGGTCGACAGAGTGCCGTGAAAACTCTCGGTGAAGGTGACAATCGTCCCGTCCGGTAGGGCGTTGCCTCTGCAGTCGCGGACCGTTTCCGTGGCTAACTGAAGCTGCTGACCAGACTGCCGGGCGCTCATCTTCAGTCCGCACGGATCACCCGGGACTTGCTGTACCACGCGTGTTCTAGACACATCGCCAATTCGCGCCACAAATCGATCGGTCCCTTGAAGAGCCGTGGAGTCCATCCCAGTCCATGCAGCGCCATCATGGGTCACCACCACATGCTTCTGCACACTGCCGCCCGGACTCGAAAGCTCGAAGGAGACAAGTGCCGGTGTGGAGATCAAATTGCGATAAGCATCGAAGACATACACGGCGCCGGTGATGCCACCCTTCAGGTCGACTGGAAGACGGGAAGGTTTCGCGAGAAAGCTCAGTTCCGCAGGTTGACTGGTGGGCGCTACATCGAAGGTGCCACTTGCTGTGTTGGACCCTGCTGCAAGAACCGCCAGGTAGTGTCCGGTATTGGAAAGTGACCCCGCAGGAAAGAAAGTTATCTCTCCCAGTTGCACAACGCGCTTCAACACCTGTCCTGGACCAATGATATAGAGCGTTGCTTTGCCGCTTCCGTTGCTCCGAATCGAGAACGTGCTGCCGGCTTCGAAAACTTTGGGTAAGGTCATGCTCATGCCTTGCGCCAGAGCCAGTTGCATCGTGGCGGCGGCCAAGGCGCTTATTAAGAACAACTGTCTGGGCCTCAATGGGAGCCTCCGAAACTGTAGGTCGCAACGACCGTACGCTGACTGCTGATGTTCCTCGCGAGGTCTTGAGGGATATGAATCTCGAACGGCACAGGAGTCTGCGGCAAAAGCGCTTGATCGAGGTACTCGTCTGCAACCCAGACGACTTGACCGGTCCTATCGTAAAAAGTTGCGAGAACATGCGCGACGTTAACAATCTGTCCGCTTTGATTCGCGAGTTGGCCAGTTACTGAAGCGTCCGGGGCCGGGTGCAACTGCTCGTTCTCTATCTCGATCACGGGGTCCGCCGAAGCCGCAATAAGCGAGGACAAAGGCGTCATCCGGATGCTGCCGACATTCGTCAACAGTACATTGGGAAACCGGATTAGAAACGGAGTCACCTGCTTCGGCAGCAACAGGTGGGAGATCTTGTCAAAGCTGCCTTCAGTTGCGATCACGGACTGGTTCTTCGACAGCAAGGTTGCGGTGACCGAAACGTACGCCGGGACAACATCTTCGTTCAGCAGCTCTCCCAGGATCACCACCCCTTCTGCTCGTTCCACAGGGTGCACATCCACAATGCGGACATGAGGCGATTCCACATCCTGCGCTCCCCAGTCATCTCCCGCGCCCCGGTAGATAACATCCCAACGCAGATAGTTCACCGGGATGACCTGTGGCGGTACTGTAGGCTCCTTCACGATGGGCCACTTTGGCTCCCAACGGTCTCCCTCTTTTACCACTTGGACGCGGCGTGTAGTCACGGAAGCGCCCATGATTGTAGACCAGTGCAATTTCAGCAAAACCTCCGCTTCATTGGCTGAGGCATGGAGCGGCAGCACCTCGAAGCTGTCCAGAGTCGCGTAGGTAAGAAGACCTCGGGAGTATCCCTTCAGGTCATGCACAAATTCTGGCTCGGTAAACTGCGCCTTGTTGACGAGGCTTCCGTACGCCTTTTCCCAAGCTTGATCGCGGATGTCATTGCCAAGATTTCCAACTGCCGATTCCGGAGTTGAAGGCGAACGCCTTAGGCTTTCCCCGCCGGCATAGGCAACTGCAGACGGTGCCGGCCACAGGACACCTATCACTACGAGCGCAACAGTAGTAGCTCCGAGCAGCGCAGCGAATATGCGTCCCTGGTTCACGAAACCAACCTCTCTCGCTCGAGACTCTTATCGGTGGCGAGCAATTGCTCCGCTCGCCGTTCGTAGCGTTTCTTGTCGGGAATTAGGACCACAAGAATCGCCAGGAGGCTACTGCCGAAGGGGAGAATTCCCCACATCAGGCCTTGCCAGTGGGGAGGTATTTGTGGCGCATTCAACGGCGTCGCCGGTGGTACCCCGTCCTTGCTCCACACAGTGATGGTGTTGTCTTCGAGATTGTCTACGGGGCGCCAGCCAGCAAAAAACAGGAGCGGATCATAAAAGTGATCGCGTACAAACACCCATTTCAGCCCGTAATGGTCTGCATGAGTCAGCATCGCGCGCAATGCGTCGAGGCCGGGCTTGCCGAAGTATTTCGAACTCGTGAGAGCGCCCGCGCCATAACGAGTCAGTTCCGGCAGCATACGCCCTGAATTCCACTCGCCATCCACACTGCTGGCATCTGTCAACATTGCCAGCCGGGCAATCTTATTTCCGAACCCGAGGGTAACGTAGCGATACTGATCGTGGCCGTCCCGATTGAGCCAAGCTGCGACCGTATCGACCTTGAAATCCTCGCCATCCGCCGGCCGATAGGTCGCCCATCCTACTGCCAGCGCGCAGCTGAAGGCTGCTGCGGTGGTCAAACCAACGACCGCCCACATTCGATACCGATCAATGAGCTCCGCAGCCAGCAGTCCCACAAATGGGAGGGCGAGCAGCGTTGCCCAATAGCTGAAACGCTCCATGGTCAGCACTTCAAAGGCACGTCCCAGCAGGAGATGGCCCACAGGGGTTGTTCCTCCGAGTCCCACTAGAAATGCCACCCAGAAGCCAAGCAGCAAGGGGCGGAGGCGAGCAGCCATACAACCTCGCAGGAAAATGAACGGAAGGGCAAGAATCAAAGCTCCATAGGGAACGATGAAGTAGTTGAGGCCCCACTGTGGGCTCAGTATGTAATTTGCCCGACTTGGGTGCGGGATGGGAGTCTGCGTGACGGGATAATGAAACAACGCGATCCAGAAAGGAAGAAGCACGATGGCTATCGCTGCACCCACCACCACGGCAATTGCGATGGTGCGTCCTACGAAGACCGGAGTCGAGGTTCGCTCACTATTCTGACGATCAAAAAACGCCAGCGCCAGGACGGGCAGTGCAAAGAAGAAAGATCCAAACAGCAACGTGGCATGATGAGCGGCAGCCGCAGCTGTGAAAAGCACGCTCCCTTTGAGAAACGATTGCCACTTGCCATGACGAACCCACTCGAAGAGACACGGAAGGGCATTCAAATAGATTGGCGCTGCGAAAGTGGTGCCTAACTGCCCGGCAGAATACACAAGAAAACTCTCCGAGCCGAGAAAGACGCTTGCCAGGGCCGCTATCGATGCAGCGCGAGGACTGACCCATAGCAAGGAAAAGCGATAGACTCCCAGCACGAGGAGCAACATGGCAGCAAGCTGGACGGCCATGTACGCCATGTCTAAACCGAGGAGCCGAGACGCCAGCGCTACCCACTGCTGCGGCAGAGGAGGATATGTGGTCTGGGAGAAACCCGCATACCACTTCAGATTCCATGGGTTGAACCAGTGGTGAACGTAATGAGAAGCAAAGAAAATTTGGAAGTTAGTATCGTAAGATTTCAGAGGCAACTGCATGAGCAGAAGGGGTAGATGAACCACCACAACCGCCATCAGAACGAGGCTTATCGGTATCGGCTGTGTTGATGTGCTAATGGACTTAACTTTCTGCAATGTTACCTCGCGAAAACTTGGCTCTCGAAGAGCTTGTTGAACGCAATTGGCCCACCCTTTGCGAGTTTTTTATGCCTTCATGCTCTTGCGTTCATCATTTGATTCAGGAATTCAGGTGTGTGTTTCTTGATGGGTAGTCTTGCTTTGTGGTCATTGCACTGCTTTCAGCGAATCCATTCATGCCAGGAATGTTCAGGTCGGACAGGCAAATGGCTGCTAGTTCCTCCCCGATCTGAACCAATGCGGGGCAGCCGTCCTCATCAGATCGCCCACGATGGCCGACCTGTGCGAGTG
>JBAUTX010000049.1:0-14341 GCA_049582405.1 Occallatibacter sp. | reverse complement strand
CGGGTCGCCAACATCTTCGCGCAATACACGATCCAGCGCACCGTGACCTACGGTTTGGGCAGCGCATTCCACGAAGACAATCGCTACTTCAACTCAGGCAAAAGGAACTTTTGGCCGCGCACCGGCTACGCCCTCAGCAGCGGCGTTCTTGCGCGTCATGACGATGGAACGCCTCACTTCTCCTTTTCCCAGGTGGGTGGCGTCGCGGCAGGTGCATTCCTCGCGCGCACCTGGCTGCCGCCCAGCCAGGAGTCCATTGGCGAAGGCGCCATCAGCTTCGGCATCACCATGGGCACCAACATCGCCTTCGGCGCAGTCAAGGAATTCCTCCCGGACATGGTCCGCCCCTTCACAAAGAAGCATCAGAAATGAGGATTTCCTCAATGCAGACAGCTCAGGCAAGATCGTCGCTGCCAAACTTCAAACGAACCAGGCAAATCCAGCACACAGCCACTCTCGCCTTGTGCGACAAGGCAGCTGCGTCAACCATTCTTTGACATCGCCTGGAATCAGTTCGTCTTCTTCTCCGCGCCCTTCTTGGCCCCGCTTGCCGCGCCCTCTGTCGTACTCTTGGTCTTGTCCCATGCCTTTTTCGTTTCATGAGCGGTCGCATGCGCCGCTTCCTTGCTGTCCTTCTCCGTTGCGTGGGCTATTTTCTTTGAGTCCTTCTCTGTGGCGTGAGCGACCTCCTTTGAGCCTTTTTCCGTGGCGTGAGTCGCCTTCACGGTGTCCTTCTTTACATCGTGACCAGCGTCCTTTGCCGCCATTTTCGTATCGTGCCCAGCCGCCTTCATGTCGTGCTTCACGCTATCGTTCTGGGCTGGGGAAGAGGGTTGACTCCATCCGAGAACCGCTGCGCAGATCAGAGCGGCTCCCAGAGCCTTGGCAGTTGTCAGTACCGGTTGTGTCTTCATGTTCCGGGAGTATAGGACCCGCCTCCGCAATCCGACAAGGCCCGTTGCAGGTGCCTAAGACGACCCCGCACCCGCCGCCGTAGCGGGCACAGCGCGGAATCGCACGTCAACAATCAGGCCAAAAACACAAATCGTGGCCCAGCGGCCACGATTTGGTTATTCTCACGCTGGAAACAGCCGCCCGGCAGCCTCAGATGCGCATGGGCATCAGCACATACCGCGACCGGTACTCCGCATCCGGATCTTCCGGCCGCATCTGTCCCGCGCTCTGCGAGTCCTTGAACTCCAGCCGTACTTCGCCTTCGTTCCCCAGCGCCTTCAGAAAATCCAGAATGTACGACGAGTTAAAGCCCACCATAATCGGCTCGCCCGCGTACGGCGTATCGATCGTGTCCTCGCTCTCGCCGCTCTCCGACGACTGCGAGCTGATCTTCAGCTCGTTGCCTTCCAGCCGCAGCCGCACCGCGCCCGACCGCTCATCGGCAAACTGCGCCACGCGCTGGATGGCCGCCGCCAATTCGCTCGACCGCACCACCGCAAACCGCGTGTTGTCGCGCGGCATCACCGCCTCGTAGTTCGGGAACTGCCCTGAAAGCCGCCGCGTGCTCAGCGTCCGGTGGCCCACGCGGAAGAACAGCGTGTTCTCGTCATCCGCAAAGTCCACCTTCTCCGCATCGGTATTCGCGAGCAGTTGCTGCAGCTCATGCAGCGCCTTGCGCGGAATCAGCACGCGCTTCTCGCCGCTGATGCCTTCCAGTTGCTCGCCTGGCTTCTCCACAAACGAGAGCCGGTGCCCGTCCGTCGCCACCATCGCCAGCGACTCCGCCTTCAGCACCAGCAGCGCGCCGTTCAGCGTGTACCGCGACTCCTCGTTTGAAATCGCAAACACCGTGCGCGCAATCAGCGTCTTCAGCGCCGCCACCGGAATGCTCGTCGCCGTCACCGCAGGGAACTCCGGCACCTGCGGATAATTCGCCCGCGCCATCCCCACCATCTTCGTGTTCGACCGCCCGCTGCGAATCTGCACCCAATGATTCTCCAGCAGCTTGATCGAGATCTCGCCCTCAGGCAGCAGCTTGATGTAGTCGTAGAGCTTCCGTGCCGGAATCGTGCACGAGCCCGGCTTCTTCACCTTCACCGCCGCGCTCGTCCGGATGGCCTGGTCCAGGTCCGTTGCCGTAATCGACAAACGCTCCCCATCGGCTTCCAGCAGAAAGTTCGACAGAATCGGAATCGTCGTCTTGCGCTCCACCACGCTCTGCGTGGCGGTCAGCTCCTTCACCAGCTCCTGTCGGCTTACGGTAATCTCCATCGCTGCCCCCTGCGCGGCCGGCTTTTCCATTTCCGTTTCCACAATCGCCATTGAACCACCCTCGCCTTGCGCTCGTTCAATCTGCCAGATACTCCGGCCCGAGTCCTGTTGGCCTCACTCTACACCACACGCCATGCCCGCAACAGGCTCTTCCGCAAGGCACACGCGCGCTTCTCACCTCTGATTGTATTCACCCGCGCAACTGCCCGTGCGTGGAAAACACGGTACATCTCTGGATTCCCGCGCACTCTCTCGTCCCTTCATCGCAAATCCACCCCACCCTGTCCGGCCCCACGCACCCAACGCATGCCCGCTCGATTCGTGAGACAATCCGCTCAACCGGCCCCTCGACCGCAAGGAGAGATCCCATGCCCGACGCCGATGCTCCCAGCTCCCTCTTCTGGCTCCACGTCGAGTCCAAGGGCGAGATCCACACCATCTTCTGCCACGGCAAGCTCATCGCCGGCGTCACCGATCACCTCAACGCCACCGTGCGCAAGCTCATTCCCGGCGCCACCCACATCAACCTTGACCTGTCCGACCTCAAGCACATGGACTCGATGGGCCTCGGCACCGTCGTCCACCTCTACGTCTCCGCACGCACCGCCGGATGCGCCCTCCAGTTGGTCCACCTCAGCACCGGCATCCGCCACCTGCTCGGCGTCACCAACCTGCTCTCCGTCCTCACCGACCTCTGCGAAAAGGGTGTCTCCGTGCGCTTCTAGCCACGCGCTTTATGGCGCGACACACGCATAGTTGTCCGCATCCGTCGCATCCCCCGCGCCCTTGTACCGCGCCACCGTGGGGTATGCGCACAGTGGCCGCGTCATCACCGCCTTCTGCGCTCCATCCGGTCCGGCCGCGTACTTCGTCGCAATCACCGGCTCATCCGGCTTCCCCTGCTCCACCCAATCCGTCAGCTCATCCATCACGCCATACTTCGGCCCCTTTGCCGTCTCCACGCCAAACTGCCCAAAGACGCTCGCGCCCGGCCCGCCCATGCAGTGCTCCATCCCCGGAATCATGTAGAGCCGCGCAAACCCCGCCGTCTTCGCTGCGCCCAGCTTCGCTTCCACGCTCTTGTAATACGCCACCGTGCTCCCCGGCGGAATCGCCGGATCGTTCCACCCGTGATACAGAATCAGCTTGCCCCCGCGCGCGGCAAACCGGCTCAGGTCCGGGTCGGTCGAGTCCAGATCCGCCGCCGTCTTCGCGCGCGACTCCTTCAGTGCTGCATCCACATCCGCCGTCAGCACATTCCACTTCGGATCGCCCGTCACCAGGTAGCGGAAATTGTTTCGCGCAAACTGCGCTCCCAGCGACGCCCCCGGATCGTCGCCCACCACCCACAGCCTCCACGCCGTCTCATCGCCCATCTCCATGCCGTAGAAGAACGGTTTCCCGCTGTCATCCACCGCGCCGCCATAGAGCCCCTTCACCGCCTGCACCTGCGCGGGCGTCAGGCACTCGTTCGTGTCCGTGCTCTTGCATGCGAGCACTGCCGGATCGAAATGGCACTGTGTCGGGTCTTCGATGACCCCATCCTTCACGCCATCCGCGGCATCGCACGCCGCCAGCGCCGCATCTTCAATCGCCTTCAGCTTCCGCGGCGGCACATACGAGCGCGGATCGTTCATCAGCATCTGCATCTCCGCCACGCCCGCCGTCGTCAGCGTCGACCACGCATTCGCCGGCGCCCCCGCCAGAATCCCGTCATAGTCCTCCGGAAAACGCTGCGCCTCCATCAGTGCCTCGCGCCCTCCATCCGAGCATGAATCGAAATACGCCTTCTCCTGCGGCTTCCCGTAGTAGGCCCGTACCAGCTCGCCCGCGCGTTCCCGCGTCGCATGCACCGCGCGCCAGCCAAAATCCTTCACCTTCTCCGGATGCCCGTACGCCCAGCTCCCATCCGCCGCCTCGGCCTCATGTCCCGCATCCGATCCCGCCACCGCATAGCCGCGCTTCAGGTAGCCCGCCATCTCCCCATAGCCAATCGACCCCGCAAACCCGCCATTCCCCACGCCCAGCAGCCGCCCGTTCCATCCCGACTCCGGCATCCACACCTCAAACCGGATCTCCGAGTCGCTCGACGGCCGCAGCACACCCTCCACGCGGCACAGCGCAGGCAACTCCCGCTCCATCTGCCCGTCCGTCTCCAGGCTTCCTTGCGTCACCGCCTCGGCCCGCGTAATCGTCGTCGCCCCCAGCTTCAGCTTCGCCAGGCCCGCGCAATCTGCCGCGCGCGCCGCCAATCCCTGCCCTGCCACCACCGCCAGCACCACCAGTCCCGTCCACACACTCCGCATTCCGCCTCCTAGCCGTGCACCCCCGCACCGCGCTGCCTTTATAGCAGAACGATGCCCCTCACCTCCGCATGTGACCCGGATCATGGTAGCCATGCCCGCAATCGGCGCTAATAAAGAGTGCTTAGGTCAACGATCCGGGCACAGAGGAGATTCCAATGGCACAGAAAATGGCCATCATTTGCAACGGGGAAACCACTGCAAACATTATGCCCACGCTGATTATGGGTTCGTCAGGGGCTGCCCTCGACTATGAAGTCCACATTTTCTTCGCGCCGGCGGGAGCCAGGTGGACATTGAAAGGAGAGCTGGAAAAGCTCGGCCAACCCAAGGGCATGCCCAATCCGCTCAAGCTCTTCAACGACATCCTGGAACTGGGCGGAGAGATCACCCTTTGTGAGTTAGCAATCGAGAGCCGGGGGGTCGATCCGAAGGACCTGCGCGACCCCCGCATTCAGATCTCAAAGGTCCCACCATTCCTCATGAAGATCGAGGGCGCTACCCAGACCTACGCCTTCTAGGGCTAGACCCTGAAGCCCGCGGTCGTCTTGAGGCCCACCCCATCGTCGTCAACCCGGCGAGGATGAGGTGGGCTGTTCTCCGCGACGGAGTATAGGAAAAGATGCTTTTAAGATAAAAGAATTCCCGTAGTACCCGTAGTTCACCGTGGAAAAGTGGAAACATCGCCAAAAACCGCTCCCCATGCGGCCATGCAAAGCATCCCTTTTTTCCAAAACTCGTACCATCCTTTCTGCACAATTGGAAAACCCGCCTCCCCGCAACCCATTCCGCACCATCTTTCCCACGCTTCCCACAGCCCCACCCAAAACCCCTGTGCAAACTCTGCCCCTTGTGTGGAGAGCGCGTCCCCACCCGCGCCCACGCACCATTTCCCACACCCCTGCCTTCCACAGCCAGGCGCATTTCTTGCAGAGTCGCTGTCTTGAACGGAATCGCGGAAAGGATGAAGCGGTGATTGAAGCCGAGCACCTGAGGCTGGTTGACAGAGAGGCGCCATCCAGCTTCCGCGGATCAGGATGGCTGGGGCGCTGCGGAAAACTCCTGGTATGGAGTGACCCGCAGGGCGCGCGCCTCACGCGCATACACCCATAGATAGAAAAGGGTCATGGACAGCAGGACAAGTGGCAGTATCCCGGACTGTGCAGCCAGCGCAGCCTCGCGTGAGGCTCCCGTCAGATGTGCCCTCTTAAAACTCAGGACAGCAATCAGCCAGAAGTTATCGCCCGTCAGAATAATTCCTGCCGTCGTCAGCAGGGTCGCCACCCTGCCCGTCCATCCGCCCCGCGCCCATAGCATGGCACAAGCCGGGACTGCCAGCAGAATCAGCTTCGTATCGACGAGCCGATGGTAAACCGGCAGCATTGTAAGCGGAGCGATAGCCGCCAGTGCCAGCCACATGTTTTGGCTGGAGGGCCGGGCACGAAGAGTGATCCACATCCAGACGACGATCAACGGCGCACAGATCAGATAGCTAACCGGATTGTAGAAACGCGGATCATCCCGAACCGCGCTGACAATTGTCTGCAGGCCGACCACAACGTCCATCCCGGCTCCATAACGATGCACCATCCCTGGATCGTTGATGGCGCCGTGCACAGAGAACGTAGCCAGATTGTCCTCCAACTCTCGCAGCCAGTGTGGCGACAAGGACCAGACCCACAGCAGAGCAGGAAGACCAATCGCCATAACAGCAGCGAGAGCCTCGAGCGCCCGCTTACGAAAAATGCCGCCTGCCAGGAGGAAGTACATCCATACAAACCCGGTGTCGTGCGGTTTAAGTGCCAGACTCGCGGCCAGACAGACCACGCCCAGCACGGCAAACCGTTGTCTTTGAAAACACCACACAGCAAGTGCGCACATTCCGATCACAACCCCAGCCGCATTGCCGCTTACAAGGATGAATTCGCTGTTGGCCGCCAGTAGTCCCAGCAAGAGTCCCGAGAGCAATGGCGCATCGTCCGCCGCACAGCTCCAGATCGCTATCACAGCCCCGATGATGCAAATACTGGATAACGTGAGCCAGACCAGCTTGGCCATATCCAGAGGAAGAGCAGCGATGGGTGCAATCAACACATGCATGGTCGGTGGGTAGACATCCCGCGTCGCAATCTGCACGTTGTCTGTCGACTCCGCGGGTCTATTCCCCCGCTCATTGCGGTAGACCCTCAACACTTCGCTCTGCATGTAAGGATCGTGATGCTGAAGCAGGTTCCGCGTAGGAAAGTACAGTGTTGTGAAGTCCGCAAGAACTGAATAGTAGCTCTCCAGCACAAGGCCGCAAATTACGAAGAGCATGCACCCCAAAAGCAAAGCATACCCGCCATTGAACCGTGCTCGTGTCACAAAAACCTCACCAACATTCTTACGGGTGCACGGCTGGGAAGTCCAACCTTTTCCCTTCTCGGTTGCAATTGGCTTGGCCTGCGAAAAATAGGGTACCGGAAGCAGGTTGCAGCATAGATTGAAGCTGCTACGATGGTCGCTATGCAACCCAGCAAAGCCACGGACCCCTGTCTGACCGCGGTGATTCCCGTGTACAACGAAGCGGCAACGGTGGCAAGTACGATTCAGGCTGTATTGGCTCAGCCGTCCATCCGGGAATTAGTCATTGTAGATGATTGCTCTCAAGACGGAACAGGAGAAGTCCTGCAGGAATTTGCGAAATCTGATTCACGCGTCCTGCTCTTCCGTCACGAAGTGAACCGCGGCAAAGGCGCAGCCCTTCGCACCGGCTTCGCACATGCCACCTCGGAGATCGTCATCATTCAGGATGCTGACCTGGAGTACGACCCAGCCGAATATAGTCGGCTGATCGAGCCCATCCTCGCAGGCAAGGCGGATGTTGTGTATGGTTCGCGGTTCCGGGGTGGCGCGGGCGCCATTCGCATTCTCTATTTCTGGCATTCGATAGGGAACGGCTTCCTCACGCTTTGCTCAAACATGGCCACAGATCTGAACCTCACCGACATGGAGACCGGTTATAAAGTCTTTCGTCGTGAGGTCATCAAGAACCTTCATATTGAGGAGGAACGCTTTGGCTTCGAGCCGGAAATTACAGCCAAGATCGCCAGGGCGAGGGCGCGTATCTACGAGGTTGGAATCTCCTATATGGGCCGCACCTACGCGGAAGGTAAAAAGATCGGCTGGCGCGACGGTTGCCGTGCCTTGTGGTGCATAGTGAAATACAACTTCTGGAGGCGGTGAAAGGGTCCATGCAATCTCCAGCACAATCGAACAATTTCGAATTTGCGGCGCTCGAAGAGGCACGAAACTACCGACGCGCTCTGCTGCGCGACTTTGCTCCGTATCTGCGTGGCCATGTGTTGGAAGTGGGCGCTGGCATTGGCCAGATGACGGCGGAGCTCCTGCGCTTACCCGGCATCGAGGGGCTGTTTTCCATCGAACCGGAGGAAGAGTACTGCGGCTATTTGCGCCAGCGCTTCCCTGGGCACGGTCTTCACCACGGCACCGTCGCAAGCTTGCGCACGGAAAGGCGCTGGAACTCCATTGTCAATATCAATGTCCTTGAACACATCGAACAGGATGAGGAGGAACTGGCAGCCTACTTCCAGCTATTGCGGCCCGCGTCCGGCACTCTTTGTCTTTACGTACCTGCGCGGCCTGAGCTGTATGCCCCAATTGACAAGGACTTCGGCCACTTCCGCCGCTATACACGTTCCGAGCTGAGACGCAAGCTGAGAGCTGCAGGCTTCAACCTCATTCAGCTTCGTTACTGTAATTCGGTTGGATACTTCGCCTGGTGGGTGACCTTCTGCCTGCTGAAGAAGCGCACCTTCAACATTGCTTCCGTTCGGCTCTTCGATCGCGCAATTTTTCCCCTGGTTCACAAATTCGAATCGCGAATTTGTCCGCCGCCTTTCGGCCAAAGCCTGATGGCAGTCGCCGTACCGGACTCTAAGTGACAGCGCTGGAACGGCACATGCACGGATGGTCGGTACCGGGCAAAGGGAAGGCAGCCTTTGCATCAGTGGGTGCGTAGCTCCTTGCTCTCTGCACTGGATTCGATCTCCGCTATCCACCCCCCGTGGTTACCGTAACCACACATTCGTGGGAGTTTATCCGGGCTCATGTTTTGTTAATTTACCCACGGGGAAGGACGCCTCAGGGGGGATCTGTGGAAGCTGTAGCCGAAGTGCGCCTGCAGCAGGAAGAGGAATCACTCGAGTTCGTTCGCGTTTCGCTCGCAGAGCTCCTTTCGGCGCTTTCCTTCGCTCTTGATCTCACGGAAGGCGCCGTCCCCGGCCACGCCCTCCGCAGTTGTGTCCTCGGCATGCGGCTCGCCCGCGAGCTGCGCCTGCCACCCGCTGAGCTCGCCGGCCTTTATTACGCCCTCCTGCTCAAAGACATCGGCTGCAGCAGCAATGCCGCCCGCCTTTGCCAGATCATCGGCGGCGGCGATGAGCGCCTCGTCAAAGCAGGCGTCAAGCTCGAGGACTGGACCCGCCCCAGCCGTCCCAGAGCCTCCACCCTCCGTCTGCTTTGGAACAGCGTCCTGCCGGATGCGGGTCCGTTGCGCCGCGCTGCGGGCATTCTCCGCATCGGTCTCACGCAGCATCGCAACATTGAGGAGATGATCAACCTCCGCTGCGATCGCGGAGCCTCCATCCTTCGCAAGCTCGGCTTGGGCAACGCGACCGCAGAGGCCGTCCGCTGCCTCGACGAACACTGGGACGGCAGCGGCTATCCGAACCATCGCACCGGCTACCAGATTCCTCTTGCCGCCCGCATTCTAGCCATCGCTCAACATCTCGATGTCTTCGCATCCGGGAAAGGCGCCGAAGCGGCGATGACGGTTCTCCGCGAGCGGAGCGGCCGATGGTTCGATCCCGAGCTCGTCCGCGTCGCTGATCACCTCCATCGCATCGGTACTCTCTGGCCTGGCGCGCTCGCCAGAATGCCCGAGCAGGAGACTCGCCGCGCCGCTCTCCATCTCGCTCCCTCGGAGGAGACTTCCGTCGAAGCAGCCGACATCGACCACATCTGCGAAGCCTTCGCCGATGTCGTCGACGCCAAGTCATCCTTCACCTACCGTCATTCACTCGGCGTCACAGATGCCGCGATGCGCATCGCGGAAAGGCTGAGCCTCAGCGAAGAGCGCCGCCGCCTCGTCCATCGTGCCGCCCTGCTTCACGACATTGGAAAGCTCCGCGTCCCGAACTCCATCCTCGACAAAGCCGGCAAACTCACGGAAGACGAGTGGCAGATTGTCCAGGAGCACCCGCGCCTCACCCGCGAAATCCTCTCTCGCATCCGCCCCTTCGGCCGCCTCGCGCTCATCGCGGGCGCGCATCACGAGCGCCTCGACGGCACAGGCTACCCCGACCGCCTCACCGCCCGGCAGCTCCCGCTTGAAGCGCGCATCCTCGCCGTCGCAGACGCCTACGGAGCCCTCATCGAAGACCGCTCCTTTCGCTCCGGCCTCGCGCCCGAGCAGGTCATTGCCATCATGACCCGCGAAATCCCCCACCGCCTCGACCCCGACTGCTGCGAAGCCCTCTTCGCCGCAATCGAGTAGCAGACAGGTAGCAGACAGCCTGTCGCAAGCCCCTGCACCCCAAGGGAGTCGAGGCCATCAGCTCCCCGAAAGCCCCCAAAGTCGCCTGGTGAGCTTTCCCCACGGACACACTCTGGAGCGTGGCCAACCCCGTCGAGCCACTTTATTTATAAAGTAGTAAATAGACTGTGGCTCATCTCAAATCTGCCGTACACTTGCTTGGATGAGTGTTCGCATCGCCATTCCCGAGCCCACCAGTGCCGACACGGAGTACAACCAGCGCTCTCTGCCGCCCTACCTGGCCGCGCTCCAATCGGCTGGCGCCACTCCCATCCTGATTCCGCTCCACGAGCGCCAGGATCGCGTCGCGCGCCTGCTCGAACATGTTCAAGGCATCCTCCTGCCCGGTAGCCGCTATGATGTTGACCCACAAAGGTTTAGTGAAAAACGTATCCCTGCCTGCGGCCCTGCCGACCCCGCCCGCACCGCCGTCGATGAGCTGATGATCCAGGACGCATTCAGCCTCTACAAGCCCATCCTCGCCATCTGCCATGGCGCGCAGACCCTCAACGTCTGGTGCAACGGCTCCCTCTACCAGGACCTGCCCACCCAGCTCGGCGCCGCCGTCAACCACTCCCCCGGTCGCCTGGTCGCCGAGGCTCATCCAGTCCGCGTCACCCCCGGCACGCGACTCGCGGCCTTGCTTCCCGCTGACGAAGAGTTCGAGCCGCAGGTCAACTCCAGCCACCACCAGGCGATTCGCCGCGTTGGGGACCACCTCCTGGTTTCCGCCGTCTCCCCGGTCGACGGCGTTGTCGAGGGGGTTGAGCTAAACTCCAGCGAACACTTTGTCCTCGCCGTCCAATGGCATCCCGAGCGTACCTATACGACAAGCGCTTTTTCGCGCGCTATTTTCGCCGCCTTCGTTCATGCCGCCGAGGCTTGGACACCGCGTCGCATTGAGGAATCCGTCGTCCAGCCCGTCGGCCAGACCGTCTCTGCGCAATGAATGGCCCTCATCCCGCGTCTCTACCACCAGGCGATCGACTCGGTCAGCTTCTTGACGCTGCGGGGCTACCCGCCCTCTCGCCCGAGCAGACCAGGCAGTTTGAGGCATATCTGGCCCTGCTGCTCCGTTGGAATGCCCGCGTCAATCTAACCGCCATTCGCGACGCAGAGGGCATTCTCTCCCGCCACTTTGTCGAGTCCATCGCCTGTGCGTGTGCACTGCCACAAGGAATCACCACTCTCTTCGACCTGGGGTCTGGGGCCGGCTTCCCCGGCTTGCCCATTGCCATCTGCCGCCCGGAGATCGCCGTGACCCTGGGTGAGTCGCAGGGCAAGAAGGCTGCCTTCCTGCAGGAGGCAGTCCGGACACTGGGCGTCGCCGTCAAAGTCCACGCGGGCCGGGCGGAAGATCTGCGGCAGCAGTTCGATTGCGTCACCCTCCGCGCCGTGGATCGGATGGAGTTGGCGGTCCGCATGGCCACAGGGCTGGTACGGACCGGCGGATGGCTGGCGCCTATGATCACGCGGCAGGATTCTGAGGCGGTTCGTGCGGCTGCAGGAGCCGACTTTGCATGGTCGGAGTCCGTGCCATTGCCGGGATCCGATGAGCGCATCCTCGCGCTGGCTACCCGGAGGGACACGTAGGAGGGGGGGGTGTTCCACGTGGAACATTGCATGCCCTTGATTGCCCGCCCCTTGCTTTGTCCCGGATGTTCCACGTGGAACGTTCCTCCCGCTTCAACCCCATCTTCCGGCACCCATGTTCCACGTGGAACATGGGCTAACTCCGAGCACCAAATCCCCATTGGCACAGCTCCCGGTACATAAAGTTTTCCACTGATTCGAGGAAGATGCACCGGCGCGCTCCCTGTCCCCGGCCTCCCTGAAACCTGTAGACCCACAAGGGGTTGCAGCCTGTCCCGACCGTCCGTCCGGACCGGTTTCCACAGGAAGACGGAGTTCTCCACAGGCCAAATTCCTGCACACAAGCCCCCCTCGGCTTTAACCTGATTCTCCATGAGCAAGATTCTCGGCGTTGTGAACCAGAAGGGCGGTGTGGGCAAAACGACGACTGCCATCAACCTTGCCGCCTGCCTTGCCCTGGAGGGCCTGAAAGTCCTTCTGGTGGATTGCGATCCACAAGCCAACGCCTCCTCGGGCCTGGGGTTGCAGCGGGATGATAACCGTCACTCGATTTATGACGTTCTGGTGGGCAACGCCCCGGCGGAGCAGGTCATCCTGCCGACGGAGATTGACCATCTCTGGATTCTCCCCGGCTCAAAGAACCTGACCGGCGCGAACGTTGAACTGGCAGGCATTGAGGACCGGGCAACCCGTCTGCGCGAGGCCCTGGAGCCCATCCGGTCCATGTACGACCTGATTGTGCTGGACTGCCCGCCGGCGCTCGATCTGCTGACCCTGAATGTACTGGTGGCTGCCGGCTCTCTGATTGTGCCCATGCAGGCGGAGTATTTTGCTCTCGAAGGCGTTTCAGAGCTGATTTCGACGCTGGAGCGGGTGCGCGCTGCGTTCAATCCCGAGATCCAGATTGAAGGCGTGCTGTTGACCATGTACGACGACCGCACGAATCTGGCGCAGCAGGTCACAGAAACGCTGCGGGAGTATTTCAAGGAAAGGCTCTTCAGGACCGTGATTCCGCGCAATGTGCGGCTGGCGGAGGCGCCGAGCCATGGCAAGCCGGTGGCGCTGTACGACAGCAAGTCGCGGGGAACTGAGGCCTATTTTGAGCTGGCCGGGGAGTTTCTGGCGCGGAACCGGATTGAGAGCCCACGCGGAGCCCAGCGGAAGGCTGCGGCCTCGGCCCGCCCCAAAGCGGAGGTACGTTTCTGGCCTTACCATTAAGGGCTAGCCCGTGCGGCCCTGCCATTTGCAGATGATTTTCCGATTGGATTGTTGTTTTGGATGGAGAGCCCCGGCGACAGGCCGGGAGCAAGGACGCAGAGACAATGACGACAGCTGATGCGAAGCGACGCGCCCTCGGTAAGGGCCTGGACTCCCTTTTGCCGCGTGTGCAGGCGGCGGCTACCGCGCCGGCAGCAGCGGCGCTGGAGCCTGAAGGCGGCAAACCGCGCGAGATCCCGGTAGAGATGGTGGACCGCAACCCCTTCCAGACGCGGACGCACATGGACGCGACGGAGCTGGAGGAGCTGGCGGCGTCGATCACAGCGAACGGGGTGGTGCAGCCCATCCTGGTGCGGCCGCTGGCGAACGGACGCTTCCAGCTGATTGCCGGGGAGCGGCGGTGGCGGGCCTCGCAGAAGGCGGGGAAGAAGACGATCCCGGCGATTCTGCGGCAGGTGTCGGACGAGCAGGCGATGGAGATCACCATCGTGGAGAACCTGCAGCGGGCGGACCTGAACCCGATGGAGCAGGCGCGGGCGTTTGAGCGGCTGTCGCGTGAGTTCCACATGACGCAGGAGCAGATGGCGCAGAGGACCGGCAAGGACCGCGTTTCTGTGACTAACTTCATTCGTTTGTTGAGGTTACCGCAGAGTGTGCAGGACCTGGTGGAGCAGGGGCAACTGAGTTTTGGTCATGCCAAGGCGCTGCTGGGGCTGAACCACCATCCGGAGCTGGAGAAGGCGGCGCGAAGGGTGGCACAACTTTCGCTTTCTGTTCGCCAGACCGAAACGATGGTGCAGGGGATGCTCTACCCGGAGAAGGCGAAGAAGGAACCGAAGCCGGACCCGCCGGTGGACCCGAATGTGAAGGAAGTGGCGGACCAGTTGCAGCGGGCGCTGGGGCTGAAGGTGCGGATCGAGGACCACAAGGGGCGCGGGCGGGTGATTATCGAGTACGCGCGGCTGGAGGACTTTGACGCGCTGCTGGAGACGCTGGCGGGGAAGAGCGCATAAAACGACTGTGAAGTGTATGGACCCCGATCCATGATGTCCGCTCACGCGGACGCTCTTCCTTCCCCGGTCCCCGAAGGCGAGGGACCGGGGCCACCTGCCACTGCGCTCTCCCGGTGTCCGGGCCACCTGTCCGGACCTCGTCCTAGACACATTGACCTCATCGTACTGGCATCACCGGTCCCCACCTGCGCGGGACCGGTGGCACCCACATCGTCGTTGGGGAAAGGTCCTTGGGACCGGGGCTGGAACCGTTTTGGAAAAGCAGGTCCTTCGCTGCGCTGACCCCATCGCGACAGGCGCGACGGGGCCCCAGGCGTGCTCCGCTCAGGAAGACCACGTGATGTGACGATGGCGAGCGTTCCGGACGCCGAAGTTTCCGACTGCCTTTGGTG
>JBAUTX010000048.1:0-4357 GCA_049582405.1 Occallatibacter sp. | reverse complement strand
GAACTGAAGTGTTCACATTTGACCAATGTCTAACGTGAGCATACGCGCTATTGAGGGGATGTCAAGCTACCTTTGTACTAGAAGGAAGAGTGTTGCAGATATTCTGATGGCCTTTTTGCGACATATTTGTGTCATTCGCGACAGAAGTCACTTCCGCTCCTGCGCAGAGGAGTCTGAATGCTACGAGATCGGATCGCTGTTTGCGAGATCCAGAGCGGAAAAGGAATGAAATGCGCATTTACAACCGGGTAGCTTGCGGGAGCGCCCAAGACTTGCGTTTGCCCGAATCCAAGTCAGCGACTACTGCGGAGCATTTTGCTTCTGCTGATCCTGGATGTGTTGCAGCCGCTGCAGAGCGCTTTGCGCGCGAGTGTTGTCGTCTTGTTCTTCTAATGAGGGGACTGGCGCGACGGCTCCTGGACCCAGTGCATTCGGAGCAGACGGATCATTCTCCAGCTGTTGTTGCACGCGTTCGTTGGGGTCAGAAGAGGGAACTTCAGTTGGAGTGGCCCGGGCGATGGTAGGAGCATCGTTGTTCTCAGCGGTGAGAAGCAATGCGCGAGGCGTGCCGTCGACAGCACCGCCCACCATGATGAAGTTGTAGCCAGAGCCGAGGAGAAGAGCCGTGAGAACGTCACGCGAATTGCCTGGGCCGTAAACGCCAAACACGCGAGGTCCCTTGCCGAGCCCGTTGATGGTCATTCCGCTGATGTTAGCAAGGTCTCGCAGGATCTGGGCCAGGTCGGAATTGTTTGCCTCTACCGTAAGCTTTCCGTCCCTGAATGCCACCGCCGCGGACTGTGCAGCCTGGTCGGATGGAGACGGCGATTGTTTCATTCTCCGGCCCTGCGTACTTGCCGGATCTTTGCGTGCAGTCGCTGATCCATCAAGTGCAGAAGTAGATGTGTTCGTTGCAACGCGCACATGAGGGACAGCGGGCACAGGCCCGGTGGACTGTATCTCCTGCGCCGAAATAGCATGTGCGGACCAGAGCAAAGCGGCACAGCAACTGAAGATGATTACACTGCACCTTATTTGCGTCTTTTCACCCACGATGAAATACATAAGTAATTCCTCTTTGGGTGCTATATGCGAACGCCCTGTCCGCATCATATATCAGGAAGCGCGCGGAGGCTGTTTGTCGCAAGCCAAGCGGCCGCCCCGGAAGGCTGCCACCATGATACTGAGTACAACCAACGTGCGATACAGCCTGATCCTCTTTCTGGCATTTGCGTGCACACTGTTGCCCTTGAGCGCAAAGGCCGCTTCCTGTACGGCCCAGGCGCAAATGACGATTGAGCAGCGCGATGCCTTGTCAAGTGCTGCTCGTACGATGATTGGCGAGGTGCAAAGCGGGGACGTGCAGGCTCTTCGTGCGAACACGATTCCTGCGGTTGCTGCTGATTTCAGTGGGATTGCTGATTCGATCCGCACTTTGAAGCCTCTCGTGCAGCAAGCGGTCATTACTGTCGATAGCCTTTATGCACTGAATGCTTCGATCGATTCATTGGGAGCGGCGCGCACAGATTTCTATTGTGGAAAGCCTGTCGTGGCATTGAACTTTACTGATCTCCCGCCTGGAAGCTACGCTTTGGCCATCCTCCACACTACTGGCGTACCACAGCCGCAGCAGATTTCACTGATCTTGTCTGAAACAGCTCAGCATCGCTGGATGCTTGCTGGATTCTTCAGCAGACCCATCATGCAGGCAGGCCATGATGGCCTCTGGTATTGGCAATCGGCGCGTAATTATGCACTGCGGAGCATGAATTGGAATGCCTGGCTCTACTACCGAACTGCTGCCTATCTCCTGGATCCCGTGGAGTTTCTGTCCAGTCCCAATCTCGAGAAGCTGCAGCATGAAGAAGACCGTGTACACCCTGAAACTCTTCCCGACATCAAGCCACTCCTGCTCGATGTGCAAGGTGCTGCGTTTAAGGTCACGGCGATCGGCACCACAGCTACATTCGGCGCACTGGACATCGAGGTCCACTACACTCCTGACGCCGCCCAGACAGCCCAGTTACGCGATCCGTCCGCTGCGCGGAGGCAGGTGACCGATTTGATGACGGCGCTGCTTGCCCTACGCCCTGAGCTCCGTGAAGCGTTCCATGGCCTTTGGGTGCAGGCAGAAGGTGAGTCCGCAACTCTCTATTCGCTGGAATTGCCGATCAGCCTTCTTGTTCCCGGGACAGAGCTGTCAGCAACAAGTTCGAAATTATCCACGCAGGCGCAAGCGACAATGCCTTCCGCCATGCGCGACGCTACGCGTCCGGAGGTGCAGGCACGCCTGGATGTGGACCGCGATCCAATTCTCTCGCTCGATCCTGAAAGCGATGCGCTTCTGAGCACAGAGTCGCCGCTCGCTCCAGGCCAGCCCGGCGAGATTCAGAAGCGGCAGGACGGAATCTACACCATGCACGAGGACGTGGATGAGGTTTTGCTGAACTGCGCAGTGGTAGACGAGAAGGGGCGATTGGTCACGGATCTGAGTCGAGCCAATTTCCGCGTCTGGGAAGACGGCGCTCCGCAAGCCACAAGATCGTTTCTGCACCAGGACCTGCCCGTCTCACTGGGAATTCTCATCGATAGCTCGGGCTCAATGCTCGACAAGCGGATGGCAGTCGACGAGGCCGCTTTGAACCTCTTGAAGGCGTCAAATCCGGAGGATGCGACGTTTATCGTCAATTTTTCAGATCGGGCCTACCTCGACCAGGGCTTTACGTCGAACATCAGCGCACTGAATCGCGGATTAACGCACTTCGATGCAAAAGGTACTACAGCGTTGTACGATGCGGTGGCCGCTGCGGCGGACGAGTTAGCCAACCATGGAAAGCTTCCTAAGCAGGTGCTGCTGGTCATCACGGACGGCGCAGACAATGCGTCGCGCCTCAACCTGGACCAGACTATCCGTCGTGTGCAGAACCTGGGGGGACCGGTGGTCTATACCATCGGTCTCCTTTTCGGAACCAATAAAGAAGAAGCGGAGCGAGCGAGAATCGCTCTTGAAAGGCTGTCCAAGGAAACGGGCGGCATCGCTTACTTCCCGCGTTCCCTGCAGAGTGTGGATAGCATCGCCGCAGAGGTCGCGCGCGATATCCGCGATCAATACACGATCGGCTATCACTCCACCAAACCTGCCAGCCAGGGAGGCTACCGGGTAGTGCGCGTTGAGGCGAGCGCACCGAAGCATGGCGGGATGATCGTGAGGACACGCAAGGGCTACTATGCCAAGAAGCCCGCACTGCAACACGCGCAAACTGCAGAAGAAGTCAGATAGCAATGTGCGCGCCAGGCACGGAGAGAATCTGGCAATGAGAAGAAGGAGCCACGAAAGGCTCCTCCTTTTCATTGCTATCGATTGGCTCAATGGAGATGGAAGGCCACGTTGATTACGATCTGTACTGATACCGCATGCCCCTGGTAGATTGCCGGGCGGAACTTGTACTGCTTCACTGCTTCAATGGCTTTTTCCTCGAGCCCCATGCCAAGATGACTTTCCAGGCGGACGTCTTGCGGACTTCCTTGCGAATCAACAATGAGTCTGATCGAGACACTGCCCTGATAATTTGCGCGGCGAGCGTCCTCTGTGAACTCCGGCTCAACGGAGTGAATGACCTGAGGTGCGCTCACGCCGCCGCCCACGCTCATGAGCCCGCCGCCGTAGCCGCTGCCGGCGCCCGGGCCCACTCCAATGCCGTGGCCTGCGCCAATCCCGCCGCCCAAACCTTGCCCGTATCCTGAACCAATGCCCCTGCCCTGCGAGGCCAGTGCGATCTGCGGTGACTGGGGCACACCAAGATTGGGTAGTTTGTTGTTGTCTGGAATCTTGACCATCTCGGTTGGCTCGACCTCCAGCTTCGAGCGGTTGTTCGTGATGATCTGAGGAAGCGTGATCTGAGCCTTCGCGACTAGCGGTAGACGTCCCTTGCTGGCCTCCACCACCTCATGCGCCCCGCCACCGCCGCCACCACCCATCAACTTTGCGACCGGCAAAATCATGGGAGGAATGGACATTTTGAGATCCATCGGCATTACTGTCGCGGTTGGTTGCGGTATCACGCCCGAGTGAACCCTTACCGCCAGCACCAGCACCAGAGTGATACCTGCAACATGAATGGCGAATGAAATAGCCCGCGTTCTTTGGTCAGTCTTGAAGGCCAATGGATCGGCAGAGAATATAGGTCTCAAAATCGCATCTGGCGGAGCCAGGCTGTTCGATGAGGACGTATCTGCAAGGCCTGACCCAAGGGATGGCCATGGGGATGCATCCGCATTCTGCATCAAGCTGTTGGGAATCCCTGCAGACAGAGCATTGCCTCGGATCGGTTTGGATTTTGATGATTTCAGATTGTCC
>JBAUTX010000047.1:0-6961 GCA_049582405.1 Occallatibacter sp. | reverse complement strand
TTGTGGGGTTTAGGAGAGGCGTTTTTCGAAGCCTTTTGAAACAGCGTCTGCAGGCCTTAAGCGACCTGCTTTTCTGAGGTTGGTGCGGCTTCGGGGACGACCCGGTGCACGGTGGCCCGGGAGATGCCGTGTTCTCTGGCGATCTGGCCCAGGCTCTGGCCGAGCCGCCGGTCGCGAAGGATGGCTTCCCGATCGAGGTCGAGCGGCTGTCGGCCGATGCGCCTGCCCTCGAGCTTGGCCCGGCGCATGCCGGCGCGGACACGTTCGATGATCAGGTTCCGTTCGAGCTCGGCGATCGCACCGATGATGACAACGATGGCGCGGCCCAGCGGGCCGCCGGTGTCGATCTGCTCGCGGAAGCTGACGAACTCGACGCCCAGACGATTGAGCTCGTCGAGCACCTCGAGGAAGTGTTTGACTGACCGGGCGATGCGGTCCGAGGCTCACACCAGCACAACATCGAACTTTCCGTGGCGTGCATCGTGCATCAGTTCGTCCAGCCCGGGCCGGCGCGCTTTGGCGCCGGAGATCCGGTCGGTGTATTCGTGGACGACTTCATAGCCGCGCTGGGCAGCCATCTGGCGAAGGTCGAGAAGCTGGGTCTCCGGGTGCTGGTCGACGCTGGAGACTCGCAGATAAAGGGCGGCGCGTTTCATGAGCGCCGTCCCTTCGGCTTCGATGCGTACTTGTCGACATAAGACTGGATGTACTTCAGCAACACATCGGTCATGTTCAGGCCCTGGGCAGCCGTGGCCGCCTTGAAGCGGTTGTGGAGCTCGGCTTCGACGTTCAGATTCATTCTTTTCACCTTCTGTTGTTCAGCTTTCTTGATCGCACTCACCCCCTCTCTCGGAGATGAGTGTATCCGGTTATGAGTAAGGACCGCTACTGGATGCCCCAGGCCTGGCGGCACATCAGGATGAGCTGGGTCATCGTCGCCCAGTCCAGATCGAGAGCCGCGGCCATCATCTGGAACTGCTGCCGGGTTGTCGGCAGCCATGTGCCGGCCTCGATCGCCGACCACACGGCATCAAAAAACTGCGCCACGAACCGCGCCACCCAGTTCCAGCCCGCAACAGAAACTGCGCCACCGGCATTGAAGTTCTCTCTCGTGCTCTTCCCGGCATCGGTCTTTCAGTCCCCATTGAAGGGCCGGTTCGCACCGCCCCTCCCCTGTTGATGAGCAACGCAGATCACAAACGGGTGACCTATCATCTTGATAGCTCTTCCACTGTTGATTATGTCCGCCACTGAAAACAGATTGATGCTACCGTCCGTGTGCAATTAACTCCCGCGCAGATCCATATCCTCGCCCCGGGACTTTATCTCCTGTTTAAATCTCATCAGGAACATAAGAGATTGGGGGCGTCAGCCCTCGCGTATCCCTTCCACGTTTCTCTGCCGCCCCGCGGCTTCGACCGCGGGACCTTTAGCCAATCTTTCATGGATAACATCCTCAGCCTCAGGGATACCCTGAAAACGAAATCCAAGAATAGACGGCGGGTGAAATTCGCATGAAGAGCAGATTCTTCAGGGCAACATCGCTCTGACTATCCCGCAATGTTGCTGGATGGCACAGTCGGCAGACAGGTCACTGAACCTCCGTCAGCCTCCCCTTCGCTAGTCAACCAGTAAGGCCAACCCTCAGCAACGGCGGCGTGTGCCACACGTGTGCAGCATATTTCGTCTTGGGAGGAACATGGCCCGAAAGACTGGCAGATCATCGGCCGAGTACCGAGCAGCTGGCTCGCCCGAATCTACGTCGGTCCCTATCCCGAAAGGACACAGAACATTGGAAATATAGAGGTCGCATCCATGTGGTAGTTACCCAAAGAACAAAGGGGCACGAAGAAATGTGTTGCTGAGCTGTACCCCATCCCCACAAACTGCGCCTGACATTTACCTGTCCAATTCTGTCCAACTGATTTCCTGAACAGCTTGTCGGACACCTGCTTTCGCACTTCCAAAAACTGAACCTGACAATTTCTGGAGAATCTATGACCGGACAAAGAGTCGGATCTAGACGCGTGTCCACTCTCGACCAAAACAGCGCTCGGCAGCTCGATGGCCTCGCTCTGGACAAATTCTTCGAGGGTAAGGCGAGCGGGAAAGACACTCTGCGCCCTCAACTTCAGGCAGCCCTGGAATATTGCCGTGAATGCGACACGCTCGTGGTGCACAGCATGGACCGCTTGGCGCGGTCCTTGATTGACTTGCGCAAGATTGTTGGTGACCTTACCGCAGGCGGCTCTTTGTCGAATTCGTGAAGGAAAACCTGCATTTCACCGGCGAGGATTCCCCGATGTCTATCCTTTTGTTGTCGCTCTTAGGCGCGGTCGCTGAATTCGAGCGAGCCCTCGTTCTCGAAAGGCAGCGAGAAGGCATAGCGATCGCGAAGGCCGCCGGACGATATAAAGGGCGTCGTCCGGTGTTGAATGCCGAGCGTGTCCGGCAACTTCAGGAACGAGTCGCAGCCGGTGTACAGAAGACGCGCATTGCCAAAGAGTTCGGAATCAGCCGGGAAACCCTGTATGCCTGTCTCCGTTCCGGAAGCTAGCAGCACACCCTCTGTCGCAAGCGGTCGACTGGCCGCTTCGGGCCAACATCGCATGTGGAAGACTGCGAGATGGTCATTCTGGTCACTCTGGTTAAATCTATGTTGCAACCCATTTATGAGATGATTCCGTTTTCGGGGAATCCTTTCAAATGGGTCGGCTCAAAGAGGGTCTGTACGATCAACTCGTTACCCAGTCAGTTCGCGAATTCCTGGATCAGGGCCCGGGACAGAATCTGAATTCGTTAATTGATCAACTCGAGGAGGCTGATCGCCCTGCGTTCAACGTCTCTTCGACCGTCGACCGAACCACTTCGCCGAAATGCGCCTGAATGCGTTCTTCATCGATCTGTACTACTGGCCCCAGGTTCCCCTTGGCCACGTTCTCCTGCCCAGCTCCCGATTCCGTGGTTGGCTCCATCGTCCTCGCCTCTGAGGTCTTGCTCCTCCTGCTTGCACCAACCTCCACCGCTCCTACTCAAATCAAATGCGCGAAAAATAGCCTACGTTATCCCAATATCTTCTTCCGTTCGGTCAAAACAGCAGCTTGAAGATGCGCACCACCAGATCTTGTAGGGAAAACACAGTCAGGCCAAGCGGCAAAAGTGGCGCGGCTGAAGCTGCTGCGAGCCGACCAATATCTTCACGGCCAATGGGAACCGTTCGCATCTGCTTGACGGCGGAATAACTGTTCCCCATATCAGCAAGTGACTGAATGTCGCCAGTTCCCAGAAGTTCAGCGCCTTCTGCCGCGTTTCCCACCACCCATTTCTGCTCAAATCTCTCTACATATCGATTTGCCAGCAATCCATATTCCGCTAATCCCTTCCGTTTCGCACGCGCCATTTGCGGTGTAAACATGGTGAGAGGCGCGAGGATCACTACCAAAAAGAAGCCGATAAAGCCAACGACTTCCACCCTGAACGACTGCAGGCTTTCGCCCCCATACAAAATGCGACTGGCTATAACGCCGGACAGCAATGCGCCCTGGGCGAACAGGATTGGACCGAAGGCGTAGGAACTCTTTCCCAAGAAAGCCAAACCTCCCGCCCGGTCCGGATGGGTGGGTATCAAGTGCAAGTCCAATCTAGAGACTTGCCAAAGGAAACGGAACCAGATAAAGAGCCGCAGATACCAGCGCAGCAGGATGAATTGGAAAATTGGGATGCTGACGTAGTCATACCAATAGCCAGCGGCCGTGAGGTGCATGTGGCCATCCTGTGGAATCGCATACCATGTCGAGGCGCCCAGAGCGATCTGGCTTCGCCACAGCCACTGTCCGACCGTAAGGACCAGGACCGCAAGTCCAAGCTCGACTGGAACCGAATTGCGCAGACGCATTGCCGAGTCGATTGCAGCGAGGTATCTCGGCTGGTCGCGCTGCTGAACGATTCGTCGCGCCAGGAAGGCCCCAACAACGGGGCGGAGGCGCAAATGAACGATCAGCTCGGCTGCAATCAATACCGGCAACGCCACCAGCAGCCGAACGTGCGCTTCGATGTCATGCAGAAATGACAGCTTCGGGGTGCCGGCCAGGAAGTAATTCCCGACCACCGACAACAGCAGCAATGGTACCCATGCGACTAGCACGATTGCTACAACCCGGCGATACAGTAACTCCAGCGCATCCCCGGATAGATGGGATCGGCGGAACATCTGAAAGGTAGGTCCGCCTAAAACCAGCGAGAAATCAGGCGGTTCCTGCAGCGGTTCTGATGTAGCCATAATTGGACATCACTTTCAAATCCTGTTGTGTGCATTGTGACGAGTGGATTCAAGCCTCTGCGTATTTAGCTTTCATCCGTCGCCTCTATGGTCGCCTTGGTTTTTCCGCTTTTGATCGATTCCAATAACGTCGCGTGGTCCTGCACCGTTTGATCCCCGTAGCTCTCGGCCCACTCGGCCAGAGCTTCATCCAGGTCGGTTGAGTTGCCGCAGTAGCCGGCAATGCGTGCCGGGTCACCCGTCCGGGCGTGGGCTCTAGCGAGGATTGCACCGCACGCCCAGGCATAGAAGTTGAAGGATGCACCGGTAAGAAACTCAACCGGAATTGAAGCCTTCAGGTTCTTCATCTGCCGCACCATGTAGTCTCGCCCGTCGATCTCGGTGTAACCCAGCATTGGGTCAGAAGAAGCTTGCAGCGCGCGCTGCCCGATCACAACGCGTTTGCCCTGGTGCTGGAATTCCTTGGGAAGCGGCGGAAGGTATGGAGCCGCGGCAGGAGAAACCGATTCCTTTACTTGCAGGAACAAGGGATCGCCATCCCCTATTCCGAACAGCAGTACCAAGTATGCCCTGGTCCCCACCGAACCAACTCCCACAACCCTATGGGCAACATCCGCGACGTGGTAACGCCCAAGCATCATGCGCCGCTCCGGAGAAAGGGTGAGCGAATAACGATTCAGCACTTCGATTACTTTCTGTTTGGTCGCACCTGGGAGGGAGGTGAGAACAGGCGGATCATCTCGAAAGCTCCACTTACCATGGCCCAGGTTGTCTGCAATCTTGGGCAGCAGAGTCCGGTTGTCGGTGCGCAGGGCTTTGGTGAGGGTCTTGGCGAAGATCGCCTTGGACTTGGGATCAATCTTTGCGATGGGGTTCTCGCGTCCAGGGTAGGCGTGCAGATACCAAACATCCAGCACACCCATATTCTGGAGGCGAGCGATGTTGAATCGATAGCCCTCCACGCCACGCATGACACCCGCAGCCCGCTCACGACGATTGAGGCCATTCTGACGTCCTGCAACGTTCACGCTGGCGACCAGCCGCTTCAAGTCCCACTCCCATGGACCGATAGTTGCTTCATCGAAATCGTTCATGTCGAAAACGACTTCCCGCTGCGGCGTGCCATACAATCCGAAGTTGCTGATATGAGCGTCGCCGGCCATCACTACCGGAATTCCGCTGAGCGGCAAGGTTGAGAGATCACACGCCATCACGCACGCCGCCCCCCGCAGGAACGCGAACGGAGAGGCCGCCATGCGCCCCATGCGCAGAGGAACGAGATCCGCTTGTCGTCCTTTGTTGCTTATGGTCAGTAATTTCAGCGGATCAGGGCGGTTCTTGCCTGGCTTCCAAGCCGCATGCGACTCGATAGGTATCTTGTGGCGAAGGGCCTTGCCCTCGGCGCGCCGTTGCTCCCAGGAAACCATCTTGCTGCCCAAGTCAAACTTCGGCAGAGGTGCGATCTTTGCGATTGCCATGGTACCCCCTGTTACATCAATCCTCACAGCGTTTCCCAACATTTGAATTCCGGCGGTTGAGCCGGGAATACCGGTGGTGACTCAGTGCTTCAAATCCAAATCCTTGAGTTTCTTCGCCGCCGTACCAAAATCACCGAGCTGATAGACGGACGCGCTCGCTGGTGTGAAGGTGAAGGATTCAAAGGGTTCGGCCAGCAGTTTGTCCAGATACTCCTTGGAAGCAAGGCCAGTTGTGACATGTGGATTGTAGTTCTTGCCCGAACTTGCCGGCACAAACGCCGAGACATAGCTGATGAGGGCCGGTTGGATATTGGGTTCTTTGGGCGTGGTGTAGAACGCTCCTGAGGTGGCCGTGGGCACCGTGAATGGAGCCACCGCGTCAATTAAATCCTGCTGCAATTTGAGCAACTCCGGAATCGGTTCCACGACGATTCCGGAAAGACCGAGCGGCCCGGCCGGGATGTAGTAATACTTGACCGCCTTCAATTTGAGGTCGGTCGCCTTTACACCCGCCAGGACTATATTGGTCGCGGTATAAACCTGGTCTAGATCCGCCTTACGGACAAACCGTTGCAGTAGCGTGATGTGAGGGAGGTGCGTCGCGTCGAGCGCGAATCCCTTCGGGTAGACAGAACGCAGACGAGTGTTCGCCGCTGCTGCGTGCTTCATCATCGTAGCGTCCGGATTGAGGAGAATGTCGATTGCAATTACGTCATCGGTTTGGTATCCCAATGCCAGCGCCGCGGCTTCCGCCTTACAGTTGCCTGTCGGCGCGAGGTTCTTGGCACGAATTGCCGCGACTTCGGCCCTGGCGGCTTCCAGATCCGCGCGGAACGTGGGATTGGCGTGCAGTCGCGCCACAGTGGCAGCACCCATAAATCGGCCCCAGACCACGTCGCTGTACCAATGATGGTTGACGACAAGACGGCTCTCGCCAAAGGAACGGCCGCGGTCGAGGATTTCCTCGGCACGATCCGGCACAATCTCGCTCAGGATTAGAGCAAACCCCCAACCGACGGCTGTGTGCCCGGACGGATAGGAAGGGTCTTTTTCAAGGAAAGCTCGCGCATCCGGAACGCCGATGGCCTCGTTGTTCTCCTGGAATGGACGTTTGCGCTGGTAGTGATTCTTTGCGGCGTAAGTTGACAAGGCGAGATCACTGAAGGCGCGGGACAGCAACGTATACAGATACGGGGTGTCTTCT
>JBAUTX010000046.1:0-4338 GCA_049582405.1 Occallatibacter sp. | reverse complement strand
GCATTGAGCAGGTGGATGTAGATCACGTTGCCTTTGTGAGTGGAAACGCCGTAATCGGCGGGCAGCCACGGACCACCGCGCGTGCCGTAGATGCTTTCGCCATTGGCTTGCAGCCAGCGGCCGATTTCGCGCACGCGCTCCGCCTGCGCGGGGGCTACTTGCCCGTCAGGGCCGGGTCCGACGTTGAGCAGCATGTTTCCGTCACGGCCCGCAGCGCCCACCAGCAGATGGATGAGTTGTTGGAGGGGTTTCACCTTCGCGTTGGGCTGATATCCCCATGCGCCTTCGGTGATGGTGGTGCAGAGCTCCCAGGGATAGCGATTTTCAAAGTCGCCGAGGGCTGCGTCGCCTTCACGCGACCGGAAGTCTGCAGGCGCGTCGGTGCGGTCGTTGAGAACAATCTGCGGCTGCAACTGGCGGAGATGATCGACGGTCTGCACGTCCTGCCAGTCGAAGGAGCCGGTGTAAGGCTGATTTTTCGGGCGCCCGTGCCAGCCCTGCGAACCCCATTCGAGCCCGCCGAAGCCGAGCCATTCATCGCCGCCGCCATCGAACCACAGGATGTCGAGTTTGCCGTAGTGCGAGGCGAGTTCGTCGATTTGTCGATGATATTGCGCGCGGAGCTCGTCGGCGCTCTGGCGATAGATGCCGGGGAAGAAGAAGCCGGGGAAACGCCAGTCGAGGGGCGAGTAGTAAAGGCCCACGCGCAGGCCTGCGTTGCGCACGGCGCGGACGTACTCAGCGACAAAGTCGCGATGCGCCGCGGACTTCATGGCGGTGAAGGTACTGCCGGGGTCGTCGAAGAGGGCAAAGCCGTCGTGGTGGCGCGCGGTGAGGACGACGTACTTCATGCCGCCGTCTTTGGCGAGCTGCGCCCAGGCATTGGCGTCGAAGTGCTGCGGGTTGAATCGATCGGCGAGCTTGGCGTAGGTGTCGACGGGGATCTGTTCATTCCACTGGACCCATTCGCCGCGGCCGGGGATGGCGTAGACGCCCCAATGAATGAACATGCCGAAGCGCGCCTCGCGCCACCATGCGATGCGCTGCGCGGCGTTGGCATCGCTTACGAGCGGGGCCCACTGCGCACAGGCGAGAGACGTGGCTGCGAGGAAGAGGCAGATGGCGGTGAGGAGCTTGGGGATGCGACGCAACGGCATCTTGCCTCCTGAGGGCGATTGGGGCCGAGGTCAGGATACTTCGAGCATGCGGTCGAGGGCGATGCGGGCCCAGTGCTTGACGCTTTTGCGGACCTGGATGCGGTTGACGACGCGGCCTTCGACGAGGTTTTCAAGCGCCCAGGCGAGGTGGTGCGGGCTGATGCGGTACATGGTGGTGCAGAGGCAGCCGGTGTCGTCGAGGGTGATGACGCGCTTGCCCTGCGCGGCGAAGCGGTGGGCGAGGCGGTTGACGAGGTGAATCTCCGTGCCGATGGCGAACATCGTCCCGGCGGGGGCGTCTTCGACGATCTGGATGAGGCGCTCGGTGGAGCCGAGGGCGTCGGCTTTCTGGCAGACCTCCCAGCGGCACTCGGGGTGGACGATGACCTGGATGCCGGGGTATTTGGCGCGGACCTGATCGACGTGGCTGGGGAGGAAGCGCTGGTGGACGGCGCAGTGGCCTTTCCAGAGCACAATGCGGCTGGCGGCGAGGCTGGCCTGTGTTTGGCCGCCCTGAAGCGTCCACGGATCCCAAACGACCATCTCGTCCAAAGGTATGTGCATGGAATGCCCGGTGTTGCGGCCGAGGTGCTGGTCGGGCAGAAAAAGGATCCGCTTACCACGTGCGAAGGCCCAGCGGAAGGCGGCTGCGGCGTTGGATGAGGTGCAGACGAGGCCTCCGCGCTCGCCGCAGAAGGCCTTGATGGCGGCGCTGGAGTTCATATAGGTGATGGGGATGGTCTCGTCCGAGAGATGAAGGCGCGTGAGCGCTTCCCAGCAGTCTTCGACCTGGGAGATTTCTGCCATGTCGGCCATGGAGCAGCCGGCGTTGAGGTCGGGCAGGATGACCTGCTGGGCTTGTCTCCCTGGCGCTTCGGAGCGGGCGAGGATGTCGGCGCTCTCTGCCATGAAGTGGACGCCGCAGAAGACGATGAACTCGGCGTCAGTTTCGGCGGCGGCTTTGGAGAGCTTGTAGCTGTCGCCGGTGAAGTCGGCGAAACGGATGACCTCGTCGCGCTGGTAGTGGTGGCCGAGGAGGATGGTGCTTTTGCCGAGCCGGGCGCGGGCCGCTGCAATGCGGGCGTCCATGGAGTGGTCGGGGAGGGTGAGGTAATGCTCAAGACTGCAGGATTCAGCAGTCGCGGAAGAGGCTGGTGCCTCAGCTTCGAGAGTATGGTTCACGATACTCCGCCTTCAGCCCGTTGCACCCGTTGCGCGGATGGCGGGCGGGGATGTTGAAAGCCAGAGCCGCAGGGCGGCTCGCTGCCTGCAGTGGGCGCCAAAACCACCCACGGGGTTGTTGCAGGCCGTACTACAAAAAATGGTGCGCGAACGCATCCAGATTGACATTATCTTAACAAAAAGTGCAGAGTGGCGCGGCGTGGGCGGCTCGGAGCACAGGGGGCGACCGGATGAATGAGCTGCAAAGGATTCTGGTGGGGGACGCGGCTGCGGCGGCTCCGGAACAGGTTGTGCGGGGCGTGACGGAGGAGCTGTCGCACAGGAGACCGGCGGGGTCGCCGCGCTCGTTGTACGAGGAGCTGTGGCACGTGACGTTCTGGCTGGAGATTTCGCTGGACTGGATTGGCGGGAGGCCGCGGGCGTACCCGGCGAGCGCGGCGGATGGGTTTCCGACCGTGCTGGAGATGGAGCGGGAAAGCTGGGTGGAGCTGGTGCAGCGGTTTTTGCGCGGGCTGGAGCGGGCGGCGGAGGCGGCGGGCGACGCGGCGCGGCTGGAGATGCGGGTGGAGTGCCCGTCGGTGCCGGGCGAGCCGGTGCGGACGATGACGGTGCGGGAGCAACTGGAGAATCTGGGTGCGCACAATGCGTATCACCTGGGGCGGATGGTGCTGCTGCGGCAGATGCTGGGCGCATGGCCGCCGAAGGGTGGCGGGTTCACGTGGTGAGGCCGCGCGCAGTTTGTGAGGGCACTGCGCGGACAGGTATGATGAGGGGTTATGGGAGCTCCCCTCACCATTGCGACGGCCAATTTAGGGATGGCTGACACGCTGATTCTGATGGTGCTGGCGCTGGTGGTGTTTGGACCGCGGCGGCTGCCCCAGATTGGGCGTCAGATCGGCAAGCTGATGTACGAGTTCCGCAAGGCCTCGAACGACTTCAAGTATCAGATGGAAGAGGAGCTGCGCACCGCGGAAGAGGCGGAGCGGCGCAAGAAGGAAGAGGCGCAGAGGGCACAGGCCCTGAACGCGCCTGCCGTGGCGGTGAGCGCGGACCCGGCGGTGGCGGCACCGGTGGTGAACGCGATTGAGCAGAGCGGGTCCAGTACAGATACGGCGGCTACAGAGACGGCGGCCACGGAGACGGCGAGCA
Organism: Occallatibacter sp.; assembly: GCA_049582405.1. Classification (GTDB taxonomy): domain Bacteria; phylum Acidobacteriota; class Terriglobia; order Terriglobales; family Acidobacteriaceae; genus Telmatobacter. Next base: position 850 of record JBAUTX010000046.1, on the reverse strand, counting down.
CAGATGCCGTGAGCATCCCGGCGCCTACGGTAGAAGTGACGACGGCGGCGGACGTGGTGGTGAGTGGCCCGAAGATTCAGCCGCCTTCTACGGGCGAGCCGGTGATGGCTTCGCGGCCCGGCGCGCGGGTGGAGGCAGAGCCAGAGGCGCCCGCTGCAGAAGGCGAGATGGCTGCGAGCGCTGCCAACGCATCCGCCACGGAGGCAACCCAAACCCATGGTTGAACCCGCAGACGCAATCAGCAAGGCGCGGGAGGCGGTGAGCGAGCGCGCGGATCTGCCGGGCATGAGCCTGATGGAGCACCTGGATGAGCTGCGCCGGCGCATTGTGCAGTCGGCGGCTTCTCTGGCGGTGGGCTTCTTTGTCTGCTGGTTTTTCCGCGACCGCATTGTGGCGTTTCTGCAGGCGCCACTGAGCAAGATTGGCAAGTCGCTGGTGTTTACGCATCCGATGGATGCCTTGAACCTGGACCTGCAGGCTTCGCTGCTGGCGGGCGCGATTCTGGCGTCGCCGTTCATTCTGTATCAGGTGTGGCTGTTCATTGCGCCGGGGCTTTATCAAAAGGAGCGGCGGTTTGTGGTGCCGTTCATGGCGGCGACGGTGGGGCTGTTTCTGACGGGCGCGAGCTTCGGCTACTTCTTTGTGCTGCCGGCGGCGATCAAGATTCTGATTGTGGACTTCGGGCACAACTTCACGCCGATGGTCACGATCGAGGATTACACGAGCTTCTTCCTGTCGGTGATTCTAGGGCTGGGCATCAGCTTTGAGATGCCGATTCTGATTTTCTTTCTGGCGCTGCTGGGCGTGGTGAGTCCGAAGTTTCTGTGGGACAACATCCGCTACGCGATTC
>JBAUTX010000045.1:0-26425 GCA_049582405.1 Occallatibacter sp. | reverse complement strand
GGTCAGCGCTGAGATTCCCGGCTGCATTGCGCGCGAGCGAACTTGCTACGCAAACGGCGCAGAGGCGCAAATCCTCGATGTTTTTGAAGCCGAATTGGGCGTGCCCTGCGGCACCAGTGCACACCCCGAGGATGTGCTCGTGACAACAAAGCGTTGGCGGCTCCTGCGTCGCTTCGATTCTCCTGGAGATGCGGACACGCTCGCAAACTGGCTCAATAGACAGCCAATGCTGTTCAAAGGCTTCAGCGACCGGGTCTACCCGCGCAAGTCAGGGCCTGTTGTGGAAAAGTCCCTTGAGCTGATTCATCCCGAAGACCTGTGGTGGTGGATACGCGAAGACAAAGGAAAGCGCCGGAACCGCGCACTCTTTCGCACAGGCTTCGGCGCAAAGCGCCTCCGCTACGATCTGGCAGTGACCGACCCGCAATGGTTGGCGCAGTTGAGCCACCTCCCGCCGGGAATCTATCCTCAGGCTGGATTTCTTCAGAAGAAGGACCAAGCTACATATCTGACCATCAGTCTGAGCGAGCCGTTCGAACGCTTCCACTACAAGCTGGTAGCTGGTGTGGCGCTGCTGCCCGCGACAAAATAGGGCAGATCCGCCGTCGGTTTGCACCTGCCCGCCCCGCCCGCTACACTTGCCCACAGATGGCGATTGCGCGGGATGACACTCCGGAACGGCTGGTCAGCGCCTCGCGCGCGGACGAGGAACAGAGCTTTGAGCTCAAGCTGCGCCCGCGCTGGCTGCGTGAGTTCATCGGCCAGTCCAAAGCCAAGGAGCAGTTGGCCATTGCCCTCGAGGCTGCACGCTCCCGCGGCGAGGCCCTGGACCACGTGCTCCTCTTCGGCCCGCCGGGGCTGGGCAAGACGACCCTCGCCACCATCATCGCCAACGAATTGGACGTCGGCTTCCAGCAGACCTCCGGCCCGGCCCTGCAGATTCAGGGCGACCTGACGGCCATCCTCACCAATCTGCGCGAGCGCCAGGTGCTCTTCCTCGACGAAATCCACCGCATGCAGCCGGTGCTCGAAGAGAAGCTCTACACCGCGCTCGAGGACTACAAGCTCGACATCATCATCGGGCAGGGCCCGGCCGCGCGCACGCACGTCATGGAGATCCGGCCCTTCACCTTTGTGGGCGCCACCACGCGTCCCGGCCTGCTCAGCTCGCCGCTGCGCTCGCGCTTTGGCATCCTGTTGCGGCTGGAGTTCTACACCGAAGACGAACTGCGCGTGATCGTCGAGCGCTCCGCCGAGGTCCTGGGCGTGCCGATTGATCCCGACGGAGCGGCCGAGATTGCCCTGCGCGCCCGCGGCACACCGCGCATCGCCAACCGCCTGCTGCGCCGCGTGCGCGACTACGCCCAGGTGCGCGGCACCGGCGTCATTGATCGCCCCACCGCCAACGCTGCGCTGACCATGCTGGAAGTCGACGCGCACGGCTTTGATGAGATCGACCGCCGCCTGCTGCTGACAATCATTCAGAAGTACGACGGTGGCCCAGTCGGCCTGGGCACGCTGGCCGCAACGCTCGCAGAGGAAGAAGACGCGCTCGAAGAGGTGTACGAACCGTTCCTCATCCAGATTGGATTTCTTGACCGCACGCCGCGCGGCCGCATGGCGACCCGCCTGGCCTATGAACACTTCGGGCTCGCGATGCCGGGCCGGCAGCCGGGACTGTTTTGAGCGCGCAGCCGCACGACGAGCTGCGCAGAGGGGAGATGGCAGCATGGCACTGACTGAATCAACAATGCTCGCACTGGGAACGGAAGCTCCGGATTTTGCGCTGCCCGACGTGGTGACCGGCAAGACCGTACGGCTCGGCGACTTTCGCGATAGGAAAGCGATGCTGGTCCTGTTCATCTGCACGCACTGCCCGTACGTGAAGCACATCGAAAAGGGTCTTGCGCAACTTGGACGCGACTACAAGGACAAGCCGGTGGCCATCGTCGCCATCAGCAGCAACGATGCGGCGAATTATCCGGACGACGCCCCCGCGGGCCTGAAGAAGCAGGCCGAGACGCTCGGCTTCACCTTCCCGTATCTCTATGACGAGTCGCAGGAGGTGGCGCGTGCCTATAAAGCCGCCTGCACGCCAGACATCTTCCTCTTCGACAGCGCGCGCAAGCTCATCTATCGCGGACAGTTTGACCGCAGCCGCCCCGGCAATGGCATACCCGTGACCGGCGAGGACCTGCGTGCGGCCTTCGATGCTGCGCTTGCCGCCAAGCCGCAGGCTTCTGTGCAACAGCCATCCATCGGCTGCAACATCAAATGGAAGGCTGTGCGCTGAATTGTGCTGCAGGCAAACGACAGAGAGGCTTCGGCCGTGACTGATTTCCCGCACGCCATGCTCCGCGAAATCTACGAGCAGCCCGCGGCCATTCGCCGCACCCTGGACCTCTCTCTCAACGACGACGCATTCAATACCGCAGCGTTTGCTCCTCTGGCATCGTGGCTCAACCCGCGCGGTGAAGTGCTGATTGCGGCAGGTGGATCGAGCCGCCACGCGGGCCTCGCTGCCGAAATCATCCTTGAAGATCTGCGTTGTCTCGCCGTCGATGTGGAGCATGCGAGCGAGTACGGCTGCAGGTCCGCGGCCAATCCACGCCATCTTTCAAAAGCCGTCATCGAGAAATAGCTTGCATTACGCATGTCCCGCAAAGTGCGCTTCGATCTCTTCGAGCGTCTTGCCCTTCGTCTCCGGCAGGAAGAACGTTGCCGTGAGGAAGTACAGCACCGTGAATCCCGCGAAGAGGAAAAAGATGGACGAGTAGCCGTACTTGCTGACGAACGGCAGGAAGATCGCCGCAAGCGTAGTGGAGACAAGTTGGTTGATGACCAGAGCGACGCTCATGCCGTTCGAGCGAATGCGCGTCGGCATCAGTTCAGAGAGCGCCAGCCACACGCACACACCCGGCCCCATCGCATAGAAGCCCATGAAGAGGTAGAGGCCGAGCGCGATAAGCCACCCGTGTCTCGCCTCGGGAATCGGGCCAAGGATGGCCTTTTCAATCCGCAGCGGCGCATCCTGCGCAGAGGCGAAGCTGCCCAAAGGATTCTTGAAGAAGGCATCCACTCGATTCGCGGGTATGCACCTTGCGCGGTCCAGGGCAAGCGGCGCTGCCGCGGGATCATCTGAACGCACGAAGCTGGTCGCCACCGTGAAGTCGCCGCAGGAATAAATGATGGCAATCGACACGTGATGCGGATCCATCAGGCCGGATGCGCCACTGGCGTCGAGCAACTGCTGCGCAACGGCGGGCGTGAAGCGCAGCGTGAGCTGCTGGTCTGCGGTCACCATCTTCTGCACGGCGACGCGCGTATCCACGCTGTGCGCCTCCGTACGCAGAAAAGCGACGCCCACGGCCACCAGCGAGACAATGATGCCGCTTGTGCCGAGGATGAGCAGGAACCTGCGCCCACTGCGGTCCACGAGCGTCATGCCCACAATCGTCATCAGGAAGTTCACCATGGTGAACACCACGTAGCCCCAATGGGCCGCCAGGTCTGACAGGCCGCTCTGAATCAGGATGCCGGTGTTGTAACCAATAATGGAGTTCACGCCCGTCGCCGTGTTGCAGAAGAGAATCACGCACGCCAGCAGAAACGGCAGCACATACTTGCGCTGGAGCAGCGATCCGCGCGCGTGCGCGCCGGTTCCTCCTGCTGCGCCGGTCTGTTCCATTTCTTCCAGTTCCCTCCGGGCCTGCTCTGGTGTGCGGGAACGCAGCAGTGCGGCCTGCGCCTGCTCAGGTCTGCCCTTGCGATGGAGCCACCGCGGTGATTCCGTGACGCGCAGGCTGCCCAGCACAAAGACGATGCCCGGCGGCAGCGACACCCAGAAGATGCTGCGCCATGCCTGGTCCTTGAAGGCGAAGAGCGCAGAAGGGCTGGCCAGGCGCGCGACTGCGTCCACACGGTAGCTGAAGTAAATGCCCACCAGCGCCGCCGCGACAATGCCAAGCGTGAGCAGCCACTGGAAGACGGCTGTGCCCTTGCCGCGATGCGCTGCGGAGAGACACTCGGCCAGATACAGCGGAACCACCACGCCGATCAGGCCGCCGCTCGTGCCCTGCAGCAGTCGGCCAAAGAACAGGGGCGCATAACCGTGCGAGAGCGCGATCACCGGAATGCTGACGATGAAGGCCAGGCCGCTGAGCACCATCAGCGGCTTGCGGCCCATCCAGTCTGCCAGCAGGCCGGCAAACAGCGTGGAGAAAACACTCCCGAGCAGCACGGCAGCAACAATCACCGAAAGCTGTGCGGCGGTGAGGCGCGAGGTGGCTTCAAGATAGGGCAGCGCGCCGCCGATGATGCCCACGTCAATGCCGTAGAGCAAGCCGCCCAGTCCTGCCACAAAGAGAAGAAAGCGATTGTAGGCACGAAGGGCTGGGACGGTGTCGGCGTTCAGAGAATGAGCGGCGTCCATGGAACTGCATTTCTCCTTTGTCGTAGGCAAGGATACGTCATCGGACCTGCCTCACCCCACACCGCTCCAGTAGACTGAGAGGGCCATGAGTCCCTGGGAACGCTGTTTGGGTGCAGCACTTGCGATGACGCTCGCAGCCGCGGCAACGGGCTGCGGCACGCCGGCAGCCCCGCAACCGCCTTCGCTCAACCTGCCCAGCCCCGTCGCTGACCTGTCTGCCACGCGGACCGGGAACAATGTGCAGTTGACCTGGACAATGCCCTCGCGCACTACGGACAAGCTGCCCCTGTCCGGCAACGTCACGGTGCGCCTGTGCCGCAAGGAGTCCGCCAGCCCTTGCGCCGCGGTGGGCCCCGATCAGCAGGTTACCCCCGGCACAGTCGGAAGGTTCGCCGAGGCGCTGCCCGCATCCCTCACTGCAGGCCCGCCGCGGATCTTGCACTACTTTGTCGAGTTGAAGAATCAGAAGGGCCGATCGGCCGGCATGTCGAATGCGGCCGTCGTTCTGGCCGGAGAAGCGCCGGGACCGATCACCGGCTTCCGCGCCACGTTGCACAAAGACGGCGTGGTGCTCCACTGGGCGCCAGATGGCGAGGGCGTACCCGTGCGGTTGCAGCGTACCCTGCTCACGCCGCCAGCCGCCAAGCCACAGCAAGGACTTCTGGCGGCTCCGCCAGAGCCAGTTGAACAGAATCTTCTGGTGGATGAGAACACGCTGGCAGGCGTCGCGCTCGACAAGAGCATTCGCTTTGGGTCGACCTATCAATATCGGGCACAGCGAGTGGCGCGCGTAACGGAGGATGGCCAGGCCTTCGAGCTGGCGGGAGATCTCACCGCTCCGGTGCGTATCGAGGCGCTCGACATCTTTCCGCCCGCAGTGCCCACGGGGCTCGCGGCTGTGGCCACCGCAGCAGCCGATGGCACGCCTGCTGCCATTGACCTGAGCTGGCAACCAGGCACAGAGACTGACCTCGCAGGATATATTGTCTATCGGCGCGAAGACGAGGGAGTGTGGCAGCGCATCTCGCCTGCGCAACCCGTCGTCGGCCCTGGCTTTCACGATGCGGCCGTCGAGACCGGCCATACCTACCACTACACCGTGACCGCAGTAGACCAAGGCGGGCACGAGAGCGCGCGCTCCGCCGAAGCGGAGGAGATGGTGCCCACAAACAGCAACTGAAGCCCTCACTCCAAGGAGACTGTGCCCATGAAGACTTGCCGCTTTCTGCATCAAGGCGTTGCCCGGTACGGCCGCGTAGAAGAACGCGACGGCACATTCTGGATCACCGGACCCGCGCCGGTTCCCGAAGAGGATCTGGCTGCGCAGCTCGCAGAGCTTCGTGGAAGCCCGCTCGCTGCCTTTGCCCCCATGCCGCTGAGCGCTACGCAGTTGCTGCCTCCCGTTACGCCGGGCAAGATCATCTGCGTCGGTCGCAACTATCGCGAGCACGCAAAGGAACTGGGCAACGAGGTTCCCGCCGAGCCGCTGATCTTTTTCAAGCCCATCTCGTCTCTCCTTGCGCCGGGTGCCACCGTGCGCATGCCGCGCGTCTCGGAGCGCATCGACTTTGAAGGCGAGCTCGTCGTCGTCATCGGGCGCCACGCCAGCAGGCTCAAGCCGGACGACGACTGGCGCAGCTACGTCCGCGGATACACGATCGCCAACGACGTCACCGCGCGCGACCTGCAAAAGAAGGATGGCCAGTGGACACGCGCCAAGGGCTTTGACACCTTCTGCCCCGTGGGCCCCATCCTCAGCGATGAAGTGGATCCAGAATCCGGCTTGACCGTAGAGACGCGCGTGAACGGCGACCTGCGCCAGCATGGATCGACCCGGGACTTCATCTTCTCGATTCCGGAGCTCCTCGCGTATATCACGGCAGCCATTACCCTTGAGCCGGGCGATCTGCTGCTCACGGGTACCCCCGCAGGCGTGGCGCCGCTCGCGCCTGGTGACCGTGTGGAGGTATCGATCACGGGCCTGGGCACGTTGAGTAATCCCATTGCCGCGCAGACAGACTGATGCGGGTTGCGCACCAAAGCAACCCGCAAGGCTCAAACGAATCCAAAAGGAAGTAGACTGGACAAAGAATGCGCCCGTCGGAACATTCTCTTCCCCGGCGACCCAGGCAGGAGGAATCATGCCGCAAAATCTACTGGAACAGTTGCGCAAGTACACCGTGGTGGTGGCCGATACCGGTGAATTCGAGGCGATGGAGAAATTTCGCCCGCAGGACGCCACAACCAACCCGTCGTTGATTACGGCGGCGGCACAGATGCCGCAGTATCAGCCCGTTGTGGACGGCGTACTGATCGAAGCGCGCAAGCAATTGGGCGAAAGTGCCTCCGAGCAGGCCGTTGCCAACCTGGCCTTCCAGCGGCTGGCCATCGCCTTCGGCAAAGAGATTCTCAAAATCGTCCCGGGCCGTGTCTCCACGGAAGTCGACGCGCGCCTCTCCTATGACACCGAGGCCACCATCAAGCAAGCCCGCAGCATCATCGCGAAGTACAGCGCGGAGGGCATCGGGCGTGATCATGTGCTCGTCAAGATTGCCTCCACATGGGAAGGCATTCGCGCCGCCGAGGTGCTTGAGAAGGAAGGCATCCACTGCAACCTGACGCTGCTGTTCGGGCTGCATCAGGCCATTGCCGCGGCGGAAGCGGGTGCAACGCTCATCTCGCCCTTCGTGGGCCGCATCCTTGACTGGTACAAGAAGGACACGGGCAAGGATTATCAGGGTGCCGAAGATCCGGGCGTGCAATCCGTGACGGGCATTTACAACTACTTCAAGAAATTCGGCTACAAGACCGTCGTGATGGGCGCAAGCTTCCGCAACATCGGCGAAATCTGCGAGCTCGCGGGCTGCGACCTGCTCACCATTTCGCCACAGCTGCTGGCCGAGCTAGAAGCAACACAAGCCGATCTGCCGCGCAAGCTGGACGCCAAGGCAGCCGCGTCCATGCAGATCGAGAAAATCCACGTAGACAAGGCGACCTTTGACCGTATGCACGCTGCCGATCGGATGGCGACAGACAAACTCAAGGAAGGCATCGAGGGCTTCTCAGCCGCGCTCGTCAAGCTTGAAACCATGCTCGCCAAGCGGCTTGCCGACCTGGAGCAGCGCACAGCGGCAACCGTTTAACTTCGCGCGGATCCTGCGCGCCAAAGGGCAGCCGGTGGGGGCTGCCCTTTGTATTTGGCGTGCGTTGCAGCTTTGCACTCGCCGTGCGACTCTGCTAACAAAGTTAGCCGGACCTCTTGGCAAACGCAACATTTCCGTTAATCTCAGTGTCAACACAGAGCACATGGGGCAGTGGCTGGCGTTCCCGGCTGCACGCGAGCACAGATTCCGGCCAATGCCTTTGGGCAGACCGGTTGCGCGCGGTCGCGGGAGGATTGTATGCAGGCACAGAGTCATCCACTGGAACCGTTCTTCCATCAGGCGGTAAGAAACAGCTACGAAGGCAAGCTGGGACTGCATGACCCGGACGTGACCAGCTACGTCGCGCATCTGCTCTGCGAGTTTTCTGAGGCCGAGCGGCTCTACGCCGTGCGCGACGCCATGGGCCGTCCGGTAGAAGAACTCGGCGCACTGCTTGAGGCCGCCGATCCCGTCCATGGAACCGCGCCCTCCTTCGATGCTGAGCGTTCCGTGCGCAAATACATTGGCGACTACGCACTCTTCGTCGGCGGCATGTATCCGGAAGCGATGAAGTCCGGTCGCCGCCGCCGCCCTCATCCCACGCTGGGCGAGCTTATCCAGGCAGGCAAAGAGAGTTATTACATCGTCAGCCAGTTCAACCTATTCGAATATGAGCTGGATGCGCCGCTGTTCGCGCGCCTGTCGGATGGTTTCGAGCGCTGCGTGCTCGGCCTTGCGCTCGTGCGCGACGAGCTGCACAAGCGCAAAGGCCTGCTACCGCCGGCCGTGCAATGAATGAATCGCACGCCAAGGCGTTCTATTCGGACCAGACCGCAAGCACGTTCCCGACGCCGTCAGAGAAATGAAAGCGCCGGCCTCCGGGGAATGAAAACGTAGGCACGACAATGCTTCCGCCTGCAGCAACAATGGCAGCCTCTGTCGTCGCAAGGTCCCGCGAGTAGAGCACAATCAACGGCGCTGTTCGCGGTGGCTCAGGCACGGACCCCGCCCGGTAGAATCCACCGTTCATGCCGGCCTGCGCTGCTGCAAAGCTGATGTAATCAGGCCCGTAGTCGACAAAGCTCCATCCAAAGACGTTTGCATAGAACTGCTTTGTGCGCTCGATGTCGGTGGATGCGAACTCAATGTAGTTGATTGTGTGATGCTGCCCTTCCTGGCTCATGCGTTTCTCCTTTTGCGGCGATAGGCGTGGAATCGCGAAAAAGGGCGCTGCGGGATTCGGCGCGCGCACCTTTCCCAGGGTGCTCTGATGCGCCTCCATCCACAATCCCTCAGGAGCCGAAGAATGCAGGTAGAATCCGCTGATCAATGAACGGCGCGGATTGCCGAGGTACGCCAACACAGTACCAGAAGACCAGGCGGAATGCGAGAGATTGTTCCGTTTAACGCCCAAACTGCAATGCGAAACCAGCCACCATTGAGCGCCCCGGCATCGTCACGCCGCTAATCTCCTGGTAACCCGTATTGCTCAGGTTGCTCAGCCGCAGATACGGCCTCAGCCTTCCCGCGTCGTGTGTGAACGCCGCATTCCACACCGGGTAGGCCGACTGCTGATAGCGCTGCGCGATCTGCACCGAGTTTGAGATCACCCATTGATGCGCTGCGGCCATCGTCCATGTGGCCATCACGTTCTGCACCGGGTAGTTGAATACATACTCCGACTGCAGGCCATGCAGCGCACTTTGCGCGCCATGCAACGCCGTCCAGGCAATGTGCACGGTCTGCAACCGCACCGGTTTCCACGTTGCCGTCGCCTCCACGCCTGCAAAGTGCAGGCCACTCAGATTCGCAGCCTGCCACTGCGCGGCGGACGAAGCACGCACATAGTCGATGGCGTCCCGCTCGCGCGTGGTGAAGCCCGTCGCCGAAAGCACAAGCCGCGACGAAGGATTCCAGTCCGCGCCCGCATCCCCCGACCATGCCGACTCCGGCCGTAGATTCGGATTCCCGATCGTTGTCGGATCAGAGTAGTAGAGGTCCGTATACGTCGGAATGCGAAAGCCATAGCCGCCGCTGGCTCGCAGCTTAAGGCTCTGCGCCACGCGCAGGCTGCCCGCCAGTTGAGGCGACCACACCGCCGGAAGCCCCCCGGAGAAGATCTCCTCGCGCAGGCCCGCGGCCAGGTTCCAGCGCCGCGCAGACGGACGCAGATCGAAATCCACGTAGCCAGCGCCGCGATTGCGCGCATGATCGCCCAGGTTGTTGCTCACGATGCTGTCGCCATCTTCCTCCAGCCCCATGAGCAACTGCGAGGACGCGCCGATGCCCAACGTGTGCCGCAGCGATGCCTGCCAGGAACCATCCATATGGTTGTTCTCATAGAGCGCTGGATGGTCTCGCACCAGAACAAACTCGTCCGTGTGCCGCCGATAGCCAAAAGCCGCGACCGTGCGACGACCGAGTTCCTGGCGCATCGAACTGAACCAGCCCTTTGTCCGCTCCCACGACGGAAAGTTGCCGTAGAACTGATTCGCGCCAAAGGCGCGGTCGCTCCCCGCGAACAGGAAATCCGTTACGCCGAGGCGCGATCCAGCCCACGCCTCCACCGACGCATCCTCATTGCGATAATCGCGGTCCGTCATGAACCCGGTCGAAGAGTTGCGACTGCCCGTCATGCGCCCGCTCCACGCGCGGTACACACCACCGCCGATGAACGATTGCTCATTCTCGCCAAAGCTGCCCGCCCCTGCCCGCAGCCGCAAGGAGTCGTGATCCGGCGCGGCAGTGAGAAAATCCACGACGCCGCTCATCGCATCCACGCCGTGCAGCGTCGATCCCGCTCCTTCCAGCACCTGGATCTGATCCATCGCATCCAGCGGTACGGGTAGATCAAGGTTGTGATGCGCAGTCTGGCTGTCGTTGATGCGAAACCCGTTCACCAGCACCAGCGTCTGCGCAAAGCTGCCGCCGCGCAGCACAATGTCCGCCTGCGCTCCCCCGGCACCGCGCTGCTCCAGGAAGAGCGAAGAGTCCTGTCGCAGGACATCAAACGGCGAATCGGCTGCGAGCCTCTGTTGCTGCAAGGGCAGGACCACAACTGCGCGCGGTGACTCGGCGAGCGGGACGGGCGTGGCCGAGCCAAGCACAACCATTGTTTCAGTCTGTTCCCCGAGCCCCGCGCGCTGGGCCGTGGCTGCATCCTGCGCAACGGCAGTCGCAAGCAAATGGGTCATCAACAGGGCGCAACCGAGTCGGACAGAAGAAAGCATGTGCTGGATTCTCTTCTGCTCATGCTCTCTTGCTGCAGCACGACGTTCAAGCATGATTTGAGATGATCCAAAATAGTTGCAATGCTAAACTATTGCAGGATGATCAATGCGCATTGATGCCTTTCTCCGCGAAAGCCCCATGTTTGCCGTCTCCCGAGCGGCACGCACCTTTGAGGCGCTCAGCGCTCAGGTGCTCGCACCCGACGATCTCAGCTTTCTAGAGGGATTGATTCTTGCCGCTCTGTTCTTTGAGGCTCCGCGGCCCGTCAAGCCGTCTCAGCTCTCGACTACCTTCCGCACCAGCCGCGGCAACGTGAGTCATTGCATCTCTTCTCTGGAGGCAAAAGGCCTGCTACAGCGCAGGATTGACGTCGACGATGCGCGAGCCTATCAACTCGTCCTCAAACCGCAGGGCAAGAAGACCGCGCTTCGCGTGATTGCCGCCTTTGACCGTCTGCAGCGCACCTTTGAGAAGGAGGTGGGCAAGCCGACGCTGCGCACGATGCTGGAAACGCTCACGCGCCTTGAAGTCTTACACAGGGAAGGCTGAGCGAGAATCGGGAGAGGGCAGTCCCGCCAGAACGTGAACCGCTACAGGATGTAGCGGCTCAGGTCCTGGTCCTTCACAATCGTCGCCACCATCTCGCGCACGTATTCCGCAGTAATCAGGAACATCTTTTCAGGACCAGAGGCCGTCATGCGCTCGGTGAACGGAAGCGGCGCGGCAGCCTCTTCTCGAATCGCCGCAGAAAGCGCCGCGGCCTGCTTCTCGTCCGTCGTACGGCGCGCGACATCGGGCGCCAGGAAGCTGACGTCCTCGAGCACGCGCTCCATGATGGTGTGCAGGCGGCGCGCGCCAATGTTTTCCGTCGACTCATTCACCTTGAAGGCGAACTCCGCCATCTCGCGCAGCGCCTCGGGAGCGAAGTCGAGCCGCACGCCTTCCGTCTCAAGCAGTGCTGAGTACTGCTTCGTGAGCGAGGCCTTCGGCTCGGTGAGAATGCGCAGGAAATCCTCCACGGTCAGCGACTTCAGCTCCACGCGGATTGGGAAGCGCCCCTGCAACTCCGGAATCAGATCGCTCGGCTTGGAAACATGGAAAGCTCCTGCGGCGATAAACAGAATGTGATCCGTGCGCACCATCCCATAGCGCGTGTTCACCGTGGTCCCTTCCACGATCGGCAGAATGTCGCGCTGCACGCCCTCGCGTGAAACGTCTGGGCCGTGGCCGCCCTCGCGCCCGGCAATCTTGTCAATCTCATCCAGGAAGACAATCCCGCTCGATTCAACGCGTTCCACGGCTGCACGGTTCACAGAATCCATGTCGATGAGCCGGCTCTCCTCTTCCTGCACCAGGTAGTCGAAGGCATCCGCCACCTTCATCTTGCGCTTCTTCGTGGCGTTGCCAAAGATATTCGGCAGCATGTCCTTGAGGCTCATCTCCATGTCCTCAAGGTTCTGGTTGCTGATGATGCCGAACTGCGGCGTGCCGCGATCGCGCACGTCAATCTCGACCATGCGGTCATCCAGCTTGCCTTCGCGGAACTGCTGGCGCAGCTTTTCGCGCGAGCGCTGGTGGCTTTCGGCTCCGGGCAGTGAGAGCTGGCCCTCCTGACCCTGCGGGGACGCCGGCGGCGGGGGCAGCAACACATCCAGCAGCCGCTCCTCTGCGTTCATCTCCGCGCGATCTTCCACCTCTTCCAGCCGCTCCTCGCGCACCATGTCGATGGCAATCTCCACCAGGTCGCGAATCATCGATTCCACGTCGCGTCCCACATATCCCACCTCAGTGAATTTCGAGGCTTCCACCTTGAGGAACGGCGAATTGGTGAGTTTGGCCAGCCGGCGCGCAATCTCCGTCTTGCCCACGCCTGTCGGCCCAATCATGATGATGTTCTTGGGCATGATGTCGTCGGCGAGGTCGGGCGGCAGCTTCTGGCGGCGCTGGCGATTCCTCAGCGCAATTGCCACGGCGCGCTTGGCTGCGCGCTGGCCCACCACGTGTTTGTCGAGCTCAGCGACGATCTCGCGCGGCGTCATCTCGTCGAGCGAGAGATCCTGTTCTTCAGCAGATGCGGGAAGATAAATAGCCATGGGTTCGATGGGCTTGCGACTGAGCTGCTAGCCCTTCAACTCCTCAATCGTGATGCGGTCATTGGTATAGATGCAGATCTCGCCGGCAATCTTCATCGACTTCTCGGCAATCTCGCGCGCACTCAGATTGGTATTCTCCAGCAGCGCGCGAGCCGCCGCGGTTGCGTAGCTTCCGCCGCTGCCAATCGCAGCGATGGGCTCATCGGGATCGATCACGTCTCCCGAGCCTGAAATCAGGAAGGTCTGGCCCGCATCGGCCACCACCAGCAGCGCCTCCAGATTGCGCAGCATCTTGTCTGTGCGCCAGTCCTTGGCCAGCTCCACAGCCGCGCGATTCAGGTTGCCTGCGAACTGTTCCAGCTTGGATTCAAAGCGCGCAAACAGCGAAAAGGCATCCGCGGTGGAACCGGCAAAGCCTGCCAGAATCTTCTCCTGGTACAGACGGCGAATCTTCTTCGCCGTGTGCTTCAGCACATGATCGCCCAGTGTCACCTGGCCGTCAGCAGCCATCACCACCTGGCCATCGCGACGCACGCAGATGACCGTTGTGGAGCGGATGCGCCTGCGCTTCGGGTTGGGAGTATCCTTGTCCGAAACCACGAAAAACCTCCGGAAAATGCGACGTCCCGCAAACCCAAAATCCATGCAGACGTAACACACAGTATAGGGCAAAGCGACCGGCCCGGCAGGCAGACATACATCCTCCGTCGTAGCCGGTCAGGTTCCACAGGGCCGCCTCAGGGTTTGACGCCCCCGGCGCGGCACACTAGCTTGGAAGAGTGCGAGGCGCCCCAGCGCGCCCGCGCCAAGGAGCATCCATGCAGAGCAGAATGTTTTCCTGGAGATGGCGAGGACTGGCGGCTCTGGTCCTTGCCGTGATGGCCTGCCGTTTCGCACCCGCGCAGGACCTCAAGAGCTTTGAGCAGAAGACCACGGTCAAGGTGCTGCCAAACGGGCTCACGATTATCATCTGCGAGCGCCCGGAGGCGCCCGTCTTCAGCTACTCCACGTTTATTGACGCAGGGGACGTCGACGACCCATCCGGCGAGAGCGGCCTTGCGCACATGTTTGAGCACCTGGCTTTCAAAGGCACCAGCCAGATCGGCACGAACGACTACGCCGCTGAAAAAGTAGCGCTGGCCAAGGTAGAGGCGGCCAACAGCGCCTATGAAGCCGAGTATCTGAAGCCCGTGGGCCGCGACCCGCAGAAACTTGCCGAACTGAAGAAGGCCTTTGTCGACGCGCAGGATGAGGCGCACAAGTACGTCATCCCCAACCAGTTCACTGAGGTGGCAGAACGCAACGGCGCCACCGGCCTGAATGCATCCACCGGCCTGGACGAGACCATGTATTTCTGGTCGATGCCTGAAAACCGTCTCGAGCTTTGGGCCTGGCTGGAAAGCGGCCGCCTGAGCGACGTGGTGCCGCGCGAGTTCTACAAGGAGCGGGATGTGGTGCTCGAGGAGCGCCGCATGCGCACCGACTCCAACCCCATCGGAAGGCTCATCGAACAATTTCTGGCCACCGCCTATGTCGCTCACCCGTACGGACGCAGCGGCATCGGATGGCCCAGCGAAGTGAGTCAGCTTTCCGCCACGGAAGCCATGGCCTTCCACAGGAAGTACTATGCAGGCTCCAACATCGTCGTGTCTGTCGTAGGCGACGTGAAGGCCTCCGAGGTCATGCCCATGCTGGAGAAGTACTTCAGCAAGGTGCCCAGCGGGCCCAAACCGGAAGAGATGACCACCGTCGAGCCGAAGCAGTTTGCGGAGAAGACCGTGGTCGTTCGGGAGGCTACGCAGCCGTTTTACATCGAGGGCTACCATCGGCCCAGCTACCGCAATCCTGACGATTCGGTGTACGACGCCATTCAGGACATCATGTCCAACGGCCGCGTCTCGCGCCTCTACCGGAGCCTCGTGGAAAAGCAGCAGATCGCTGCCGAGGCAGAAGGCTTCAGCCCCTTCCCCGGCGCGAAGTATCCAAGCCTTTTTGCGTTCTATGCGGTTCCGCTTCCGGGCCACAAAGACGCTGAGATGCGCGAAGCCATCCACAAGGAAATAGAGCGACTGAAGACCACCGACGTGACCGACGAAGAACTGGCCATGTTCAAGACCCGGGCAAAGGCTGATCTGCTGCGCGGCCTTGCAGACAACCAGGGACTGGCCAATGCGCTTGCCGAGTACCAGACGCGCTATGGCGACTGGCGCGAACTCTTCCTGCAACTGAATCGGGTGGATAAGGTCACGAAGGCCGACATCCGGCGCGTTGCCAACCAGGTCTTTGTCGACTCCAACCGCACAAGCGCAGAGATCGAGTTCACCAGTGCCACAGCAAAGAATAATGGAGGCGCGCAATGAAGAGTCCTGCACTGAAGACCATGCTGAAAGCAGTACTCCTTTGTGCCGCATTCTCCGCGGTCGCCCCGGTTGCGCTCACCGCGCAGCAGAGCAAGCCCTGGGATCAGATTCCCGTTCCGGCCCTGCATCCCTTCAATCCGCATCAGCCCAAGCGGATTGAATTGAAGAACGGCATCGTGCTCTTTCTGCAGGAGGACCACGAATTGCCATTCGTGAACGGCACGGTGTCTATCCCCGGCGTCTCGCGCGATGAGGATCCGGCAAAGCTGGGCCTCGTCGATCTCTACGGGCAGGCGTGGCGCACCAGCGGCACGGAGAAAATGAGCGGCGACGCCATGGATGATCTGCTCGAATCCAAAGCGGCGCATATTGAGACAAACGGGGACATCGACTCGACCAGCCTCTCATGGGACTCGCTCAAGGGCGACGCCGATCAGGTCTATGCGCTTGCCATCGATCTGCTCTTCCATCCGAAATTCAGCAATGACAAGCTGGCGCTGGCCAAGCAGCAGGAGGCGACCGGCATCGTCCGCCGCAATGACGATCAGGGCGAGATTGCCAACCGCGAAGCTCGCAAGCTGGTCTACGGCGCCGCCAGCCCTTACGCACGCCAGACGGAACTGGCGACCGTAGCCGCGGTGACGGTGGACGACCTGAAGGCATGGCATGATCGCAGTGTTAGCGGCAAGTTGATCGTCGCCATCAGCGGAGACTTTGACCCCGCCGCCATGGAGGCCAAACTGCGCGCCACCTTCGAGCCCCTGCCCATGGCAAAGCCCCTGCCCAAGCGCCAGGAGGTCTTCGACGACCCCAAGCCGGCGCTCTACTTCATTAACAAGCAGGATGTGAACCAATCTAACGTGCAGATTGTCGGTCTCGGCACGGAACGCAACAACCCGGACGTGCCCGCTCTCGCCGTGATGAACGACATTCTCGGCGGCGGCTTCGGCAGCCGGCTCTTCCAGACGGTGCGAACCAGGCTCGGCCTCGCTTATGCGGTTGGCGGCGGCTACGGCTATTCGTACGACCATCCAGGCACGTTCCGGGTCGTGGTCATGACCAAGAGCGTCTCCACCGTGGAGGCGACCAAGGCCGCCGAAACCGAAATTGCCGGCCTCACCACACGCCCCTTCACGCAGGAAGAGCTGAATCGCTCCAAAGAGGACATCCTCAATTCATTCCTCTTCCTCTATGACACGCGGGAGAAAGTCCTGGCCGAGCGCTTGCGCCTTGAGTTCTACGGCTACCCGGCCGACTATCTGGAGACCTACAAGGCCGCCATCGAAAAGGTCACCATCCCCGATCTGGAGCGTGTCGCGAAGAAGTACATCCACCCGGACAAGCTGGCCGTGCTGGTGGTCGGGAATCAGGCGGAGATTCAGCCGGGGCTCGACGCGCTGCAGATGGGCACAATCCATCCCGTCGACATCACAATTCCCATGCCTCAGCAAGGCCCGCCTTCGGAGACAAAGCAGTGAGCAAGAAAGAGAATACCGGCCAGCCTGACAACGCGGGGCTGGCCGTGGTCATCATGGCGGCAGGCAAAGGCACGCGCCTCAAATCCCGCCGGCCAAAAGTGCTGCATGAGGTCGGTGGCAAGCCGCTTCTCAGCCACGTGATCGCCGCTGCCACCCGCCTCGTATCGCCGGCGGATGTGTACGTCGTGATCGGCCACCAGGCCGCGCACGTACGCCAGGAGGTGGCCGCCACCGGCGTCCAGTTCGTTGAGCAGGCCGAGCAGCGCGGCACCGGACACGCCATCCAGTGCGCCCGTACTGCCATTGCCCCATACCGCAACATCCTTGTCCTCTCCGGGGACGTGCCGCTCATCCGCAGCGAGACGATCCAGCAGCTATGGAAATTCCACCAGGGAGAGCACGCGGCCATGACCATCTTGACCGCCTCGCCGGCGGATCCCACGGGCTATGGCCGCATCCTGCGCGTGGCAGCGAGTTCGCCTGACGTCCAGGCGATCGTGGAGCAAAAGGCCCTCATGCCTGCCCAGCGGTCCATCCGGGAGATCAACTCCGGCATCTACGCCTTCCGGACTGCGCCGCTTCTCGCCCATCTCGACAAGCTCACGGCAAACAATGCGCAGGGTGAGCTTTACCTCACGGATATGGCAGGCCTGCTGCGCGCGGCTGGCGAGCGCGTGGTGGCCATCGAAGCAGCCGAGCCCACAGAGGTGCTCGGCGCAAACACCATCGCGGAGATGATGGACCTGGACGCTGCCCTGCGGCTCGCGACCGCGAAAAAACTCATGGCCACCGGCGTCACAATCTTCCGCCCTGAAACCTGCGTCATCGACGCGGAGGTCGAAGTTGCCCCGGATACGATCATCGAGCCGTTCGTACAACTTTTGGGCCATACATGCGTAGGAACGGATTGTCGAATTCGGTCGTATTCTGTGGTGGAAGATTGCAGGCTGGGCAACGGCGTTCTTGTTCGGCAGAGTTGCGTGCTTACGGAGAGCACGGTGGCGGACGGTGCCAGGATTGGCCCATTCGCGCACCTGCGTCCCGGAAGCGAAATCGGGGAAGATGCGCACATCGGCAACTTTGTTGAGACCAAGAAAGCGCGCATCGGCAAGGGCGCCAAGGCCAATCACCTGACGTATCTGGGCGATGCCGTAGTGGGGGCGGGAACGAATATTGGTGCGGGAGTGATCACATGCAACTACGACGGCGTCCATAAGCACACCACGCGAATCGGGCAAGGTGTGTTCGTCGGAAGCGACTCCACGCTGGTTGCCCCCGTCGCCATTGAGGACGGCGCCTATATCGGAGCGGGGTCCTGCATTACAAGCGACGTCCCTGCCGGCGCACTGGCCCTGGGCCGAGCAAGGCAGATCACAAAGGAGGGTTGGGCTTCGGCAAAGCGGGCACAGCAAGCGGAAAAGAAATAGTCGGCGCTCATCGAAATCCGAAGTGCCTGCGCGCATCCCAAAACAGGGCAGGCGCACTGCGCACCAGCCTGGAAAGAGCCGACGAGCCGCTTTAATATCTTGGTTCTTGCGTCGGATTCGCTTGCATGGGGCATGCGTGACGTGTACCTTCGAGTTACGTATGCCGGAGCAAGTTTATAAGTTGATATATAGCCGGATCGGCCAGCAACTAGGAAGATCAACGCGAAACAGCAAGACAATCCTGGCCTGGTTCCCCTCTGCTGCTCCGCATCGGCCAGATTCTTAAAGGACGGAACACCTCAATCCCCGAAGGGCTCGGAAGCCTGGGATCATCGAGAAAGGACCTGCAGCACGGTCGATCAATGGCTGTTGGACAGGTAAATTTCTTTGGCTTTTGACGGCAAACTCGGTGGAGCCAGAAGCGCGAACCTTGCGCGCCCCAAGCCAGGGCATGGGCATGGGCGCGTGAGCGCGAAAGGGAGCAGTCCCGCCCGGATTCTCGTGGTCGACGACGAAGCCCCCGTGCGCACGATGATTGGCGCGACCCTTGAGCACCACGGGTATGATGTCCACCTGGCCGGCAGCGGATCCCAGGCCATCGAGATTCTGAAGACGCGCACCTTCGATCTGGTCCTCACCGACATTGTGATGCAGGATGGCAATGGCATCGCCCTCCTGGAACGCATTCGCGCAGAATATTCGCAGGTGCCGGTCATCATGGTCAGCGCCATTCACGACATCAGCGTAGCCATTGACTCGATGCGGCGCGGCGCATACGACTATCTCCTCAAGCCCTTTGAACGCGAGCATCTGGTCGCCACCGTCCAGCGCGCTCTGGATTACCGCAAGGCCCTGCAGGACGATCACAACTATCAGCAGAATCTTGAAAAAGTCGTACGGGCGCGCACGGAGATGCTGCGGCAGGCCATGGAGGATCTGGAGCACTCTTACGACGTCACACTGGAAGCTCTGGGCGATGCCCTCGACTTGAAGGACTCGGAGACCGAGGGGCACTCCAAGCGCGTCACCGCATACACCATCGCGCTCGCTCGCGCCATGGGTATCTCACCTGCGGAGATTCGCATCATTGCGCGCGGCGCCTTCCTCCACGACATCGGCAAAATGGCCATCCCGGACGAGATCCTGCGCAAGCCCGGCAAGCTCACGCCGGAAGAGCAGGAAATCATGCGCGACCACTGCAGCCGCGGCTACAACATCCTGCGCAAGATTCCCTTCCTCAGTGAGGCTGCCGCCATCGTGTACACGCACCAGGAGCACTTCGACGGCAGCGGCTATCCCAGCGGGCTCAAGGACAATGAGATTCCCATCGGAGCCCGTATCTTTGCAGTGGCCGACGCGCTCGATGCCATCACCAGCGACCGTCCCTATCGCCGCGCCAGAAGCTTTGACGCTGCCCGTACCGAAATTCTGCGCTGCTCCGGCACACAGTTCGACCCCGCTGTCGTTGAGGTCTTCCTCAAGATTCCGGACGAGCTCTGGAATGAACTTCGCGCGGAGATTGACGGCCAAACCAGGGAGTATTCCACCTTCGACATCCCTGCCCCAGGCTCCGGCCGCGACTGAATCGCCCCGCTGCCGCACCCCACCGGGCCTCCTCGCTGCATGTCCTATTTCACGAAAGAAGACAGAGCGTGCCGCTCCAGACGCAAGCCGCGAAGAATCTGCGCCGTTTGCACAATCCCTGGTGATATCCACAGATAAATCTCTTTTTTTCACTTGTATTCACAGGCGCGACAGGCGCATCGTCTCTCCAGTTGGTGGACCTGTAGGGAATTGGAAACGACGTTTCCAGCCTGAAGAGTAGATGTAGGTTTCAGCAGCAACTCAGACACGGGACAGCAGCTTCGCTGTTGATTCCAAATTTGATTGAAGCAGAAGCAGCATCGAAAGCCAGACTGGAAGACGAAAATTCGACAGAAGTCGTGACAAGCATCGGTCGCTTCGCGAAAGATGTGGATAACGATGAAATCGAAGCTTCGTTCCCGGTTTCGCAGGGCGATGCAAAGTTCGGTGGAAGTCAGAGATTTGCCGCCGGCCCTTTGCGGACGCAGCACGGACGAGGGAAGTCAAACCAACCTGTGTGGCCCAGCCACAGAGGCTGATGAGATGGAACTTGGAAGTAAGGCGGACGGTCAGGCTGGCAGTTGCAATCTCGGGTGAAAACTGACGATTCATCGTCGCGCGTTGCCGGATGGCGTCAGATTCGACGAGCTATGAGGACACCCGGAGAGCGCCGGAGATCTTAAGGATCTTCGGCGCTTTCGTTTTGCCCTCATGGAACGCCCCGTCCGCTCGGCTTGTCTCAATAAAGCAACACGGCGGCCGCCAGCCAGAGGACCGCCACCGCGATCACCACGATGTTGCTTTCAAACTCGATCACACCGCGGCGCGTGTGAATGCGTGCTGGTGGAATCCCTTGTGGGTCGCTGAGCGTTCCTTGATACAACCGGCGCGCGAGCATTGCAACGGTATAGCCCAACAGCGGCGCTGCAGAAAGGCACGCCGCCAAAGAGAAGCGCACTCCATGCCCCGGCCCCGGCCACCACAGCAGCGCAATCTCCGCGGCGCTGGTCACAAGGCCCGCAACCACCTGGGCCACCAGGTGGAAGCGCGCATGGCCCGGCCATAACGGATGCGTCGCATGTGTACGATTCAAATCGACGAGGACCGGCGCAACGCCCTGTCCACCGGCGAGAGCTGTCAACATCCATTGCGCGACAAGCGGTTCCGCCATGATGCGCATTCTACGCGAGGTCAGAGCCGTCTTGCTCTTATCGAGCCGCCTGCGCAAAAGCTTGCCAGCAGAGTTGCATACCCAGCGCCAGCAGCCACAGCGCGAGCGCCAGGCGCATCACGCGCGCCGAAATCCGCACAGCAAGGCTGGTGCCCACCACCGCGCCGAGCACGCCGCCCTCCACAAGCCGCTCCAGCAACCCGACATCGATGCCGCCATGGCTCAGGTGCAGCCCTCAGCCCACCAGCGCCAGGCACAATCCAAATGCAAGATCGGTGCCGACGATGCGCTCCGTGTCGAGAGGCGTAAAGCCCATCAGCGCCAGCGTTCCCAGCGCGCCTGCGCCGGAGGACGAGAAACCCACCTCCGCGCCCACGGGCAGCATGGTCAGCGCAAGCCAGCCCGGACGATGCGCCCGGCCCGCATGGATCGCTGCCGGGCGGAAGTGCCGGTAAACATGCCATGCCGAAGGAATCGCGATCATCGCGCCCAGCACGAGATACAGCCAGAGATCATCTGCATGGGTCCGCGTCAACCGGCGAAAGAGCAGCGTGCCCAGTACGACACCCGGCAGGCCCGTGGCCAGCATCATGGCCAGTGTGGGCCACGCAATCGCGCGCCGCACCACCTGCACCGGCACCAGGACCAGCTTCACCGCAGCCGAGTAGGCCAGCGCCGTGCCTACCGCCGCCTCCGCCGGCAGATGCAGCAGCAGGATCAGCAGCGGCGCCGTCACCGTGCCCGCGCCCACGCCGGTCATCGCGATCATCGCTGCAATCAGAAAGCCCAGCAGAAAATCCATCACGCTCTCCGCATTTCACGAAGCCTGGATATGAATGCCGCATTCGAGCTTGCGGCCCGACCAGCGCCCGGAGCGCGGGTCATTCGCATCAAAGGGCAGACTCGTGCACGGCGCGCATCCGATGCTCGTGTAGCCCTTGTCGTAAAGCGGCAACAGCGGAATCGCATTGGCCTGCGCGTACAGCCACACTTCGCGCGTCGTCCAATCCGCCAGCGGGCTCAGCTTCTTCAGCACCTGCCCGCCTGGCAGCGTGAACGGCTCTTCGGTCTGCAGGTTTGCGCGCGACTTCGACTGCTGCCGCCGCAGCCCTGTAATCCACACGCGATACGGCGCGAGCGAGCGAAACAACGGCTCCACCTTGCGCAGGCCGCAGCAGCGATCCGGCGCCGTCTGGTGCAGAATGCCAAACTGGCTCTCCTGCTCGGCGACGGTCAGATCCGGCAGAACGTTGATCAGGTTCAATCTCCACTCCGCTGCCATCTGGTCGCGATAGGCAATCGTCTCCGGGAAGTGATAGCCCGTTTCAAGGAACAGCACCGGCACATCCGGCAGCGTCTCGCGCACCATGTGCAGCACCACTACGTCTTCCGCTTGAAAGCTGCTGGTCACGCATACATCGGTCGCCTCCGCCAGTTGCTCCCGCAGGAAGCTCTTCGCTTCGTTCGCGCGCGTTTCGATCTCAGATGCCCAGGCCGTTGTCATTTTCATCTTCTCCATCGGGAATTGCGCCAAGGCGCTGCACTGCTTTGAGAATCTCGTCAGGGTCTTCCGTGGCGAGTTCGTGGCTCGTTGTGCCGGTCCCATGCACGGGCGTAAGCGTGATGGGGAGCGCCCTGTCACTCTCCACCAGAATGAAGGCGCCCAGACGCGCAACCGCTACCAGAGCGGGTGACACCGCAGCTCGCGTACGAAGCACCAGTGCACCGGATTCCAGAAGCGTCGTTTCAAGTTGCGACGCAAGCTCTGCGCGATTGCCCACCACCAGCACGCCGTGCATCGTCCGGTTGCCCAGCAGCGCATCGTCCTTCGCGTCCTCGATGGCGCAAATCATGCCCGCACCCGCCGTCGCGTTATCTTCTGCATCAATCAGGATGAAGCTGCCGGTCGTGCGGTTCTCACGGTAGAGATCGGCCAGCAGAGGCCGCGTCATTTCCAGCGTCAACTCGCCAATATCATTCAGCCCAAGTTGCTCGGATTCGCTCTGCTCCAGGCGCTCCACATCCATCCGCGAGTGAATCGCCGCCACGTGCGCCCGCACCGTTTGCGTCGTATGCTTCATCAGATACGTCGCGCCCGTGCGCAGCGGCTTCGCCTGCATCCACACCACAGTCGCCTTGATCCGCCGAGTCCTGTGCGGCTTCCCATCGACAGCGGCAATCATGTCGCCGCGGCTCAGGTCCGTCTCATCCTCCAGCGTCAGCACCACCGACTGCGGCGCACGCGCCACATCCAGATCGCCTTCCCACGTGGTGATGGTGCGAACACGCGTGCGTCTCCCCGAAGGCAACGCCACCACCTCATCGCCGGCCCGCACCGTACCCGCGTTGATCTGCCCCGCAAATCCACGAAAGTCCTGGTGCGGCCGCAGTACGCGCTGCACCGGGAAGCGCAGCCCCGCATGCGAGCGCTCAAGCGCCAGCGGCACCGTCTCCAGCAGCTCCAGCAGGCTCGGCCCGTCGTACCAGGGTGTGCGCCCGCTTCGATGCACCACGTTGTCGCCATCCAGCGCGCTCACCGGCACAACGCGCAGATCCGGAATCTCAAGCTGCTTCGCAAGGGTCTCCAATGCTCGGCTGTGTTGCGCAAAGACATCTTCCGAAAATCCCACCAAATCCATCTTGTTGATCGCCGCAATCACTACCGGAATCCCCAGCAGCGATGCAATGCACGCATGACGCCGTGTCTGGTCCAGGATGCCCTTGCGCGCATCAACCAGCACAATCGCCACGTCGGCCGTCGATGCGCCCGTAGCCATGTTGCGCGTGTACTGCTCATGCCCCGGCGTATCCGCAATGATGAACTTCCGCTTCGCTGTCGAAAAGAAGCGGTACGCCACGTCGATCGTGATGCCCTGCTCGCGCTCCGCGCGCAGCCCGTCCGTCAACTGCGCGAAGTCAATCTCCGCGTTGTGCGTCACCGCGCGCACATGGTCGTCGTACACATTGCGCGAGTCATAGAGCAGCCGCCCGATCAGCGTCGACTTGCCGTCATCCACGCTGCCTGCCGTGCTGAAGCGCAGCAGGTCTTTTGCGCGCTCCGCGGCAAGCTGCTCTTCAATGCGCAGATCCGTCTCATCCGGCTCCAGCACCGCCGCTGTGTTGTAGGTCGATTCCGCCATCAGAAGTAGCCCTCGCGTTTCTTCAGTTCCATCGATCCATCCTGGTCATGGTCGATAATGCGGTTCGCCCGCTCCGAGTTCCGCATCTGCGTCAGCTCGGCAATAATCTTCGGCACCGTATCCGCATCCGATCGAATTGCACCCGTGCAGGGACTGCAGCCCAGCGAACGCAGCCGGCACTTCACCCACTGCTCTTCGCCCGGCAATCCCTTCACAAACGGCTGCTCCACTGGAATCAGGCTGTCGGCGCGCACCAGCATCCTGCGCTCCTTCGCCAGATACAGCGGCACAATCGGAATCTTTTCAAGGTGGATGTAGTGCCAGATGTCCAGCTCGGTCCAGTTCGACAACGGAAAGACGCGAATGCTCTCGCCCGGTCCGATGCGGCCATTGAACAGGTTCCATAGCTCCGGCCGCTGATTCTTCGGGTCCCACTGCCCCACGCTATCGCGGAAGGAAAAAATGCGCTCCTTCGCGCGCGACTTTTCTTCATCGCGCCGGGCTCCGCCAAAGGCCGCATCAAATCCGTGCGCGCGTAACCCATCCAGCAGAGCCTGCGTCTTCAGCAGGCCGCAGCAGCGCTGCGTACCCAGTTGCACAGGGTTCGCGCCCTTGGCAATCGCCTCCTCATTGCGCCACACCAGCAGCTTCACGCCCAGCTCGCTCGTGTAGCGGTCGCGGAAATCAATCATCTCGCGAAACTTGAATCCCGTATCCACGTGCAGCAGCGGAAAGGGAATCGGTGCGGGGTGAAAGGCCTTCTGCGCCAGCCGCAGCATCACCGATGAGTCCTTTCCTATCGAGTAGAGCATCACTGGCTTCTGAAATTCCGCCACCACTTCACGGATGATGTGAATGCTCTCGGCCTCCAGCAGCTGCATGTGGTTGAGCCGCTCCGGTGTGGCGATGCGATCTTGCGTGCCCTCGCGCCTCCCTGCGTTGTGAGCTGTGCTCGGTTTCTGCGCGAGCCCTGCGGGCCCGCTTGCGATCGCTGTCATGCAATCTCTCCGTTTGATTTTTTTAGGGGAAATAAAAAAACCCGCGTCAGCAGAGTGGCTGCATCGCGGGCTTCCTGGGATAGGTCTGAGTTTTAGGTTGCCTTATCCCACAATCCGGCGCAGCACGCGACAACGCATGCAACAACAAACCGGAGTGAGACACAAACTCATGCAACCACTCTACCGGCCCTTTCGCTTGAGGTCAACCTTCTTCTTTCGGCCAGCTCATCTTTCCCTTCGTCAGCCGGCCACCAGTCCGCGCGCATCAGTCCGCCCCGCTGCTACAATCGGATTGGCCGCAATGCGCACTCTTTCAATCGCTTGCGGCCTCGTATAGTCAGGCCATAACGATGACTCTCCGCCTCTACAACACCCTCACGGGACAGACCGACGAGCTCGTCCCCTCCGACGGCCAGACCCTGCGCATGTACGCCTGCGGCCCCACCGTCTACGACTACGGCCACATCGGCAACTTCCGCACCTTTCTCCAGGTCGACGTCCTCCGCCGCTTCCTCAAGCTCACAGGCATGAAGCTGCGCCACGTCATGAACATCACCGACGTTGACGACAAGATCATCCGCAACGCGACTGCTGCCGGCATTCCCATCGGCGAATACACACCACGCTTCGTCGATGCTTTCTTTGAAGATCTGGACTCTCTCCGCGTCGAGCGCCCCGAGGTCATCGCACGCGCCACTGAAAACATCGACCGCATGGTCGCTCTCATCCAGAAGCTCGCGGAGGCCAAAGCCGCTTACCGGACCGAAGACGGCTCCTGGTACTTCCGTCTCTCCGCCTTTCCCGCCTACGGCAAGCTCAGCAAGAAAGACTTGAGCGGCATGGAAGACGGCGCTCGCGTCGATGTCGACGAATACGAGAAAGATTCCGCCCGCGACTTCGCCCTCTGGAAGGCCGCCAGGCCGGGCGAAACCGCATGGGACACCCCGATCGGCCGCGGCCGCCCCGGCTGGCACATCGAGTGCTCCGCCATGTCCATGGCCTACCTCGGCGACAGCTTCGACCTCCACGCCGGTGGCGAAGATCTTATGTTCCCGCACCACGAGAACGAGATTGCGCAGAGCGAGAGCGTCACGCACAAGCCGCTCGCGCACCACTGGATGCATGTGCGCTTCCTGCTCGTCGATGGCCGCAAGATGGCCAAGAGCGAAGGCAATTTCTATACGTTGCGCGATTTGCTCCTGCGCGGCTACAAGGCCTCAGCCATTCGTCTCGCGCTCATCTCCGTGCCTTATCGCCACCAGCTCAACTTCACATTCGACGGCCTCGTGGAAGCCACCGCAGCTATCGAGCGACTGCGGACGTTTCGCGAACGACTCATTAAGGGTACCTTTTCGGTTGGGTCGAACC
>JBAUTX010000044.1:0-4017 GCA_049582405.1 Occallatibacter sp. | reverse complement strand
ACATCAACTACTTCGATGCCACAAAGACAGACACGACCGTAGACCAGTTCGGCGAGTTGGGCAGTCTTGAATCTGCAAAAGCAGTGTTTGAAATCATCGCGCCAGCCAGCGGCACAGTCGTCGCGATTAATGCCGAGGCAGTTGCGAACCCCGGCCTCATTAACGAAGACCCCTACGGCAGGGGATGGCTGGTGGAGATGCGGCTAAGCAATTGGCCCGAAGATCAGGAATTGCTCCTGGCCCCGGAAGCATACGCAAAGACCGTGAAGCACAAAGCGGAAGAAGCTTGAGAGGTAGATAGAAATGGAAAGCGGACCTGGCAACCAAACCACGCTCATCATTCCATGCAGCGGAATCGGCAAGGTGCATGGCCTGATCGGACGGGAAGCCACGTACCTCGTGACGGATGATCTGGCCCGCGATAAGACGGCCACGCTCTGCCTGGCGCTTCTGGTCAAGGGCGATCCGGACGCAGTTGCTTCGGTGCAACGTCACGCCTGCATCACCATTGACGGTTGCGCCAAAGCCTGCGCACAAAAGAACGTTGAACTGGCGGGAGGGCGCGTTGCGAAAGCGATTCAGGTGGCTGAGGCGTTCCGGAATTTCCGCGGTGCCAAGCCGGGTACGGCCACGGCACTAACGGACGACGGTTGGATGATCACGCGGGAAATTGCAAAGAGCGTAACCTGCGAAGCCGCAAGTCTGCATGACATAGAGGGAGAAGTCCAATGAGCGCAGAGATTGCGAAGGTCGGCATCATTTCGTGCAGCGGCGAGGCACTTCCCGGCGGAACCATTTCGCGGCTGGCGGCGCGCCGCGTTCTCGAGCTGCTGCGTCCGGACCGGACCGTAACGCTTTGTCTGCCGCTGTTTCTGGCCGGTAACGAGGGCGAGCGGAACTTCGCCCGGACCCATCCGACGATCACCATCGACGGCTGCGAGAAGCAGTGTGCGAAGTGGGGCACGGAGAAACACAGTGGGCCGGTGAGCGTATCCCTCGTGGTGCCAGAGATCCTACAAAGCGGAATCGACGGCTGCCACTGCTCATCTGGTGCGCTGACACAGGAAGATACAGAGGCAGTGTGGGCAGTTGCCGAGCGGACCGCGATCGAGGTGGATTCCCTAGTGGCGGCGTCCGATTTTGGCGGCGCCGAAGGCGCGGAGTCTGGCGCACGGCAAGCGCAGTGCGCGTGTTCGAGTCCGCTGCCGGGCGGGAAGATCACCGTCGGGGATAAGGTGATCGCCATCGCCGGTCTGCCGCTGATCTTTGAGCAGTGCGTTGCGCGCGGTGTTTCTGCCGACAGTGAAGACGGTGCAGAGTTGCTTAAAGCGGTGAAGATTTACCACCCGGTTGCAGCGGACGAGGAAGCAGAATACCGCGATGCGCTGCTTCAGGCCTATCGGGAATTCAGGAGCGGCAGAACGCCGGCAAAGTAATGAAAGTCATGTTTTGGACAGCTCCGACGGTGGCCGCGAACCTCGCGCTCGATGAATCTGTTGCGAGATCGGCGTGGACAACCGGCCTACACCTTCTCCGTTTCTGGTGGGGAGGGCCGCCGGCCGTCGTGATGGGGTCCAATGAACGCGAGGGACAGGTTGTGGATTCGGCCGCATGCACGCTGCTTGGAGTGGATGTGCTCAGGCGGTGCACGGGGGGTGGCACAGTGCTCCAGACGAGCGGCGTGCTGAACTATTCGCTTGTGACGCCAGCGCCTGATCACATCAACTTAAAAGCCAGCTTTCGCCAGGGGGCGGATGTGGTTTGTGCCATGCTTTCGGCCTTTGGCGTCACTGGTGCGCCGCTGGGCACTTCGGATGTGACAGTTGAGGGCCGGAAGATCTCCGGCAACGCGCAGGCACGCCGGTGGAGGTCCCTGCTCGTGCATGGCACTCTGCTGGTCGATTTCGATTTTGACCTGGCGGAGAAAGTTCTACCGCATCCGCCGCGCGAACCCGAGTACCGAAGAGCTCGACCCCACCGCGACTTCCTGGTGACTCTACGCGCACTTGGCGTGGAGGCAGATCGCAGAACGATCGAAAGTGTGGCTATGGAAGCCGCTCGGAACGTCTTTGGTTCTTCGACCATCGAGCGTGAGAGAGACATACCTCCGGTTTGGCACGACGCGCCTGACTTAACTGCTTGTCCATGGAGTTGCACCTGCTAGGGAGAGAGAGTGCCAAGCACCGCAAAGCGCACTCTGGACGGAACTCATGAAGCGTAGATCTCAGCTAGTAGCCGCATTCACCGTGATCGTGGGGGCCTTGTTCTTCGCCGTGCTGGCGCGAATCAGCGGGACGCATCGCTCAGAGGCCGTTTCGGCAGCAGGAACTTCCGGCGGTACGCGAGATTCCAAGGTCGTTGCCTACTACTTTCATGGCAAAACACGGTGCTTTACCTGCAGGAAGATTGAGGGTCTCTCTCACGATGTGGTGACCTCCGAGTTCGGGCCACAGCTCAAGACGGATCAACTGGAATGGCAGTCCGTCAATGTTGAGCAGCCTGGGAACGAACACCTGTTCGACGACTACAAGCTCATCACCTGGTCGCTGGTCCTTGTGACCTACAGAGATGGGAAACAGACTGGCTACACGAATTTGACGGATGTCTGGACGCTGGTGAAAAACGAGCCGGCATTTCGAAGCTACGTAAAGAGCGGCATACAGGCCGCCCTTGAGAGAGTCCAATGACCACGTTTCTCCTGGGCGGCCTTTCGGCTCTATGGCTTGGGATTCTGACATCCATCAGCCCTTGCCCATTGACGACGAATATTGCTGCGATCTCTTATCTCGGCAGACAGGCTGGACATACGGATCGCGTGCTTGCAAATGGACTCCTGTACACGCTGGGGCGGACGGCGACTTATGTTCTTCTTGCGGCACTGTCTGTGCTGACAATCCTTTCCATTCCCCACCTATCTTTCTGGCTTCAGCATTACATAAACAAGGCGATGGGCCCAATCCTCGTTGTCGTGGGGCTCGTCCTGCTCGGGATCATTCGCCTGCCGTCTTTGACTCTGATCAGAGAGAAGGACTTTCAGTTGCCCGACCGCAAGCGCGGCATATGGGGAGCCGGGGCTCTCGGCATGCTGTTCGCGCTGTCTTTTTGTCCAACCTCGGCTGCACTGTTCTTTGGGAGTCTTATTCCTCTTGCGATCGAGTCCAAGTCTGTCGTTGTCCTGCCCGCGCTTTATGGGCTGGGAACTGCCTTACCGGTATTTGCCTTTGCAGTCCTGATCGCGCTTGGCGCTAAATCGGTAGCTGCCGCATTCAAACGCCTGACTGCGCTGGAGCCATGGGCGCGGAAGATCACCGGAACAGTATTCGTCGGAGTCGGGAGCTATTTTTGCTGGACCACTCTTGTTGCCTAACGGAAGACAAACAGGTGAGAAGCAGAAGTTTAGGGTAACACCGAGCACGCGATGTGACTTTATTCCTGTGAAGAGTCCATACGCAGGAAAAATCAAGGAAGGAAGAAATAAGTGAATCCAGAACAGAAGCCAACCGTTGAACAAGTCTTCGGCATGATGCGTAAAACCATGGGTTCGATTCCTTCGGCCATCGAAAAGGCCGTAGCGGTCGATGAAGGACTCTTGTACGAGCATCTGCGGTCCAGGGCCTACGCCATGCCGGCCGAGGGAGCGCTCGATGAAGAGACCCGCACGCTGATCTATCTTGCATCGGCGCTCGCCGCCAGCAGCAAGGCATGCATTCAGGCGATGGCCAACAAAGCCAAAATGCAGGGAATCGCGCCGGAGAAGGTGTTGGAGACGGTGCGCATCGTGCGGCTTGCACTGGCGACAAAGATCGTCGGCGACGCCGAGCCTGTTTTCGAAGCGATGGCGCCAGAAAAGCAGTAGTAGTTCAGCAGTAGCTGTAATGACCAACAGAACGGTCTTCGCCTGAACCGGGGGCCGTTCGATATGCCTAGCGGGAGAGATCTGGCATGAAGCGATTCCTTCGGAACTATTTGAAGTGGGGCCTTCCCATTCAACTGATCATCTTTATGCTGGTCTGGCTC